>JBBAPJ010000056.1:0-15947 GCA_040400855.1 Rubrivivax sp.
GAGCACGAGCCGCAGGCTCGTGAGCCCGGCGGTGATGGCGTCCGTCTCGCGGTCCAGGATCATCGGGATGGCCACCACGCTGATCGAGAAGATGAGGCCCGCGAACACCGCCCCCACGGCAGCCCACGCGACGATGAAGCCGATGTTCTCGGGCTCCAGCAGCGCCAGCAGCGAACCCTTGAAGTCGGGCATGCCCTCGAAGCTCACGGCGAACAACACGAGCGTGGCGCGCCCCCACAGCATCTCCAGCACCAGCAGCACGAAGCCGAAGATGGCCAGCTGCCCCGTGCGCGTGCCCCCCGCCAGCAGGCTGTCGCCAAAGTCCGGCCGCTCCCCGCGTTCCAGGCGCTGGCTCACGCGGTACAGGCCCAGGCACAGGAAGGGCCCCACGAGCAGGAAGCCCGCCGAGAGGGCCAGCGTGTAGGCCGTTGCGCGCTCGTAGACCTTCAGGAGCGCCCAGCCCATCACCATGAACACGAGGCCGTAGAAGAGGCCGATGCCGGGCGCGCGGATGAAGTCGCGCACGCCGCGGGCGATCCAGCGCAGCGGGTCCCGCAGGCGCAGTGGCTGCAGCGTGATGCCGGCCATCAGTCCTCGTCGTCACGCCGGTGGTGGCTGCGCCAGACGGAGCGCAGCAGCCACAGCCCGCCCACCACCGCGCCCAGGAACCCGAGCAGCCCGAAGGCGGGCAGCCCCAGCAGCGTGGGCCCGCCGCTGACGGTCATGACGATGGAGGAGCCGATGATGAGCGCGGCGATCACGAGGGCCAGCGACAGGCGGCTCGCGGCGCGGTCGAGCTGATCGCCCACGCGGCGCAGGTGCGCGAGCTCCAGGCCCACCTGAAGCCGGCCGCGGCGCGCGCGGCGCAGCAGCGAGGACAGGTCGTGCGGCAGCTGCTCGGCCAGCGCCAGGCCACGGCCCAGCGCCTTCCATGCGCGCTGGCCGATGGCGCGGGGCTGCCAGCGCGCGCGCACCACGCCGCGCAGCAGCGGCAGTGCCTCGGTGGCCATGTGGAAACCCGGGTCCAGCCCGCGGCCCATGCTCTCGAGCGACACGAAGGCCTTGATCAGCAGGGCCAGATCCGCCGGCAGCGCGAGCCGGTGCTCGCGCAGGATCGTCGTCACGTCGGCGAGCATGCCCGCCAGGCTCAGCTGCGCCAGCGGCGTGCCGTGGTACTGGTCGACGAAGGTCTCGATCTCGGTTTCCAGCTGCGTGAGGTTGGCGCCGTGGTCGTTGCCGGTCCAGTCCAGCAGCACGTCGGCCACCGCCTGAGGCTCGCGCTGCACGAGGCCCAGCAGCAGCCGCAGCAGCTCGTCGCGCCGGCGCTGCGTGAGGCGGCCGACCATGCCGAAGTCGATGAAGGCCAGACGGTTGTCTGGCAGGTAGAAGACGTTGCCCGGGTGCGGGTCGGCATGGAAGAAGCCGTCTTCCACGATCATCTTGAGCACGGCCTGTGCGCCGCGCCGGGCCAGCAGCTGGCGGTCCAGGCCGCTGGCATCCACCTGCGCGAGGTCCTCGCCGGAGATGCCCTGCACGCGGTCCTGCACGTTCACGCGCGGGCCCGTATGGGCCCAGTGCACGCGCGGGATGGCGACGAAGCCGAGCGTGGCCAGGTTGGCGGCCACGCGCTCGGCCGAGCGGCACTCGGCGGCCAGGTCGAGCTCGCGGCGCAGCGAGCGCGCGAACTCGCGCACGAGCTGGCGCGGGCGATAGGGGCGCAGCTGCGGCAACTCGTCCTCGGCCATCACCGCCAGGCGTTCGAGCAGGCGCAGGTCGGCCTCCACCACGTCCTGGATGCCGGGGCGGCGCACCTTGACGACCACTTCGGTACCGTCCTTCAGCGTGGCGCGGTGTACCTGCGCGATGGAGGCGCCGGCCAGCGGCTCGGGGTCGAAGTGCGCGAACACGGCCTCGGGCTCGTCGCCGAGGTCCTCGCGCAGCTGTGGCCGCAGCGCCTCGAAGGGCACGGCCGGCACGCGGCTGTGCAGCCGCTGGAGCTCGGCGATCCAGGCCGGCCCGAGCAGGTCGGCCCGCCCGGCGAGCACCTGCCCGAGCTTGACGAAGGCCGGCCCCAGTTCCTCCAGCGCCAGGCGCACCTGCACCGGTGGCTCCAGGCGCGCGAGGTCGGCCGCGTGCTCGCGGTTGAGCACCTGCCCGGCACGCTCGAGCGCGTCGGCCAGGCCCAGGCGCCGGACCAGGTCGCCCAGGCCGTGGCGCACGAAGACGGCGGCGATCTCGTGCAGGCGGCCCAGGTCGCGTGCCGCACCGAGGGTCTCGATCAGCATGGGCGAAGTATGGCGCGCTCAGATCACGTTGAGCTCGACCAGCGGCTCGCCGCGCACCAGGCGCAACGGCGACAGCGGCTCGATCGATGGGCCCGGGTTCGCCGCGCCCGCCACCGCCGCGGCGAGGGCGGCACCCACCGCCGGCGCCTGCTGCATGCCGTGCCCGGAGAAGCCGCAGGCTGTCCACAACCCCGCCCAGCCTGGCACGGCACCGGCCAGGCCGTTGTGGTCGAAGTCGTTCATCTCGTAGTAGCCGGCCCAGGCCGAGCGCACGCGCAGTGCCTCGAAGGCCGGTATGCGCGCGGCGAGCACGGGCCAGATCACTTCATCGAAGAGGGCATGGTCGATGGCCTGCAGGTCCGGCTCGTCGGGGTCGCCGGGGCCGCCGGCTTGCACCGGGCGCGGCGGCGCGCCGGCCAGGAAGCCGCGACCTTCCGGGCGGCACCACACGCCGCTGGGGTCGATCAGCAGCGGGCAGCCGGGCAGTTCGGCCGGGCTGTCGAGCACGAAGACGTCGCGCTTGCGCGGGCGCACCGGCCAGGCCAGGCCGAGCGTGGTGGCCAATGTCGACGACCAGCCTCCGGCGCACAGCACAGTGGCGTCTGCGGTCACGAGGCTGCCGTCGCTCAGCTGCACGCCTCGCACGCGCTCGCCACCCGTCTCGAGTGCAGCCACCTCGCCTTGCACGATCCGTGCGCCGTGCGCGCGCGCCTTGCGCAGGAAGGCGCGGTGCAGCGCCGGGCCGTCGAACCAGCCTTCGCCGCTCGCACCCCAGGAGCCCAGCACCAGGTCATCGGTGGCCAGCCACGGGAAGCGCGCGCGCAGCGCCTCGGGCTCGAGCAGCAGCACATCGGCGCCGGCGGCACGCTGCACCGCGTGAGCCGCGCGCATCTGCGCCTGCGTGTCGGCGCGCGCCAGGTACAGGTAGCCGGGCTCGACCAGGCCGATGGCCGGGTGGTCGCCGCCCACCGCGAGCTCTGCACCCGCGCGGCGCAGGAATGCGAGGCTCCAGCGTGACAGGGCGATGTTGACGGCCGTGCTGAACTGCTGGCGGATCGAACTGGCCGACAGGCTGCTCGAGGCCCGCACGAAGGACGGGTCACGCTCGACCAGCGTGACCGTGGCGCCATGGTCGCGGGCCAGGAAGCAGGCCGTGGCCGCGCCCATCACGCCGGCCCCGACGATCACTACACTGCGTGCCATGGCAAGAGTCTATGGCTACGACGAGGTGCACGCCGCGCTGCCCTGGGAGCGGCTGGCCGCCGCGCTCGAGCGGGCCTTCCGGCAGGGGGCGCAGGTGCCGCTGCGGCACGCGCACGCGCTCTCGTCGAGCGACACGCTGCTGCTGATGCCGGCCTGGGACGATGAGCTGATCGCCACCAAGCTCGTCACCGTGATTCCGGGCGCGCCGCACACGGTGCAGGCCAGTGTCGTGGTGCTCGAGCGGCGCACCGGCGACGTGCGCGCGCTGATGGACGGCGAGGCGCTGACGCTGCGCCGCACGGCCGCCACGTCGGCGCTTGCGGCCCGGCTGCTGGCCCGGGCCGATGCGCACACGCTGCTCATCGTCGGGACCGGGCGGCTGGCCGGCTGGATGGCGCGTGCGCACGTGGCGCTGCGCCCGGGCCTGCAGCGCGTGTGCGTGTGGGGTCGCCGGCCGGAGGCGGCGCAGGCGCTGGCGGCGTCGCTGGGCGAGGCGCTGCGCCAGGCCCACCCGGGGCGAGACCTGCAAATCGAGGCCCGCGAAAGCCTCGAGCCGGCCGTGCGCGAGGCGCACATCGTCTGCTGCGCCACCACCTCCACCGAGCCGCTCGTGCAAGGCGACTGGCTGCGGCCCGGCACGCACCTGGACCTCGTCGGGGGCTTTCGGCGCGACATGCGCGAGGTGGACGACGAGGCCGTGCGGCGCGCACGCGCGGTGGTGGACACCTACGCCGGCGCGCTCGCCGAAGCCGGGGACCTCACGCAACCCATCGAGCGCGGCGTGATCGACCGCGCGCACGTGCGGGCCGAACTTGCGGAGCTGGTGGCCGACCCGGCGCGCGGACGCACCGATGCACGCGACATCACGCTCTTCAAATCGGTGGGTACGGCGCTGGAGGATCTGGCCGCCGCGCGCTGCGTGCTCGAGGGCTGAGGTTGTCTGGGCCCCGCCTCGCGCGGCCTCAGCGCGAACGCCGCACGCGCAGGATCTCGTCGAGGATCAGGCAGATCGCGCCCAGCGTGATCGCGGCGTCGGCGAGGTTGAAGCTCGGGAAGTAGCCGCCCGCGAAGAGCGGCTCGAGGAAGCCGAAGCGGAACTGCAGGAAGTCGATCACGTGGCCGTGCAGCAGGCGGTCGATGACGTTGCCCACGGCCCCGCCGATGATCATCGACAGCGCGAAGCAGAAGAGCCTTTGCGTCGGGTGGCTGCGGATCATCCAGATCATGAAGCCCGAGGCGAGCACGCCGAAGCCCACGAAGAACCAGCGTTGCCAGCCCGAGGCCCCCGCCAGGAACGAGAAGGCGGCGCCCGAGTTGTGCACACGCACGAGGTTGAAGAAGCCCGTGACCGGACGCACGTCGCCCAGCTGGAACCAGCCGACCACGAGCGTCTTGGTGAACTGGTCCAGCAGCATCACGAGCACGGCCAGCGCCAGCCAGCCTGCGAGGCTCGCGCCGCCTGCCTTCCTGCCACGCGTGGCCACGGTGCCGCCTCAGGCCACGGCGCGGGCTTCGCCGGCGCCATACAGGTTGCTCGTGCAGCGCCCGCAGATCGTCGGGTGCGCGGGGTCATGCCCGACATCGTCGCGCCAGTGCCAGCAGCGCTCGCACTTGGTCGCGCCCGAAGGCGTGACCTGCACCGCAAGCGCCTCGCCCGGCACGAGCGTGACGGCCGAGGTGATGAGCACGAACTTCAGGTCCTCGCCCAGCGAAGCGAGCAGCTCGTGCGTCTCGGGCGGCGCCGTGAGCGTGACGTTGGCCTGCAGCGAGGAGCCCACCGCACCGGCCGTGCGCACCTCCTCGATGGCCTTGTTCACGGCCTCGCGCACGTGGCGGATCTGCTGCCAGCGCGCCAGCAGCGCGGCGTCCGGGGTGGCCAGCGGCCACCACGTGCGCGTGAAGATCGACTCGCCTTCCTGGTCGAACACGGCCCAGGCCTCCTCGGCCGTGAAGCTCAGGAAGGGCGCCATCCAGCGCAGCATCGCGTGCGTGAGGTGCCACAGCGCCGTCTGCGCGCTGCGCCGCGCGTGGCTCTTCGGGGCCGTGGTGTAGAGGCGGTCCTTGAGCACGTCCAGGTAGAAGGCGCCGAGATCCTCCGAGCAGTAGACCTGCAGCTTGGACACCACCGGGTGGAACTCGTAGACCTCGTAGTGGGTGAGGATCTCGGCTTGCAGCTGCGCCGCGCGGGCCAGCGCCCAGCGGTCGATCTCGAGCATCTGCGCCACCGGCACGGCGTCGGCCTGCGGGTCGAAGTCGCTCGTGTTGGCCAGCAGGAAGCGCAGCGTGTTGCGGATGCGACGGTAGGCGTCCACGACGCGGGCCAGGATCTTGTCGTCGATGCCCAGGTCGCCCGAGTAGTCGGTGGCGGCCACCCACAGCCGGATGATCTCGGCGCCGAGCTTGGAGCTCACTGCCTGGGGCTCCACGCCGTTGCCCAGGCTCTTGCTCATCTTGCGGCCCTGGCCGTCGACGACGAAGCCGTGCGTGAGCAGCCCGCGGTAGGGGGCGCGGTCGAACAGGGCGCAGCCCAGCAGCAACGAGGAGTGGAACCAGCCGCGGTGCTGGTCGTGGCCCTCGAGGTAGAGGTCGGCCTCGGGGCCTTCGTCGTGGTGGCCAGGCGAGCCGTGCTGCAACGCGTGCGTGCCGCGCAGCACGTGCCAGAAGGTCGAGCCCGAGTCGAACCAGACTTCCAGGATGTCGCTGCTCTTCGTGTAGTGCGGTGCCTCCTCGGGCCCGAGGATGTCGGCCACCGTGGCGCGGCTCCAGGCCTCGATGCCGCCGCGCTCGACGATGTCGGCGGCCTGGTCGAGGATCTCGAGCGTGCGCGGGTGCAGCTCGTCGGTGTCCTTGTGCAGGAAGAAGGGCAGCGGCACGCCCCAGCTGCGCTGGCGGCTGATGCACCAGTCGGGCCGGTTGGCGATCATGTCGCGCAGCCGTGCGCGTCCGTTCTCGGGATAGAAGGCCGTGCGGTCGATGGCGTCGAGCGCCATCTGCCGCAGCGTGTGCGGCGCCTTGTCGGTGGTGAAGACGCCCTCGCCCTCGTCCATGCGGACGAACCACTGCGAGGCGGCGCGGTAGATCACCGGCGACTTGTGGCGCCAGCAGTGCGGGTAGCTGTGCTGCAGCGGCTCGGTGGCCATCAGCCGGCCGGCCTCGCGCAGCGCCTCGATGATGACGGGCGCGGCCTTCCAGATGTTCTGCCCGCCGAAGAGCGGCAGCTCCGCTGCGTACACCCCGTTGCCCTGCACCGGGTTGAGGATGTCGGCCAGCGCCATCCCGTTGGCGCGGCAGCTCAGGAAGTCGTCCAGGCCGTAGGCCGGGGAAGAGTGGACGATGCCGGTGCCGTCCTCGGCGGTGGCGTAGTCGGCCAGGTACACGGGGCTGGCGCGGTCGTAGCCCGGGTGCACGTGGGCCAGCGGGTGCCGGAACTGCAGGCCGCCGAGCTTCTCGCCCACCGTGGTGGCCAGCACGCGGCCTTCCAGGCCGTAGCGGGCCAGGCACTTCTCCACGAGCGAGGCCGCCAGCACGAGCAGCCCACGCGGCGTTTCCACGAGGGCGTAGTCGAGCGCGGGGTTGAGGTTCAGCGCCTGGTTGGCCGGCAGCGTCCAGGCCGTGGTGGTCCAGATCACGGCATACGCCGTGAGCCCGCTGGCCTGCATGCGGTTGAGCAGGGCGTCCGCATCCTCGGGCGGCAGGAAGGCCGCGGCCAGGCGATCAGGCTGCGCGCAGGGGAAGGCCACGTCCAGCGTCTGGCTCTTCTTGTCGGCGTACTCGATCTCGAACTCGGCCAGCGAGCTGCCGCAGTCGAAGCACCAGAAGACGGGCTTGAGGCCCCGGTAGACGAAGCCGCGCTCGACCACGCGCTTGAAGGCGCGGATCTCGCCCGCCTCGTTGGGCGGGTCCATCGTCGCGTAGCGGTGCGCCCAGTCGCCCAGCACGCCCAGGCGCTTGAAGTCGGCCATCTGCTGCGCGATCTGCTCGGTGGCCCAGGCGCGCGACTTCGCCTGCATCTCGTCGCGGCTCAGGCCGCGGCCGTGCTTCTTCTCGATGGCGTTCTCGATGGGCAGGCCGTGGCAGTCCCAGCCGGGCACGTACTGCGCGTCGAACCCGGCGAGCTGGCGCGCCTTGACGATCATGTCCTTCAGGACCTTGTTGACCGCATGCCCGATGTGGATCGCGTTGTTCGCGTAGGGCGGGCCGTCGTGCAGGATGAAGCGCGGGGCGTGGCGGCGCGCGTCGCGCAGCCGCTGGTACAGGCCCTTGTCTTCCCATTCCTTCACCCAGCCCGGCTCGCGCTTGGGCAGGTCGCCGCGCATCGGGAAGGGGGTGTCGGGCAGGTTGAGCGTGGTGCGGTAGTCGGGGGTGCTCATGGTGCAAGCTGTCGCAGGGCGCGGCGCCTGAGCGCCGCGATCAGCCCACGGCCGCAAGGCGCGGGGCGGGCAGGGCAGGGCGGCTTCAGCCGCCAGGCATCGACGAGCGCCGAATTCGGTCGCGCGTGCTCTGGCGCCGCGTGGCATGCCAGCGGCTGCGCGAGGGAGACACGGGGGACAATCGCATGAAGCCAATTCTACCGGGGGCCAAGGGTTGAACGAGCGCTGCGTCGAAGCCGGATGCCTGCCGCAGGCGCAGGTGGCGCTGCTGCTGATGCTGTGCCTGGCGGGTGCAGCCAGCGGTGCCACGAGCCCGGCTGGCATTCCGGCTGCTGCGCGCGCGGTGGGCCTGCTGGAGGACGAAGCGCGTCCGGGCACGGCCGAGCCAGCCTGGGAGGGCGCCATCGGGCTGGTCGTGCACCACGGGGCCGCCTACCTGGGTTCGGCGCGCCGGGACACGGGAGCCCACCCGGGCGGCTTCCTGCGCTGGGGGCGCTACACGATCACGGGCGCAGGTGGCTTCACCACCCGTCGCAACGTCGACATCGAGCGTGGCTTCGGCGCCGAGCTGCTGCGCACCGATGGCCTGCGCGTACGGCTCCACCTGCGCCACGACGGCGGTCGCTCGCAGGAGCAGAGCCCGGAGCTCGCTGGAATGGGAGACATCCGCCCCACGGTGCGAGCGCGCCTGTCGCTGCGCTGGGAACCGATGCCCGGGTGGGTGCTGTCGGGCGCCGGTACCGCAGACCTGCTCGGCCGCGTGGGAGGCTACGGGCTGGATGCGGGCGTGTCACGCCAGTGGGAGTTCGGGCATGGCCGGCGACTGGCGGTGTCGGCCGGCCTGGGCGGTGCGGGAGGCGGTTACATGCAGGCCTGGCACGGGGTCACGCCGCAGCAGTCTGCGCGCTCAGGCTATCCGGTCTACCGGGCCGAGGACGGCCTGCGCAGCGTCCATGCCTCGGCGAGCTACCGGCACGAGTTCGGGCGCGAGTGGAGCAGCTTCATCGAGACCAGCGCCTCCCGGGTCGTCGGCCCGGCTGCTCGCAGCCCCCTCACGCGCCGTGCCGGCTCGCAGGGCCTCGCGGCCGGGCTCGCGTGGCGGTTCTGAACCCGGCCGCGGGAGCTCCATCGGCCGCGCGCCGTCTCCTTCAGCGCGCGAACCAGGCCCGCGCGTCCTCCACGTCGCGCGCGATCCCCTCGCGCAGCGCCTCCAGCGACGGGTACTTGCGCTCCTCGTGCAGGCGGTGCAGCAGGTCCACCTGCAGGCAGCGCCCGTAGCCGCCCTCGGGCCCGAGCGCCTCGGGCCAGTGCAGGCAGTGCACCTCCAGCAGCAGGCGGCCGGCTTCCTCCACCGTCGGGCGCACGCCCAGGCTTGCCACCGCGGGCAGCGGGGCGTCGGCCAGGCCGTGCACGCGGGCCACGAAGATGCCCGTGGTGGCGGGCTTGGGGTGGCGCAGCTTCAGGTTGAGGGTGCGAAAGCCCAGCGTGCGGCCGAGCTTGGCACCGTGGATCGCGCGGCCGCTCAGGCTCCAGGGCCGACCCAGCAGCGTGGCGGCCTGCGCCAGGTCTCCGGAGGCCAGCGCAGCGCGCACGGCCGAGCTCGACACGCGCAGCCCGTGCACCTCGTAGCTCATCATCCTGGCCACCTCGAAGCCCAGGCGTGCACCCAGCGCGTCGAGCATGGCGTAGTCGCCGGCGCGCTTCGCGCCGAAGCGGAAATCGTCGCCCACCAGCACCGCGCGGGCCCCCAGGCCCTGGGCCAGAATGCGCTCGGCAAAGGCCTCCGGGGGCAGCGCGGCGAGCGCGGCGTCGAAGCGCAGGATCACCAGCCGGTCCACGCCGCAGCGTGCGAGCTCGGCTGCGCAGTCGCGCAGCGTGCCGATGCGCGCGGGAGCGAGCTCGGGCTGCCCGAGCCGGCGTGCGAAGAAATCCCGCGGGTGCGGCTCGAAGGTCAGCACGCAGCTGGCCAGGCCGCGGTGACGAGCCTCGCTGGTGAGCAGCGCGAGCATGGCCTGGTGGCCACGGTGCACGCCGTCGAAGTTGCCGATGGTGAGCGCGCAGGCGCCGCGCGCCGCGGGGGGCGGAAGGCCGCGGAAGACTTGCATGGGTGAATTATCGAGGCGGTGCGTGCCGGCCCGGCGCACGGGGCCGGCGGCAGCGCTGCACGCCTCAGGCAGCCGCCAGCCTCCACAGCGACGTGAGCTCGCGCGACCGCGCCGCGTGCAGCGGGTCGTCTGGATCGAAGGCCTTGCCATGGCGCGGGCGCGTGTCCAGCCGGCCGGCCACGCGCAGGCCGCCTGCGGCGATCCAGCCTTCGAGCTCCGCGCGTGTGCGCAGGCCCAGGTGCTCGGCCAGGTCCGACACGATGAGCCAGCCTTCGCCACCAGGCGCGAGGTGCAGGGCCAGCCCGGCCACGAAGCTGCGCAGCATGCGGCTGTCCGGGTCGTAGACGGCGCGCTCCACCGGCGAGCTCGGCTTGGCCGGCAGCCAGGGCGGGTTGCAGACCATCAGCGGTGCACGCCCGTCGGGAAAGAGATCGGCGTCGATCGCCTGCACGGCGCTCGAGCAGCCGAGCCGCTCCAGGTTCTCGCGGGCGCAAGCGAGCGCCCGCGCGTCGCAGTCGGTGGCGATGACGCGCTGCACGCCGCGGCGGGCCAGCACCGCGGCCAGCACGCCGGTTCCGGTGCCGATGTCGAAGGCGACGCTGCGCCCCTTCAAGGCCGCCGGCAACGGCGCCTGCGCCACCAGGTCCACGTACTCGCCACGCACCGGGCTGAAGACGCCGTAGTGGGGATGGATGTGCTCGCCGCCCAGTGCCGGCACCGGCACGCCCTTGCGCCGCCACTCGTGTGCGCTGATGAGACCGAGCAGTTCGCGCAGCGAGGCGACCGACGGCTCGCCGGCTGCACCCCATGCCTCCTCGCAGGCGTCCTGCGCGCCGGCGGGGGCACGCCGCAGCGGCACTTGGTGGTCGGCCCCAAGGGGGATCAGCAGCATCCCCAGGATGCGGGCGCGCTCGCCCTGCGCCTTGCGGTGCAGGTGGAAGGCCTGGGCAGGCGTGGGTGCAGGCCCTGGGGCGGCCTTGCGCGGGCGGCGGTCGATGCGCCGCGCCATCGCCTGCAGCAGCTGGCGGGCCTGGTGATAGTCGCCTCGCCACAGCAGCGCCTCGCCTTCGCACGCCAGGCGATAGGCGGTGTCTGCGTTCATCGTGTCGTCGGCCACACGCACGCGCCGGGGCGGCGGCCGGCCGGCTTCGCTGCGCCAGCGGGCGCTGTGCGGGCTGGCGGCCTCGGTCCAGTGCAGGCGGGGCGGGTCGGCGGTCACCGTGCGCCCGCCTGCCACTGCAGCACGCCTTGCCCGGCTGCACGCCCCGTGGCCAGGCACGCGTTGAGCAGGTAGCCGCCGGTGGGGGCTTCCCAGTCGAGCATCTCGCCCGCGCAGAACACGCCGGGCTGCGCGCGCAGCATCAGCCGGTCGTCCAGCTCGCTCCAGGCCACGCCGCCGGCGGTGCTGATGGCTTCGTCGATCGGGCGCGGGGCCACCAGGGTCAGGGGCAGGGCCTTGAGGGCCTGTGCCAGCCGTGCGGGGTCGTTCCGGGAGGAGGCGCCCGACACCTCGTGCAGCAGGGCGAGCTTCAGGCCCTGCAGGTTCAGGCGGCTCTTCAGGTGCGTGGCCAGGCTGCGCGCGCCACGCGGGCGCATCACCTCGGCTGCCACCTGCTCCGCGCTGTGCGCGGGCAGCAGGTCCAGCGTGAACGTGGCCTGGCCGTGGCGAGCAATGGCCTCGCGCAGCGAAGCTGAAAAGGCATAGACCAGGCTGCCTTCCACTCCTGTGTCGGTGAGTACGAACTCGCCTTGCTGGCGCAGCACCGTGCCGTCCTCCTGCACGACGCTGGCGGCCACGGGCTTCACCGGCTGGCCCGCAAAGCGCTGGCGCAGGTAGTCGCTCCAGCCGCCTGCCACGTCGAAGCCGCAGTTGGCCGGCCGCAGCGGGCTCACCGCCACGCCGCAGGCCTGCAGTGCGGGCACCCAGGCGCCATCGGAGCCCAGGCGCGCCCAGCTCGCGCCGCCCAGCGCCAGCACGGTGGCGTCGGCGCGGTGCTGCACCTCGCCGGCGGGCGCGGCGAAGCGCAGGGCGCCATCTTCGGCCCAGCCCAGCCAGCGGTGGCGGGCGTGCAGCACCACGCCGGCGGCGCGCAGTCGGTGCAGCCAGGCGCGCAGCAGCGGCGCGGCCTTCAGGCTGGTGGGAAAGACCCGGTTGGAGGTGCCGACGAAGGTGGGGATACCCAGGCCCAGTGCCCACTCGCGCAGGGCGGTTGCATCGAAGGCCCGCACAAAGGGCTCGAGCCGCCCGCTGGCCGCACCGTAGCGCCCGAGGAAGGGATCCAGCGGCTCGGCGTGCGTGAGGTTCAGCCCGCCGCGGCCGGCCAGCAGGAACTTGCGTCCCACCGAGGGCATCGCGTCGAAGAGCTCGACCTGCGCGCCGCCGGTCACGAGCACCTCGGCGGCCGCCAGCCCGGCCGGGCCGCCGCCGATCACGGCCACGCGTGGGGGTGTGGAGCCAGGCACGCGTCAGGTGCTGATGGCACTGGTGAAGGTGAGCCGGTTGCCGAAGGGGTCGGTGACGGTGAAGTCGCGCGTGCCCCAGGGCATGGCCTGCACATGCGGCCGCGCGTGGGCGTAGTGCTTCGCCAGCAGCTCCGCGCACAGGGCATCCACATCGCTCACCTGGATGCGCATCGACGCCCCCGGGGTGGCGTCTCCGTGGTGCTCGGACAGGTGCAGTGCGCAGCCGTCGCGCCGCACCTCCATGTACAGCGGTGCTCCTTCGTGAAAGCGGTGCTCGAAGACGACCTCGAAGCCGAGGAAGCCGACGTAGAACTCGCGCGCCCGGGCCTCGTCGAAGCTGCGCAGGATGGGGGTGGTGCGTGACAGGGTGATCATGCGGATGGGTCCAGGATGGCGCCGTGAGGCAGGTCCGGGCCGGGGCCGCTCACGGCGTGCCCGGACGAGGCTGCCACGGCTGCGCCTCGGCGTCGAGCCATCGCCACTGGCCGGGCTGCAGATCTTCCGGCAGCGTGAGCGCGCCCACCGCGCTGCGATGCAGCGCCTCGACGCGGTTGCCCACCGCGGCCACCATCCGCTTGACCTGGTGGTAGCGCCCTTCGGTGAGCGTGAGGCGCAGGGCATGGCTGCCCGTGACCTCGCAGGCCGCCGCGCGCACGGGCAGGGGGTCGTCGTCGAGCACCACGCCCTCGCACAGGCGCTGCGCGACCTGCGCGTCCACCGGATGGCGCGTGCGCACCTCGTAGACCTTGGGCACGTGCCACTTGGGCGAGGTGAGACGGTGGATGAGGGGGCCGTCGTCGGTAATGATCAGCAGCCCCGTGGTGTCTTCGTCCAGGCGCCCCACGGGCTGCACGCCGCGCACCCGCAGGGGCGCGGGCAGCAGCGACAGCACGCTCGGGTGGTGGCGCGGGCGCGTCGAGCACTCGTAGCCGGCGGGCTTGTTCAGCATCAGCAGGGCGCGCGCGTGGAAGGGCCAGGCCTGGCCCTCCACCTCGAGGATGAGGCCCTGCGTGTCGACCTCCTCGAAGGGGTCCTCGCACACGCGCTGCCCGATGCGCACCCGGCCGTGCAGGACGAGCCCCTCGCAGGCGCGGCGCGCACCGAAGCCCTGGCTGTGCAGGGCGCGGGCCAGGGGCAGGAGCATCCCCGCTCAGGCCCGCGACGGGCCATCGGCCAGACCGGGCAGTCCCGTCACCCCGGTGGCCGCGCGCACGGCCTGGCGGATGGCCCGCGCCACCGCTTCAGCCGCCGCCACCCCGAGCCCGCCGATGTCGTCCACGGGCCCGGCGCGGCCGGTGGCCAGGGCGAAGAGGGTGTCGCCGTCGTGCGGCGTGACGGGGTCGACCGCGCGCGACAGGCCGTGGTGCGCCAGGCTCGCGAGCTTGGCGGCCTGGGGCTTGGTGAGCGTGGCATCGGTGGCCACCACACCGATCGTCGTGGCCGAGCCCGGCACGAGCCGCGCCGGCCCCTGGCCCTGCAGCAGCGCACGCGAGGTCTCCATGAAGCTCCTGCCGTCCTCGCTGCGGGCCCCGGCGAGCACGCGGCCCTGTTCGTCGAGCACGTCCCCCACCGCGTTCACGGCCACCAGGGCGCCCACCGTGAAGCCGCCCACGCGCACGGAGGCCGTGCCGACGCCGCCTTTCATGGCCCGCCCGATCCCGTAGAGCTTGCCCACGGCGGCGCCGGCACCGGCGCCCACGCTGCCGGTGGCTGGCGCGCCCGCCGAGGCTGCCTCGCAGGCGGCGTAGCCGCTGGCCGCATCGGGGCGGACCGAGGCGTTGCCCACCCACAGGTCGAAGAGCACGGCCGCCGGCACGATCGGCACCCGCGCCGGCCCGACCGGCAGGCCGTGGCCACGCTCGTCGAGCCAGCGCATGACGCCGTCCGCAGCCGCCAGGCCGAAGGCGCTGCCACCCGTGAGCAGCACGGCGTGGACCTGCTGCACGCTGTTTTCCGGGCGCAGCAATTCGGTGTCGCGCGTGCCGGGGGCGCCGCCGCGCACGTCCACGCCGCACACGGCGCCCGCCTCGCACAGCACCACGGTGCAGCCGGTGGGGCGCGCGGCCAGCGTGTGGTGGCCGACCTTCAGGCCGGGCACGTCGGTGAGGGCACCGACGCTCGACATCAGGCGAAGACCCCCGCCGTGTCCTGCATGCGGCAGCTCACCTCGCCCAGGTGGTGCATCGTGTCGCCCCACGTCAATTCGAGCACGGTCAGGCGCTTGAAGTAGTGGCTGCCCACGTACTCCTCGGTCACGCCGATGCCACCGTGCAGCTGGATGCACTCCTGGCCCACGTGGCGCATGCTGCGCCCGAGCTGCACCTTGGCCTGCGACAGCGCACGCCGGCGCTGCGGTGCCGGCTCGCCGAGCTTGAGGCTGGCGTAGTAGCTCATCGAGCGAGCCAGCTCGAGCTGCATCTTCACGTCGGCCACGCGGTGGCGTAGCGCCTGGAAGCTCGCGATGGGCACGCCGAACTGGCGCCGCGTGTTCATGTAGTCCACCGTGATGGCCAGCAGCCGGTCCATCAGGCCCACGCCTTCGGCGCAGGCGGCGGCGATGCCGATGTCGGCCGCCTGCTCGAGCACGGGCCAACCCTCGGTGCACACGAGCGTGGCCGGCGTGTCGGAGAGCCGGAGCTCGGCCGCCCGGGCACCGTCCTGCGTGGGGTGCGCGCCGACCGTCAGCCCCTCCGCACCGCGCGGCACGAGAAAGAGCGCGATCCCCGCGGGGTCGTCCACCGCGCCGGCCAGGCGCGCGGGCACGATGAAGGCATCGGCCTCGTCGCCCGCCGGCACGACGCTCTTGGCGCCGCTGAGCCGGTAGCCGCCCTCGGCAGCCACGGCGCGCGTGGCGACATGGTGCAGCCGGTGGCGCGCCGCGCGCTCCTGGTGGGCCAGCACGACGAGTGCCTCGCCCGCCGCCACGCGGGGCAGCCAGGCCTGCTGCAGCTGCGCGGGGCCCGCTGCCAGCAGCGCCGGCGCCACGAGCGCACCCATCGCGTAGGGCGCGTTCACGAGGCCGCGGCCGAGTTCTTCCATCACCACCATCGCCTCGACCGGGCCGAAGCCCATGCCGCCATGGTCCTCGGGCACGGCCAGCCCGGTCAGGCCGAGCTCGGCCAGTTCGCCCCAGATGGCGCGCGTACGCCCGCCGGCGCGCGCCAGCGCGAGCCGCCGCTCGAAGGGGAATCCCTTTTCCACCCAGCGCGCGACCGCGTCGCGCAGGGACACCTGGTCGTCGGTGAAGTCGAAGTCCATCCTCAGCTCCCGAGCACGGTCTGCGCGACGATGTTGCGCTGGACCTCGTTGGACCCGCCGTAGATCGTCGTCTTGCGGTAGTTGAAGTAGGTGCCCGCCAGCGGCGCACAGTGCCAGGCGCCGCCCGGGAAGAGCCCGCCCAGGGCCTGGTCGCCCTGCCAGCCGGCGTCCATCGCCTCGCGCAGGAAGGGGATGGCGTAGGGGCCGGCGGCCAGCATCATCAGCTCGGTGTAGCGCTGCTGGATCTCGCTGCCGCGGATCTT
>JBBAPJ010000057.1:0-15848 GCA_040400855.1 Rubrivivax sp.
GGCTGGCTGCGCTGCAGCGGCCGGGCTTTGCGGTGCAGACCTTCGTCCACCCGGATGACGACCACAACACGGTGCCGCCGGCAGGGGTCGCACGGGGGATTCGGTTTGCCTTGCGCCGCCGTTGATCTCAAGCAGCAGGCGCCACCCAGCTCACCTCTTCATCGACCGGGCAGATCGGCCGCGGCAGCCTGCGCCAGGCCAGCGCGTGCAGGCTCGGGGTGGTGAGCCCCTGGCAGTCCAGTGCGAGAGCCAGAGGTCTGCTCGCAACCGGCACGCGCTGCGACGACGTCGCCCGACCAGGGATGGCAGGCACCTGCGGTGACAGCAGACCGTTACCATGTCGGCCCTCACCGCGACATGGGTCTCCCATGTGAAGACCCCCATCGATCTCACCGACCTTCTTGCGTTTCCCGGATCGAGTGGTGCGCAACCCGTTGATGGCCTGACCGAGGCTCCCCCATGTACTACGAACCCGGCCTCACCCCCCACGGCCTGCCCCACGATCCCTTCAAGTCCTGCGTCGTGCCGCGGCCGATCGGCTGGATCTCCACCGTGGACACGCAGGGGCGCGACAACCTGGCGCCGTACAGCCAGTTCCAGAACGTCACCTTCAACCCGCCCATCGTGATGTTCGCGGCCAACCAGAACACGCGCGGCGAGCGCAAGGACACGGCGCGCAACGCCGAGACCACGGGCGAGTTCGTCTGGAACATGGCCACCTGGGACCTGCGCGAGGCCGTGAACCGCACGGGCGAGGAGCTGCCGCACGGCGTGGACGAGTTCGAACACGCCGGCCTGGCCAAGCTGCCCTCGCGCAAGGTGCGTCCTTGCCGTGTGGCGGGCTCGCCGATCCAGTTCGAGTGCGTCTACCTGAACACCGTGCGCTTTCCCGGCGTGCCGCCGATGGGCACCGTGGATGTCGTGTTCGGACGCGTGGTGGCCGTGCACATCGACGACGCGTTCATCGACGCCCGCGGCCGCGTGGACATCCTGAAGATCCGCCCCATCGCCCGCATGGGCTACTACGACTACACGGTGGTGGACAACCTCTTCGAGATGGTGATCGGCGGGGGCAATCCGGCGCTGCTGGCCGGGCTGGAGGGCTCGGCGGACAAGGCGGCCGCCGCGGCCGCGACTCGGGCCCGCCCCTGATGCCGACCCCAACCGCCCCACCGGACACACCCACTCCATGACAGCCCCCTTCGAGACCCTCGCCTACGCCGTCGAGGACGGCCTGGCCACCGTCACCCTGAACCGCCCGGAGCAGCTCAACACCTTCACCGCGCGCATGCGCGACGAGCTGATCGCCGCCTTCGACCTGACGGACGCCGACGACGCGGTGCGCGCGGTCATCGTGACTGGCGCAGGCCGGGCCTTCTGCGCCGGAGCCGACCTCTCCGCCGCCGGCGACACCTTCGACTACGCGAAGCGGCAGGACGCCCTGCGCGAAGCCAGCCGCGCCGGCGACGTCTACCGCGACGGCGGCGGGCAGGTGACGCTGCGGATGTTCCGCAGCCTCAAGCCCGTGATCGGCGCGATCAACGGCGCGGCAGTGGGCATCGGCGCGACGATGCAGCTGCCCATGGACGTGCGGCTGGCCTCGACGCAGGCGCGCTTCGGCTTCGTCTTCGCGCGCCGCGGCATCACGCCCGAGGCCGCGTCGTCGTGGTTCCTGCCGCGCCTGGTGGGCATGCAGACGGCCCTGGAGTGGTGCATCAGCGGGCGCGTCTTCGGCGCGCAGGAGGCCCTGGAGCGGGGTCTCGTGCGGTCGGTGCACGAGCCGCAGGACCTGCTGCCGGCTGCGCGCGCGCTCGCCCACGAGATGACGCGCCACAGCGCCCCGGTGTCGGTGGCGATGACGCGGCAGCTGCTGTGGCGCATGGCCGGCGCCGAGCATCCGATGGCCGCCCACCGGCTCGACAGCCGGGCCATCCAGTCACGCGGACGGGCGCAGGACGTGCGCGAGGGCGTGGGCGCCTTCCTCGAGAAGCGGGAGCCGGTCTGGCCCGATCGCGTCAGCCGCGACCTGCCGGACTTCCACGACTGGCGGGGCGAGCCGCCCTTCGCCTGAAGCGGTGGTGCCGCGGGCGGCTCAGGCGCTCACGCGCACGCCTCGCCCGGGCTCACGCCCTGTCCTCCACTGCTGCGAGGCTCAGGGAAAGCAGCGCGCACTGACGGGTGCTGGCGCGGGCGCGCAGGCGGCTGTCGCGGCCGGGCTCGAGCTTGAGGCGGCAGTGGTACTCCAGTGTGTCCACCTCGCCGGGCGTGCTGCCCACGATGGTGCGGCCCCACTGGCGCGCGCCGTCGATTTCCAGGCTCAGGCCGAGCTCGGGCTTCCTGGCGGCCAGGGGCAGACGCACCCGCAGTTGCACATCCACGTCGAAGGTGCGCGTGCGCTCCAGCGCACCGGGGATCGTGAGCACGACCACGTTGGCGTCCTCCGTGCGGACGGACCAGTGCTCCGGCGCGGGTTCAGCGGCGGCCATGTTGCGTAGCGGGTGCTGCGCCAACCGTGTGTGCCGTGCTCCAGCGCATGGCCTGCGTCAGCGCTGCGCACGCGCAGAAGCCTGGGCCGTCGCCCGTGCCGACAAGGCGAGCCACAGGGCACCGGCACTGCAGGCCATGGCCGCGACCTCCACGACGCCCAGCGGTTCGTTGCGCAGCAGCGCGCCCGAGATCATCGCCACCACCGGCACGAGCACGGATGACAGGCCCGCCACCTGCGCGGGCAGCAGGCCGACGATGGAGAACCAGGCAAGGTTGCCCACCGTCATGGGTACCCAGGTGATGTAGGCGATCGCGACCAGGCTCGACCAGGAGGGCATGAACCAGCGGCCTTCCCGCAGGCCGTCACCCGTGGCCAGGGCCACGAGCGCAATGGGCACCCCGGCCAGCACCAGCTGCCAGCCCGTGGCGGCCAGCAGCGGCATCGACAGCGGCCGGCGCTGCAGGATCAGCGTGCCCAGCGCCCAGCCGATGCCCGCCAGCAAGCCCAGCGCAAAGCCAGCCGGAACCTGGGACCCCGACGGCAGCGTGCGCCACAGCAGCAGCCCCACGGCCGCCGCCCCCAGCAGCAGGGCCCACACGATCCGAAGCGAGGGCCGCTGGCCCCAGGCCGCCCACGCCATCAGCGCCGCCCACAGCGGCATCGTGAAGCCGAGGATGGCGGCCTGCCCGGAGGGGAGCATCACCGCGGCGTAGGCGCTGGCGACGTTCCACACCACGAGGTAGGCCAGGCTTGCCGACAGCAGCGTGGGCCAGTCTCCGGCGGGAACGGCCAGCGACAGGCCGCGCCAGCGCGCCACCCCCAGCAACGTGGCTCCGGCGGCCAGCAGCGCGAAGCCGCGGAAGGTCCAGACCGAGACCTCCTGCATCGCATACACGAACAGCGGCCAGTTCGTGCCCCACACGAGCGTGAGCAAGGCCAGCAGCCACAGCGCGCGGGCAGGAATCGGGGTGGAGGTCGGCATGGTGGCGGCGCGGCCCAGTCTAGCCCAGCCGGCCTGGCAGCTGCCCTGCCCTGCCCGCGCCGCGCGAGTCGACTGCCGAGGAGTGCGTCGCCCCCAGGAAAACTCCCGCACGCCGGCCCGGACCGCTTGGCTACAGTGACCTGTTTCCACTTGCCCAACAGGTTCTGCCCATGCCCGCCTCGCTCCCGATCCAGCGCCGTACCCTCACGCTGGGCTCGCTGTGCGCCGTCGCCGCCGCCGCCGCCCCCTGGGCCGCCCAGGCTTCCACCCCGCGCGACACGCTGGTCATGGCCTCGGCCTTCGACGACATCATCTCGCTCGACCCGGCCGAGGCCTTCGAGCTGTCGGCCGGCGAGCTGATGGGCAACGGCTACGAGCGGCTGCTGCGCTACGACGTCAACGACCCGTCCAAGCTCGTGCCCGACCTGGCGCGCGAGTGGTCGCTCTCGGCCGACGGGCGCACCTACAGCTTCACGCTCAAGCCGGGGCTGCGCTTTGCCTCGGGCAACCCGCTCACGGCCGAGGACGTGGTCTTCTCGCTGCAGCGCGCCGTGCTGCTGGACAAGACCCCCGCCTTCATCCTCACCCAGTTCGGCCTGAGCAAGGCCAACGTGGCCGAGAAGGTGCGCCAGACCGGGCCCCTGGCGCTGACGATCGAGACCGACAAGACCTACGCGCCCACGCTCGTCTACAACTGCCTGACGGCCAACGTCGCGGGCGTGGTGGACAAGAAGCTCGTGATGTCGCGCGAGGCCGGCGGCGACATGGGCCACGCGTGGCTGCGGACCAACTTCGCCGGCTCGGGGCCGCTGCGCATCCGCGAGTGGCGCGCCAACGAGATCGTGACACTCGAGCGCAACGACAACTACCACGGCGAGAAGAGCCGCCTGGCGCGCGTCATCTACCGCCACGTGAAGGAATCGGCCACGCAGCGCCTGCTGCTGGAAAAGGGCGATGTCGACATCGCCCGCAACCTCACGCCGCAGGACCTGGAGGCGCTGGGCTCGAACCCGCAGGTCGTCATCAGCGGCACGCCCAAGGGCTACGTCACCTACTTCAGCCTGAACCAGAAGAACCCGATCCTGGCCAAGCCCGAGGTGCGCGAGGCCTTCAAGTGGCTGGTGGACTACGAGCAGCTCGGCCGCACGCTGCTCAAGAACATCGCCATCGTGCACCAGAACTTCCTGCCGCTGGGCCTGTTCGGCGCCTCCACCGAGAACCCCTACAAGCTCGACGTGGCGCGCGCCAAGGCGCTGCTGGCCAAGGCCGGGCACCCCAACGGCTTCAAGGTGACGATCGACATGCGCACCGTGCAGCCCATCCAGGGCGTGACCGAGGCGATCCAGCAGACCCTGCGCCAGGCCGGTATCCAGCTCGAGATCCTGCCCGGCGACGGCCGCCAGACCCTGACCAAGTATCGCGCCCGCAGCCACGACATCTACATCGGCCAGTGGGGCGCCGACTACTGGGACCCGCACACCAACGCCGACACCTTTGCCCGCAACCCCGACAACTCCGACGATGCCAAGACCAAGCCGCTGGCCTGGCGCAACGCCTGGGACATCCCGGAGCTGACGAAGAGGACCGACGCCGCAGCGATGGAGCGTGACGGCACACGGCGCGCTCGGATGTATGCCGAGATCCAGGCCGAGTTCCGCCGCACCAGCCCCTTCGTGATGCTCTACCAGCAGATCGCGATGACGGCCATGCGGCGCAACGTGGAAGGCCTGCAGGTCGCGCCCACCTCCGACCAGACCTACCTCTTCAAGGTCAGCAAGCGTTGATGCGCCGCCGGCTCGCCACCGCGGGCCGCTGGCTCGTGACGGTGGCGCTGACCTACCTCGGGCTGCTGGCGGTCACCTTCTTCATCGGCCGGGTGATCCCGGTCGATCCGGCGCTGGCCATCGTCGGCGACCGCGCGCCCGAGCACGTGGTGCAGCGCGTGCGCGAGGAGCTCGGCCTGAACGAGCCGCTGCCGGTGCAGTTCGCGATGTACGTGGGCAAGGCGCTGCAGGGCGACTTCGGCACCTCGGTGCTGACCTCGCAGCCGGTGTGGCTGGACATCGTCAAGACCTTCCCGGCCACCTTCGAGCTGGCCACCTGCGGCATCCTGATCGGCGCGGGGCTGGGCATCCCGCTGGGTGTCTGGGCGGCCGTGCGCCAGGGCGGCTGGGCCGACCACCTGGTGCGCATCGTCGGGCTCATCGGCTACTCGGTGCCGGTCTTCTGGCTCGGCCTGATGGCGCTGGTGCTCTTCTATGCGCGGCTGGACTGGGTGGGCGGGCCGGGCCGCATCGACGTCGCCTACGAGTACTCGGTCACGCGCGTCACGGGCGTGCTGCTGCTGGACGCTGCGCTGGCTGGCGAGTGGGAGGCCTGGCGCAACGCCTTCGGCCACCTGGTGCTGCCGGCGTCGCTGCTGGGGTACTTCTCGCTGGCCTACATCAGCCGCATGACGCGCTCATTCATGCTTCACGAGCTCGCGCAGGAGTACGTCGTAGCCGCGCGCGCCAAGGGCCTGTCGGAGGCGCGCATCGTCTGGCGCCACGCGCTGCGCAACGCGGCGGTGCCGCTGACCACGGTGGTGGCGCTGTCCTATGCCGGGCTGCTGGAGGGCTCGGTGCTGACCGAGACCGTGTTCTCCTGGCCGGGCCTGGGCCTGTACATCACGAACTCGCTGCAGAACGCCGACATGAACGCGGTGCTGGGCGGCACCATCGTCGTGGGCACGGTCTTCATCGGGCTGAACCTGCTGAGCGACGTGCTCTACCGCTCGCTGGACCCGCGCACGCGGGAGCGGGCATGAAGCGGCCGCGGGGGATGCGATGGGCATGAGCCGCTGGCAGGCCTGGCTGCTGTCGGAGCGGCCCGACTCGCGCCGCCAGGCCGCTCTCGGGCGCGCCTATTCGGTGTGGCGCGTGTTCGCGCGCAACCGCCTCGCGCTGGCGGGGTTGGCGATCGTCGTGGCGCTCGTGGCGGTGGCGCTGCTGGCCGACGTGATCGCACCGGCGGGCCCCACCGTCGGCTCGCTCGACCAGCGCCTGCTGCCACCCTCGGCGGCGCACTGGTTCGGCACCGACGACCAGGGGCGCGACATCTTCGCGCGCGTCGTCCACGGCACGCGCATCACGCTGATGGTCGTGGTGCTGGTGGCGGTGCTGGCCGCGCCCATCGGGCTGCTGGTGGGCACCGTGGCCGGCTACGCCGGCGGATGGGTCGACGCGGTGCTGATGCGCGTGACCGACATCTTCCTGGCCTTCCCGCGGCTGATCCTGGCGCTGGCCTTCGTGGCGGCACTCGGCCCGGGCATCGAGAACGCGGTGATCGCGATCGCCATCACGTCGTGGCCACCCTATGCGCGCATCGCGCGGGCCGAGACGCTGACGATCCGCCAGGCCGAGTACATCGAGGCCGTGCGCGTCATGGGCGCGGGGCCCTGGCGCATCGTGTGGCGCCACGTGATGCCGCTGTGCCTGTCCTCGGTGATCGTGCGCGTCACCCTCGACATGGCCGGCATCATCCTCACCGCCGCCGGCCTGGGCTTCCTCGGCCTGGGGGCCCAGCCCCCGACGCCCGAGTGGGGCGCGATGATCTCCACCGGTCGCCAGTACGTGCTCGATCAGTGGTGGGTGGCCGCCGCGCCGGGCGCGGCGATCTTCCTCGTGAGCCTGGCCTTCAACCTGCTCGGTGACGGCCTGCGCGACGCACTCGACCCGAAGGCCACCCGGTGAACGCAGGCCA
Source organism: Rubrivivax sp. (assembly GCA_040400855.1). Lineage (GTDB taxonomy): Bacteria > Pseudomonadota > Gammaproteobacteria > Burkholderiales > Burkholderiaceae_C > Rubrivivax. The sequence goes on from JBBAPJ010000057.1 coordinate 7,212, forward strand.
CGCCAGCTCGGGCGACGCACCGCTGCTGCAGGTCGAGGACCTGCGCGTGGCCTACCCGGCTCGCGAAGGCGGCTGGTCGGAGGTGGTGCGCGGGGTCTCCTTCACCCTCGGACGCGAGCGCCTGGGCATCGTCGGCGAGTCGGGCTCGGGCAAGAGCCAGACCGGGCGCGCCGTGCTCGGCCTCACGGCCCCGGGCGGCCGCGTGAGCGCCAAGCGCCTGGCCTTTGATGGGCAGGACCTGCTGACCATGCGGCCGGCGGCACGCCGCGCGCTGCGCGGAAGGCGCATCGCGATGGTGCTGCAGGACCCCAAGTACTCGCTCAACCCGGTGATGACCATCGGCGCGCAGATCGTGGAGACGCTGCGCGCCCACCGCCCCGTGGCCGAGGCCGCGGCGCGCGAAGCCGCCTTGCAGGCGCTGGCAGCGGTGCAGATCGACGACCCGCGGCGCGTCTTCGGCCTGTACCCGCACGAGGTCTCGGGCGGCATGGGCCAGCGCGCCATGATCGCGATGATGCTCATCGCCGGGCCCGAGCTGCTCATTGCCGACGAGCCGACCTCGGCGCTGGACGTGACGGTGCAGCTCGAGGTGCTGGGCATCCTGGATCGCCTCGTGCGCGACCGCGGCATGGGCCTGGTCTTCATCTCGCACGACCTGCGGCTGGTCTCCTCGTTCTGCGACCGCGTGCTCGTGATGTACGCCGGCCGGGTGCTCGAGGAGCTGCCCGCGGCCGAGCTCAGCCGGGCCCGCCACCCCTACACGCAGGGCCTGCTCAACTGCCTGCCGCGCCTGGGCGGCACGGCGCACCCGCTGCCCACGCTGGACCGGCAGGCGGAGTGGGCACGATGATGGCCGACGACGCCAGGAGCCACGGGCTCGGCCTGCGCGTCGAAGGCCTGCAGGTGCGCTTCGGCGACTTCATCGCCGTCGACGACCTGGACCTGGACATCGCGCCCGGCGAGAGCTTCGGCATCGTGGGCGAGTCGGGTTCCGGCAAGAGCACCGTGCTGCGCGCGGTGTGCGGCCTGGCGCGTGCCAGCCGCGGCCGCATCGCGCTGCGGGCGGCCGCCGGCGACGCCGCCGCCCTGCCCCAGCCCGGGACGATGGCCTTCCGGCGCCAGGTGCAGATGGTCTTCCAGGACCCCTACGGCTCGCTGCACCCGCGCCAGACGGTGGACCGCATGCTCGCCGAGCCGCTGGCCGTGCACGGCATCGACCAGGCCGAGTCGCGCATCCGCGAGGTGCTCGACGCCGTGGGGCTGGGCACGGGCTTTCGCTTTCGCTACCCGCACCAGCTCTCGGGTGGCCAGCGCCAGCGCGTGGCCATCGCGCGCGCGCTGATCCTGCAGCCGCAGGTACTGCTGCTGGACGAGCCCACCTCCGCGCTGGACGCCTCGGTGCAGGCCGAGGTGCTGAACCTGCTGGAGCGGCTGCGCCAGGCGCGCGGGCTGACCTTCGTCATGGTCAGCCACGACCTGGCCGTCGTCACCCACCTGTGCCAGCGCCTGCTGGTGATGCAGCAGGGTCGCGCGGTCGAGTTCGTCGGCGCGGCCGACCTCGCCGCCGCGCGCGTGCAGGCCGACTACACGCGCCGCCTGATGCGCGCGGCCGAGGGCTTCAGGCGCGGCGACGTGCCGGCCTGAGCGATCGGTCCGGATCGCCCTAGAAGCGCTGGATCCAGCGCGCCGACAGCAGCAGGCTGCGCCCCGGAGCAGGCTCGAAGAAACGCGCGTTGCCCTCGTTGACGATGACGCTGCCCACCACGCTGCGCTGGGCCAGGTTGTCCACGCGCGCGAGCAGCTCGAGCCAGCCGCTGTCGAACGGGATGCGCGTGCGCGCACGCACGGCCAGCAGCCCGAAGCCGGCGGCGAAGTCGCTGTTGACATCGTTCACCGGAAGGCTTGACTGCCCCCGCACCTCCAGCGCGATCTCGCCGTGGGCGCGAGGCCGCCAGGCAAGCTCGGCGTACCCCACGCGCGCCAGCGTGCCCGCAATGCGGTTGCCCGGCGCCACAGGCAGGTCCGGCGCGGTGCAGGGCACCACGCGGCAGACGGTGAAACCGTCCACGTAGTGCGCATCCAGCCAGGAGGCGGCCAGCTGCGCCCGCCAGTCGGGCGCCACCTGCCAGGCCAGCGAGAGCTCCGCACCGCTGCGCTGCGTGCGCCCGACGTTGCGAAACGTGGTTCGCCCGCCGCGGTTGGTGGCCACGCCGATCTCGTCTTCGGTGCGCGCCTCGAAGACGGCGAGTTCGGCAGCCAGGCCCCGGCGCGGGTCGCGCCACTTGGCGCCGAGCTCCACCTGGCGGCTCCTCTGCGGACGCAGGCCCAGGTTGAATCCGGGCAGGCCGTCCGGGCGGTAGGCGAGCTCGGAGAAGGTGGGCGACTCGAAACCCTCTGCCGCGCTGACGTAGAGGTTCAGGCCCGGGGCCGCGCGCCACTGCAGCGCTGCCACGGGAGTCGTCCAGCGGTAGGCGAGCGCGCCAGAGTCGTTGCCGTTGCCGCCGGTGACGTAGAGGTCGCGTGAGTCGAAGCCCAGGCGCCCGGTGCGCACGCCCAGCGTGCCGGTCCAGGCAGGGGCCAGCTCGAGCTCGGCTTGCGCATAGGCGTCGCGCGTCTGCGCCACGTTGCGCTCGTCACGTCTCAGGCGCCCGGTGACGCCCAGCAGCTGCGTGGAGCCGCTGCCGATGAAGTTCTCGTAGCCGCGCCGGTCCTCGTCGCTGCGGTCCAGGGCGGCACCCGCCACGAGCTGCAGCGCACGCTCCCCAGGCAGGGTCCAGCGCCACACCAGCCGCGCATCGAGTCCGCCATAGACACGCCCGAAGTCGATCACGCCACCCGGGTGGCGCTCGGTGAGCGTGGGGTTGGCCGCATTGAACTGCGTGGCCACCGGTATGGCCTGCCATTGCGTGACGGCGCGCCGGCCACCGTAGAGCGTCACCAGGCTCTCGCGCAGCGCACCCTCGCCGGAAAAGCGGTGGCGCCAGTGCAGCCCCGCCTGGTCCTGGCGCGTGTCCTTGCGGGTGTTGAAGCGATCGGCCTGGCCGGGTGCGTCCTGGGGCAACGCCAGCGTCGTCGTCTGGCGCGGGTTCTGCTCGAACTGCGCGCGGGTCAGGCCCAGCGGATCCAGGGCAGGCTGGTCGAGGGCACCGAGCGTGATGACGACCCGATCGGCCGGGCCCTCCCAGCCCAGTCGCGCGCTGGCCAGCAGTCGCTCGGCCGACGACTGCGGCCGCCAGCCGTCGGTGCGCAGGGCGCCGAACTGGGCACGCACGCTGAAGCCCTCGTGCAAGGGCAGCTCCAGCGTGAACCGGCTCTGCACCAGGCCGCTGCTGCCCACGTCGCCATCGACCCCGAGGCGGCGCTCCGTGGGTGCAGCGCTCACGAGCGCGATCACGCCGCCGGAGCTGCTGCCGTACAGCGCCGAGAACGGGCCGCGCAGCACCTCGATGCGCTGCGCGCCGGCGAGGTCGAAGTGCGAGACCTGGCCCTGCCCGTCGGGCCCGGTGGCGGGGATCCCGTCGGCCAGCAGGCGCATGCCGCGCACGCCGAAGCTCGCGCGCGCACCGAATCCGCGCGAGTTGATCTGCAGGTCCTGCGCGTAGTTGTTCCGGTTGCTGGCCACCACCCCCGGCACGCGCCCGAGTGCCTCCGACAGGTTCACCATCGGGCCGGATGCGCGCAGCTCCTCGGCGTCGACGGTGCCCACGGCGTAGGGCGTGTCGAAGATGCGGCGCAGGGCGCCGCTGGCGGTGATGACGACGCGCTCGGCCGGCACCAGGCCATCGGCTGCGGAGGCTGCCGGCTCGACCGGTGCACGCAACGGGCTGGCGCCGGGCTCCACGGCCTGCGCCCGGGCCGCGTCGCACCCGAGCACCCCGATCCACGCGAGCGCGGCGCCGGCCCAGAGGCGACTGCGGGGGAGGAGCGGGGGGAACATGAAGGACGCGTGGCCACGGGCAGGCCCAGCAGGACAGGCCGCCTGCGCACTGTAAGTGAACCCTGCCCAACCCTTGCGCCTTCCGGACGAAGCCCACTGCCGCCCTGTGCCGCTGAAAGGACCGGGCGCCGAAGCAGGGGAAACCCGGACCAAAGTCCGACCGCGGCCAGGGGCCTGGGCCGAGGTTGGGTGAGAAACCTCGCCGCCCTGCCGAGAATGTCTCCCCCAGACCCCACGCACAGGAGTTCGCCTTGGCCTTCCGCAACCTGACCGCCCGCCGCGCTGCCGGCGCGCTGATCGTGCTCGCAGCCGTCTCGGCTCTTCTTGCCGGCTGCGCCTCGCAGCCGCCTGCGCCACCCACCATCTCGCCAGTGGTCAACGCTCCGGTGCAGCTTGCCTGGCAGCAGGGGCGCACGGCTGACCAGGCGCGCTCCACCCTCGCACCGCTGGCGGGCAAGCTCACGGTCACGCCGCCCGAGCAGATCCCGCTGGACAAGCTCAAGGTGCCGGCTGGCTTCAAGCTGGAACTGTGGGCGCATGGTCTGCCAGGCGGCCGCGCCATGGCGCGTGCCGACAACGGCAAGATCTACGTGGGCACGCGCGGCATCGGCCGCGTCTACGAGATCACCGACAACGGCGGGCAGCGCACGGTGCGCACCGTGGTCGACAAGCTCACCCAGCCCGCGGGTGTGGCGGTGCGCGGCAACACGCTGTACGTGTTTGCCATCGACAAGGTGCTGCGCTTCGACGACATCGCCACCAACCCCAACGTGGCACCAGTGGACATGACCCGGGCCTTCAACCTGCCGCCCGAGCAGCACCACAACTGGAAGTACGTGGCCTTCGGTCCGGACGGCAAGCTCTACGTGCCCTTCGGCGCGCCCTGCAACATCTGCATCCCCGGCCAGGAGTACGCGCAGATCCGCCGCTACAACGCCGACGGCACGGGCATGGAGGTGATCGCCCGCGGTGTACGCAACACGGTGGGCTTCGACTGGCATCCGGTCACCAAGGAGCTTTGGTTCACCGATCATGGCCGCGACTGGATGGGCGACGACGCCCCCGACGACGAGCTCAACCGCATGAGCAAGACGGGCCTGAACTTCGGCTTTCCCTTCTGCCATGCACGCGGCGTGGCCGACCGCGACATCGTCAAGTCCGATCCCTGCGCGGGCGTGACGCTGCCGGTGGCCGACATGGGTCCGCACGCGGCCGTGATGGGCCTGAAGTTCTACACCGGCAACATGTTCCCGGCGCAGTACCGCAACGCGATGTTCGTTGCACGCAAGGGCTCGTGGAACCGGACGAAGAAGCTGGGCTTCGACGTGGTGACGGTGACGGCCGACGCCGACGGCCGCAACGCGAAGATCACGCCGTTCCTCACCGGCTTCCTCAACCCGGACGACTCCTTCAACGGCCGTCCCGCCTACATCCACCAGCAACCTGACGGCTCGCTGCTGATCTCCGACGAGCAGCTCGGCGCGATCTACCGCGTGTCGTACGCGCGCTGAGCATGCCGGTGCGCGGCTGGCAGGCCGCCGTCCTCGAGGCGGCGGCCCTGCTTTTGGTGCTGGGCGCGTGCGGGGCGCGCGCACAGGCGCAGGCCGCCCCGGCAGGTGCGGCCGCAGGCGCGCCGCCGGCGCGCATCGCCCTGTGCAGCGCCTGCCACGGTGCCGACGGCAACTCGACACTGCCCCTGAGCCCTTCACTGGCCGGGCAGCCCAGGGTGTTCCTGGAGAACACGCAGATCATGATCCGCGAGGGTCTGCGGCCGATCGCGGCGATGAAGGGGCTGCTCGACGGCGTGAGCGATGCCGAGATCGTGGCACTGGCGGACCACTACAGCCGCCAGCCGGTGCGCACCGAGGCCCTGCCGCGCGACGAACCCGCCTTCCGCCGCGGCGAGGCGCTGGCTTCGCGCAACCTGTGCGGGACCTGCCACCTGCCGAGCTACGCCGGACAGCAGCAGATGCCGCGGCTGGCCGGGCAACGCCAGGATTACCTGGCACAGTCCATGCGCGAGTTCCGGGACAACAAGACCCAGGGTCGCGACACGCAGATGAATGGTGTCCTGCGCGGCTACAGCAACCGGGACATCGACGACCTCGCGCACTACTTCGCGCAGCTGCGCTGAAGCCCCGGGCGTCGGCCGCCACGTTGCCCTCGATCACCCCGGGGGGGTCCAGGCTCGCGCCTCGAAGGTGACGCACCGCTTGGGCGCTGCGCGTCGTCTGGGAGCCTGACCTGCGAAAGCGGTCGCCGATCTCCGGCTGCACTGTCTAGGTCAGAGCCGCCACGACGTCGGCCAGCTTGTCCGCAACGAGCGCCCGCGCCACGGTCTGGGTAGTCGGCGGGTTCGTCTGCGACACGCCCAGCCCCGACCACAACAGCTCCGGCGGCCGAACGCCGTGTGTGGCGATATGCAGCACGGGCACGTGCCGCGCAACGGCCTCGGCCACCACGTCGGAAGTGCCGCCTCGCCCGCGATTCGGCTCGCCGTCCCACAGCGCGATGAGCATGTCGCACTGGTCGAGGATGAGGCGCCCGACCGACTCGTAGGCAGCCTCCGGGTCGACGCGACGCCCCGGCAACTCGAGAACGGTGGCGGCTCGAAGGAGCAGTTCCTGGTACTGCACCAGGCCATCCCCGGAAAAGTCATCGGCGTATACCTCCCGTGCGAACGGCAGGCAGGCATCGACCCGCCAGCCAGCCTCCAGTGCCGCGCACGTGACGAGGCTGTCCGCACCGTCCGCCAGCGCCGAGACCAGCCTGAGGCTCGGGGGAGCAGCCTGGGCGGACGCGCCACGCTGCTGCCACACCGCCTGCACGCAGGCCTCAACCTGCGAGAGCACAGCGGCAACGGCTGCAACCAGGGCGGCGTGGTCCACGCCCTGAAGCTTGGCCTCCCGGTGGCCCGTGACACCGACGGTGAGGTGCGGACGGGGCCGTGCAGCCGGCGGCTCGCACCACGCCGCAATTCCAGGATGGGGATTCAACGCCACCGCGGCAAGCCCTCGCCTCAGGCCACCACCCCAGCGGCCATGGCCAGATCCGCACCCTCGTGCGTGAGGGCCACCTCCAGCGCGATCCGCACGCCCCGCACCAGCTCGTCCAGCGGCAGCGTCGGCACGCCCGGATGCGCATGGGCCAGCGCATCGATCAGCGGCACGTGCACGAAGCCGCTGCGCACGCCCGTGCCGGCGAGCCGGTGCTGCAGCCCGTAGAACACGTGGTTGCAGACGAAGGTGCCAGCCGTCTGCGACACCGCGGCCGGCAGGCCCGCCTCGCGCAGCGCCGCGACGATGGCCTTCACCGGCAGCGTGCTGAACCAGGCGGCCGGCCCACCCTCGACCACCGGGGTGTCCACCGGCTGCCCGCCGGCGTTGTCGGGGATGCGGGCATCGTCGACGTTGATCGCCACGCGTTCCACCGAGATTTCCGCCCGGCCGGCCGCCAGGCCGAGCGCGACGACGAGCACGGCAGGGGTGGCGGCCAGGGCCTCGTCGAGCACCTGCAGCGCACGGCCGAAGACACAAGGCAACTCCACCGCGTGGACAGTGGCATGCGCCACGCGCTGCCCGTGGAGGGCGCGGCAGACGAGCCCGCTCGGATTCAGGGCGTCGCCGGCAAAGGGCTCGAAGCCCGTGAGGAGGATGACGGGTGCGGGGGCTGCCATGGCCGCCCGATTGTGTCCGATCGCCCCGTCAAGCCGGCGCCGGCCGCCTCGCCTAACATCCCGGCCTTCATGAACCCGGACCATCCACCCTCCCCGGCCCCACGGGCGGACTTCTCCGCCCATACACCCATGATGGCGCAGTACCTGCGCATCAAGGCGGAGCACCCGGACACCCTCGTCTTCTACCGGATGGGGGACTTCTACGAGCTCTTCTACGACGACGCACGCCAGGCACACCGCCTGCTGGACATCACGCTGACCACGCGCGGGGCCTCCGCCGGCGAGCCGGTGGTGATGGCGGGCGTGCCGGTGCATGCCGTGGAGAGCTACCTGGCGCGCCTGCTCAAGCTCGGCGAATCGGTGGCGGTGGCCGAGCAGGTGGGCGACGTGGCCACGGCCAAGGGGCCGGTGGAGCGCAAGGTGGTGCGGGTGGTGACGCCTGGCACCGTCACCGACAGCGAGCTGCTGGCCGAGCGGGCCGACACGCGCGTTCTGGCCCTGCACCGCACCGCGCCGGCCCGACGCGACGGCCCGGCCTGGGGACTCGCGTGGCTGAGCGTGGCCAGCGGCGAGCTCGGGCTGACCGAATGCGCCGAGCGCGACCTGCCCGGCTGGCTCGCGCGGCTCGAGCCCGCCGAGGTGCTGCACGCCGGCGTTGAGCTCCCCGACGCGGTGGCGGCCGCGCGCGCCGCGCGCACGGCACGCCCGCCGTGGCAGTTCGACCCTGAGCTGGGCGTGCGCAAGCTGTGCGCGCAACTGCAGGTGGCCTCGCTCGCCTCCTTCCAGGCCGAGGCGCTCACCGCCGCGCACGCGGCGGCAGCGGCGCTGCTGAGCTACGCGGAACATACGCAGGGCCGCGCACTGGCCCACGTGCAGCGCCTGCAGGTGGCCCGCACGAGCGAGCTGCTCGAGTTGCCACCAGCCACGGTGCGCAATCTCGAGCTCGTGCGCACGCTGCGCGGCGAGGAGGCGCCCACGCTGCTGTCGCTGCTGGACACCTGCCGCACCGGCATGGGCAGCCGGC
>JBBAPJ010000058.1:0-15401 GCA_040400855.1 Rubrivivax sp.
CCCTCGGCCATCACCAGCCCTTCGGCCATGACGAGTCCTTCAGCCATCACCAGCCCCTCGGCCATCACCAGCCCTTCGGCCATCACGAGGCCCTCGGCCATCACCAGGCCCTCGGCCATCACGAGGCCCTCGGCCATCACCAGGCCGCTGGGCAGGACGGTGCCTCGGCCCGAGGCCAGGGCCGAAGCGATCATGCTCGTCGGTGCGAAAACGCCGGCTCGGTTCCGAAGCGAGCTCGTCCCGGCCAGGCCTGATGCGAAGAGCACGCCAGGCTGGAAGAGCGTGGTGCGCGATCCGCTGAGGGGCGCATCGGAGAAGCTCTTGGCCACCGTGGCCGAGGCGATGTCCTTCGAGCCCGTCCAGAAGCCCACCGTGATCTGGCGGGGGCCGGCGGTGCCGCCCCAGCTGAGGCGGTGGTCCCAGGCGAGGTGGTAAGTGGTGAACAGCGAAGCGCCGCTGAGGATGCGGTTGCCACCGGCAAAGATCATGCGGCTCCAGCGGCCCGTGCCCCCCACCGCAGGCGCAGGCCCGGTGGCGGGGGCGCTGTTCGGCACGGTCGGGTTGCTCGGCACGGAGACGGCGCCACTGGCGATGCTCGCGCCCGGCTGGATCGATCTGCTCTCGATGTCGTCGCGCAGGTTGGCCCGCACGCTGCGCGCCAGCAGCAGCGCGCCTTCCGCGTTCACGAGCCCGGTGCCCTGCTGCAGCAGGTTCGCGCCTGCCAGGGGCTCGGCGCTGTACTGCAGCATCGCCTTGATCAGCGGCGGGGTCAGCCCCGGGTTGGCCTCCAGCATCAGCGCCACCGTGCCAGACACCACCGGCGCGGCGATGGAGGTGCCGCTGAGCGTCATGAGCGCAGCGGTCTTGCCGGCGCGGTTGGTGGGGACACCATTGGTCGCGGCGGGCGGCACGAGCGTCGGGTTCATCCCCGGCAGCCGGGAGACGGCTCCGGCGTTGGTGGCGGCCATGGCGCCCAGGATCTTGTTGCCGGGCGCCACCAGGTCGGGCTTCAGGGCGTTGTCCACGCGGCGCTGGCCCGTGGGAGACACATACACGCCGCGCGTCGGCCCGCGCGAGCTGAAGCCGTTGACCACGTCGTCGCGGCGCATGGCCGTGCCCATCGTGTTGGCCGAGCCCACCGTGATCACGGAAGGCTCGTGGCCGGGCGAGCCGATGGTGCCGTACACCTCCTGGCCATTGGCGCGCTTGCCGAAGTTGCCCGCCGCCACCACCACCGTGATGCCCACGGCGGTGGCGCTGCGCACGGCGCGGCACAGCGGATCCGTGACGTAGGACTCCGTGGAGTCGGCCGCCAGGCTCATGTTCATCACGCGGATGTTGAGTTCGCGCGCACGCATCACCACCCAGTCGATGGCGGCGAGCACGTCGCTGACGGTGCCCAGGCCGTTGTTGTCCAGCACCTTCAGGTCGTACAGCAGCGCGCCGGGCGCCACGCCCGAGGAGTTCGGGTTCAGACCCCAGGCGCGCCCCGCGGCCACGCCGGCCACGTGCGTGCCGTGGCCGTAGCCGTCGACTTCGGGAACGCCCTTGAAATTGTCGATGCGCGCCTCGTAGGCCAGGCGTGTGGATGACCCCGGGGTGAGCACGTCCTCGGAGTTGTCCATGCCGCCTCTCCAATCCCTCATCCCCGCGGCGCTCGCATCGGTCGTGACGGTGAAGTCCAGCGCCCTGCGCACACGCGAGGCGCCGGTGGCATCACGGAAGTTGTCGTGGTTGCGCATGATTCCCGAGTCGAGGATCGCGATGCCCACGCCAGCGCCCGTGCGGCCGCTGTAGTTGGCGGGCACGCCCCCGACCAAGGGCCCCGACACCGCGCGCACGGCGGTGCTGCCCGCGTTGATGTTGACGCTCTGCTCCAGCACGCTGAAGCTGCGGGTGGTCTGGCGGTTGGGGGAGATGCTCTGGACGTCCGGTCGCTGGGCGATCGTGAGCACGCCCGAGGCGGGCAGCAGCACCGACAGCCCCCGCACCGACAGGTAGCGCATGTAGACGGAGCCCCCGGCCTTGACGACGGCCTCGCGCAGGCTCTCCATTTCCGGGTCCAGGCAGTCGCAGAACACCAGCGCCTTCACGAAACGCACGGTGCCGGCGGGGGCGGTAGACCCGGCGGGGGTGGTAGCCCCGGCGCTTGGCCGAAAGCCGGTGGCATAGAGAGGGGCGATGTCGCGCGCCCACGTGTGCTGCGCGGGCAGGGCGGGCACGACCAAGGTCTTGCGCAGGTCGCTGGCGATCTTGGCCTGCTGAGGCGCCGTCAGCGCCTGGATCGAAGCCTGGGAGATGGCCGTGGCCTGCGACGCGCCTGCAGCCACGCCCAGCAGCAGCCAGGCCGTGGCGGCTCGTGCCAGGCGAGTGGCGGATGCGACTTGCGGTGTCGATCGAGTGGTCATGTGCGCTCTCCCTGGGTGGGCACGGATGAGTCCGCGCCCTCGGTCTTGATTGGAAAGCTTGCCTCCCCCCCGTTTACGGGGTCGGTGCTCACGAAACCCGCTCCGATGTGAACTTCTGCCGCTTTTGGCCAGGCGCGAAGACGCCTTGCCGCCGGGCCGGTCAGTGGAAGAGTCGCGCGGGGTCGGCCAGTCCCTCCACCAGGGCGGACACGCCCCGCCGCTCCAGCCCCTCCAGCAGGGCCTCCACCGCCTGGGCGGAAAGCGGCGCCGACAACTGGTAGCCCTGGCCCATGGTGCAGCCAAGCGCGCGCAGCGCTGCAAGCTGCGCGTGCGTCTCGATGCCCTCGGCCACCACCTGGCGGCCCAGCGACCGGCCCAGGTCGAGGATCGTGCGCACGATCGTGGCGTCGGCCGGGCGGTTCGTCAGGCCCTGTATGAAGGAGCGGTCGATCTTCAGGCTGTCGATGGGCAGCGAGGAGAGGTGCGCGAGCGACGAGTAGCCCATGCCGAAGTCGTCGATGGACAGGCCCACGCCGAACTGGCGCAGCTCGTCCAGCGACTGCCGCTCCGTGCCCAGGTGCCGCATGAGGATGACCTCAGTGAGCTCGAGCACGAGGTGTTCGGGCCGCAGCGCCGCATCGAATAGTGCGGCCTTGACACGCAGCGGCAGGTTTCGCTGCCCCACGTCCTTGTCCGAGACGTTCACGTGCAGCCGCAGCGCGGACCAGGTGGCGCTGCGCGCGTGCCAGCGCTGCAGGTCGGCACAGGCACGCGCCAGCACCAGGTCGGTGAGCAGCACCACGAGCGAGGAGTCCTCCGCGATGGCGACGAACTCCGTCGGCTCGATGGCGCCGAGCTCAGGATGGTTCCAGCGTGCCAGCGCCTCGAAGCCGAGCAGGCGCTCGTCCACCAGGTCGAGGATGGGCTGGTAGGCCACCTCCAGCGCGCCTTCGGCGATGGCGCGGCGCAGGTCGCCTTCCAGGCGCAGCCGGCGCGCGATCTCGGCGTGCATCGCGGAGTCGAACACGACGTGGCGTGCCTTGCCGGTGGCCTTGGCACGGTACATCGCGATGTCGGCGTCGCGCAGCACGTCGCCGGGCTTGTCGTAGCCGTGCGTGCTCACCGTGATGCCGATGCTGGCACTGCTGGTGATCTCGGTGCCCGAGAGCTTGTAGGGCTGGCTCACGGCTTCCTGGATCCGGGTCGCGAGCTCGGTCACGCCCTGGCCGGGATGGGCACGCTTGAGCAGCAGCGCGAACTCGTCGCCGCCCAGGCGTGCCAGGAGGTCCTCCGGTCGCACGCGGCTGGCGATGCGCTTGGCCACGAGCGTGAGGAACTCGTCGCCGGCGGCGTGGCCCAGGCTGTCGTTGATGATCTTGAAGCGGTCGAAGTCCAGGAACATCACCGCAAATCCCTGCGAGGGGTCCTTGCGTGCCTGCTCGACGACCCGGCCGAGCTCCTCCACGAAACGGCGCCGGTTGGGCAAGCCGGTGAGGGCGTCGTGGAAGGCGATGTGGTGCATCTCCTGGAGGTGCTGCACCGTGATCTCGGCCTCACGGCGGGCGGCCTGGGCTGCAGCCTCGGCGATCGTGCGGTTGGCCTCCTGCTGCTTGAAGAAGGCGTGCAGCAGGGCCAGCAGCAGCGCCAGCGGGGGGCCCACGACCAGGATCGTCGACAGCCCCGTGGTGTGGAAGGTGACGGCCATCAGCGCGGCGGCGCAGGCGCTGGCGGCATTGACCGCAGCCGTGACGCCGAAATTGCCCGCTAAATCCGCCCAGCTGGGTCGCTCGCCGCGCTTGAGGCTCATCTGGGTCGAGATAAGCGCCGTGTTGACGAGGAACTGCACGATCGCCGCCCAAAGCGTGGCGATGACCACCACCCCCAGGGTGCGCAGGCCCAGGGTCTCGAAGTACCCCAGCACCATCTGCAGCAGCCCGCCGGCGGCCGCGATCGCCAGGGCGCAGGCGGCCGGGCTGGCGATGCGCGAAGACCAGCGGCGCGAGACGCGCGAGGAAGCCACCGCCGCTTCCGCCGCGGCCGCCAGCACCGCGGCGTGCGGGCCGTGCAGCAGCAGCAGCATGAAGACGAAGACCTCGCCGGCGCTGAAGGCCGTCTTCGTGCGCGGCACGACGATCGGGAAGAAGGCGGCCGTGACCGCCAGCAGGATGCCGGTGACGACCTGCCCGACGTGATCGCTGGGCTGGCGCACGAGCGCCCACAGCGCCCAGCCGATCGTGACCGCGCCGGCGCCGACCATCAGCCACCAGAACACGGCTGCCCGCCTGTTGTAGTCGGGCAGCAGCGCTCGGTTCAGTTGCTGCAGGAGGGGGCTGAGGCGCAAGCGGAATCCGTCTGGGAATGGCGAGCCGAGGGGGCCTCGCGGTCTCTCGATTTCGGCTGCCGGCTGCGAAACTTGAGCCGCGCCGCAGGCTCAGTGCAGGGCGAACTCGAGCGGTTCTCCCGTCTGCGGGCGGGCCGCTGACGTGCCAGCTTCCAGGCGCTCGAGCAGCGCATCGACGGCCTCGGCTGGCATCGGTTCGGCCAGCGCGTTGCCCTGCACGACATCGCAGCCGGCTTCGCGCAGCCACTGCAGCTGGGCCGGCGTCTCCACTGCCTCTGCCACGGTGGTGCGGCCCAGCGAGTGGCCCAGCTGCAGGATCGAGCGCACGATCTCGCTTGCCCCTTCGTCGAGGCCCAGCCCGGCGATGAAGGAGCGGTCGACCTTCAGGCTGTCGAAGGGCAGGGCGGAGAGCTGGCCGAGGGATGAGTAGCCGATGCCGAAGTCGTCGATGGCGAGCTTGACGCCCAGCCGCCGCAGTTCCAGCAAGGTCGGGCGCTCGCTGGCGATGCGGCGCATGATGATCCCCTCCGTGAGCTCGAGGGTCAGCAGGGCAGGGCGCACGGCCGAGCGCAGCAGCACGGCACTGACGCGCTCGGGAAGCCCTCGCTGCGCGAGATCCTTGTCGGTGAGGTTGACGTGCATCCTCAGCCCCTCCCATTGCGGGCCGCGCGCATGCCAGGTGTGCAGCTGCCCACAGGCCCGCTCCAGCATGAAGTCGGTCAACGCAATTGCCAGGCCACACTCCTCGGCGATGGGCACGAATTCCTCGGGCTTGACCTCGCCGAACTCCGGGTGTGTCCAGCGCGCCAGGGCTTCGAACCCGATGAGCTGCCCGTCGACCAGGCGGTGGATCGGCTGGTAGGCCAGCCCCAGTTGCTCGTCAGCCAGCGCGCGGCGCAGGTCGCCCTCCAGGCGCATCCGGCGGGCCAGTTCGGCGTGCATCCGGGCGTCGAAGATCACGTGGCGCGCCTTTCCGGTGGCCTTGGCGCGGTACATGGCGATGTCGGCATCGCGCAGCACGTCATCGGGCACGGTGTAGGCGCGCTCGGAGGTGGTGATGCCGATGCTGGCGCTGCTCCTGAGCTCGGTGCCCGCCACGTGGTAAGGCTGGCACACGGCCTGCTGGATGCGCATGGCCAGGTCGTGGATGTCGGCGATCACCATCGAGCGACGCAGCAGGATCGCGAACTCGTCGCCGCCCAGCCGGGCCACGAGGTCTTCGTCTCGCACCTGGGCCACGAGGCGCTGCGAGACCTGCACGAGGAAGGCATCGCCGGCTGCATGCCCCAGCGTGTCGTTGATGAGCTTGAAGCGGTCGAAGTCCAGGAACATGAGTCCGTAGCCCTGCCGCTGATCGGCGCCGAAGCGCTCCACGGCCAGGCGCAGTTCCTCGAGCAGCGTGCGCCGGTTGGGCAGGCCGGTCAGTGCGTCGTGGAACGCGATCTGGTGCATCTCCTCGAGGTGCCGCGCCGTGATGTCGGCCTCGCGTCGCGCGGCCTGGGCCTCGGCCTGGCTGAGTGCGCGCACGGCCTCCTGCTGCGCGATGAAGCTGCGCACCACCAGCAGCACGATGCCCACCGCTGGCGCTGCCGTGAGCATGACGACGATGGCATCCGCACGGAAGGTCTCGGCCAGCCAGGCCGCGGCGCAGGCGAAGACGACGCTGGGCACCATGGCGAACCCGAAGTGGCCCGAGGCGTCGCTCCAGCGCGGCCACTCGCCGCGCTTCAGGCGCGGCAAGGTCGTGATCAGGGTCCCCTGCAGCATGAACCAGGCAATGGCGAGCCACAGTGCGAGGATCACCTGGGTGCCGGCCCCGACCGAGCCGCCCAGGGGGCCGCGGATGGCCGCCTGCAGCCACGGCAGTGTGCTGCAGGCGACGAAGGCAGCGATCGCCACCTGTGCCGGCCCGCCGATGCGAGAAGTCCAGCGCTTGGAGGTGACGGCCGAAGCCGAGACGGACTCGGCCACCGCCGCCAGGACAGCCGCAGCGGGCCCGAACAGGAACAGCAGCAGGAAGGTGAAGAACTCGCCCAGCGCGAACGAGGTCTTGATCTGCGGCAGGGTGATGGGAAAGCGGCCGGCCAGCGCGGCGATGCCCGCGCCCAGGGCCACCTGGACGGCTGACAGGCGGTCGAGTTGCGCCACAGTGGCAAGTGCCCAGGCCACCACCGCCAATCCGAGCGGCACCACCGCCCACCAGTAAATGGTGGCACGGCGGTTGTAGTCAGGCATCAGGGCCTGGTGCAACCGGGCCCAGAAAGAGGGGTTCAGCACGCTAGCGTTCCAGTGGGCTCCCTCTGGTTTTCGTCAGGCCTGGCGCGTTCTTGAGCGCGCGCGGCCAGCCCCGTCGATCGTCAGCCTGCGCTCGAGGTTTGCTCCCGACCCCACGGACGGGCGGGCGCTACTCGGCCCTCGGCATGCCCTCCGACATCGTCGCCCCCTCGGACATCGTCGCGCCCTCGGACATCGTCGCGCCCTCGGACATCGTCGCACCCTCGGACATCGTCGCGCCTTCGGACATCGTCGCGCCCTCGGACATCGTCGCGCCCTCGGCGGCCATCACGCCGTCGAACATGTAGAAGCCGCGCTTGCCGGTGAGCAACCATCCTGCCTGGCCGCCCCGCGCCCACTGGCTCACGGTGGCCAGCGGGGTGAACAGGCCGGTTCGGGGGCCCGCGTGGTTCGTGACCGTGCCCGTGATGTGCCGCACGGGCGAGCTGAGCAGGTTGTCGAGCCCCACCAGCCGTCTCACCGATGCGTAGCCCGTGGGCGTGCCTTCGAGGCTGCGTCTCAGGCCGACGAGAAGGGTGTGGGTGCTGCCGCAGGTCACCCGGCCGTCCCACACGACGTGCATCTTGCCGAACAGCCCTGCGTCCGCACGGAACAGGCGGTTGCCGCACACGGTGGCCACCTGGCTCCAGGGCACCGTCTGGTTGCCCCACGTGCTGGTGGTTGCCGGCAATCCCGAACTGAGCGTGCCCGAACCGACGGCCACATCGGTTTCGCCGAATGCCGGGGCAACGCCTGTGATGCGGCGGGCCATCTCCAGGAAGCCTGGGGCGTTCACGGTGCCGGCGCCCACTTCGAGCAGGCTGTGCTCATCGCCCGGTGCCGCGGCCGGTTGCAGTACGCCGGCCGTGCCCTGCAGCATGAGCCGGATCTGCTCGGCCGTCAGCCTCGGGTTGGCCTGCAGTGCCAGGGCCGCCAGGCCCGCCACCTGAGGCGCGGAGAAGGAGGTTCCGGCCAGGACGGCGTACTTGTAGGGAGCAGCCAGTTGGGCGGTCCGCGGGTCGGCCAGCTGGGCCTGCTGACCCAAGGTCGTGGGCGAGCCATCGGGCCGCGTGGCCAGCGGCAGGACCACCCGGTTGCCAAACCCGGTCACGTCGGGCTTGGCGGTGTTGTCGCGTCGCGGGTTCGCCGGGTTCAGCACGCCCTGTGGCTGGGCCCACGACGGCAGGTGGGCGAGGGCGAGGCCGCGTGAGCTGAACTTCGTGACCAGGTCGTCGGGACGCGCCAGGGTCGAGTTGTTCTTGTAGGCGCCCACCGCGATGGCGCCGGGGTCGGCCGCGGGCGAGACGACGGCACCGTACTGCTCACCCAGGACAGCGCCAGTGGCCGGATCACGGCGCTGGCCATGGTTGCCGGCCGCTGCCACCACCACCGCTCCGGCCGCCCGGGCAATCTGCACGGCCCGGCTCATCGGGTGGGTCAGCCAGGACTGCTGCGAGCTGGTGCCCAGGCTGTAGCTGAACACGCGGATGTTGTTGGCCTGTGCAAGCCGGATCGCGCACTCGGTCGCGCGGATCACCTCATCGGCCATGCCGATGCCCTGCCCGTCCAGCACCCGGAAACTGAAGATGGTTGCACCCTGGGCGATACCGCCCGTCGCGAAGCGCGTCACCGAATCCGCGGCCGCGCCGCCTGCGGCGGCGCCGGCTGCCGCGGTACCGTGACCATGCAGGTCGCTGGAGACGTAGCTGGCCGTGATCGGGTTCCCGCACAGATCCAGCGGCCCGGTCGCAGCGGGGTTCGCGCGGAATCGGGCCCAGGCAGCAGCCGGGCCCGATGCCGCGCCCACGAAATCGATGTTGGCCACCACGCGGGTCTTGCCGCCGGCGGTGCGGAAAGCCATGTGGTTCGCATCGACGCCCGAGTCGAAGATGCCGATGCCGACTCCGGCGCCCGTGAGCACCGTGCCGGAGGCCGAGGTCGGAGCCGCGTACAGGCCCATCATCCGGGTCGTGTCGCTGGGCGTGAAGGCCGCAGGGGCGGTGGAACCGTCGCCGCCCGTCCCGGGGGACGTGCCGCCGGGTGAGCCCGTGCCCGGACCCGGCATCACCTGCGACAGCCAGTTGGGGTAGTTCGGCGAGACGGCGACCACGCTGGGATGGCTGGCCAAGGCCTGGAGGGCCGTGGGGTCCAGGGGCAGCTCTGCCGTGACGGCCGGGTAGATCGAGAAGCGCCGCCTGACCTGGCCACCCACGGCCACGATCGCGGCCTCGGTGGCCGCCAGGGTGTTGTTCGTACCGGGAACCCCCTCGACGATGGCCTGGATGCGAAACCCGGTCCGGTCCACCCAGTAAGCATCGATCGGTAGGAGCGTCCCGCCCAGCACGCGCAGGATGTCCGGCGGCAGGGAGCCGCTGCCAGCCGGCAGGGCCGCGTCCTTGCCCGAGGCCGTGATCGAGCACCCGGCTGACCCGACCGAGGTGACACAAGGGGCAGCGGGGCCCCCGACGGCAGCCAGGGCCGCACCTGCCAGCGCGGACAGTGCCGCTGCGGCGAGAAGCTTGGCCGCGCCCCGGGAATAAGAGACCGCCTTAAGTGTCTGATACTTTTGCATGCTAAAAAAATCCTCGTGGCCCGGATTGGGCGGTCGATCGGCGGCAGGGGCCAATAGGGAAAACGCTCACCGCCCCCGCATCTCGCCATTGGATGCCCGAATGGCCGACGCGGGGTGTGCAGGTTTCACGCTTTCAGACGGTTTGCGAGGTGCGCGTCGCTCGGGTCTGCCCGCTGGGCAGTCCGCCGGGCCTGTGGTGTACTCGCGCGCATCACACCCGCACCGCCCCGCGCTGCGCGCGGCTGCGGGCCCGTTCAGGCACCGAACCGGGAGAGCCCCCAACATGATCCTTCGCCGCACCTGCCTGGCCCTCGCGCTGGGCGCCACTGCACTCGTCGCGCACGCCCAGTCCTTCCCGCGCCAGCCCATCCGCCTGATCGTCACCTTCCCGCCCGGCGGCGCGCCGGACATCCTGGCGCGCACCTTCTCCGAGAAGGCCAACCTCGGCCAGCCGGTGGTGGTGGACAACCGGCCCGGCGCGGGCGGCAACATCGGCGCCGAGGCCGTGGCCAAGGCGGCGCCCGACGGCCACACGCTCGTGATGGCCACCGTCGGCACGCACTCGATCAACGGCGCGCTCTACAAGCGCATGCCCTACGACATGGTCAAGGATTTCGTGCCCGTCTCACACGTGGCGAGCACGCCCAACCTGCTGGTGGTGAACAACGACCTGCCGGTGAAGACGGTGGCCGAGCTCGTCGCGCACCTGAAGGCCAACCCGAACAAGCTCAGCTTCGGCTCGCCGGGCATCGGCTCGTCGGTGCACGTCTCGGGGGAGCTCTTCAAGTCGATGACCGGCACGACGATGACGCACGTGCCCTACAAGGGCCGGCAGTTCGCCATCCCCGACCTCGTGGGCGGGCAGATCCAGCTCATGTTCGACAACATGCCCTCGGCGCTGCCCATGGCCAAGGAGGGCAAGATCCGCGCCGTGGCGCAGACGGGCGCGAAGCGCTCGGCTGCCGCACCGGATGTGCCCACGGTGGCCGAGACGATCCCCGGCTTCGAGGCCACGAGCTGGTTTGCGGTGTTCGCCCCGGCGGGCACGCCGCGCGAGGTGGTGACGCGGCTGAACCAGGAGATCCACCGCGTCTTCCGGCTGCCCGACGTGCAGGAGAAGCTCAAGTCGCTCGGCCTGGATCCGTGGCTGTCGACGCCCGAGGAGCTCTCGCGCTTCCAGGCCGCCGAGATCACGAAGTGGGCGAAGGTGGTGAAGGACTCGGGAGCGTCGGCGGACTGAGCAGCCGCGCCCGCAGTTCCGTCTTGAGCACCTTGCCGTAGGCGTTCTTCGGCAGCGCGTCGACGAACTCGATGCGCCTGGGGCGCTTGAAGCGCGCGATGCGGGCCAGGCAGTGCGCGTCGAGCTCGGCGGCCGACACGGCGCAACCCGGCGCGCGCACGACGAACGCCACCACGACCTCGCCCCACTCGGGGTCGGGCGCGCCCACCACCGCCGCCTCGGTCACGCCCGCGGCGGTGAGCAGCACCTCCTCGACCTCGCGCGGGTAGATGTTGGAGCCGCCGGAGATGAGCAGGTCCTTGCTGCGGTCCAGCAGCGTGAGGAACCCGTCGGCGTCCAGGGCGCCGATGTCGCCCGTCCACAGCCACCCGTCACGGATTGCCGCGGCGGTGGCCTGCGGGTTGCGCCAGTAGCCGGCCATCACCGTGTCGCCCTGCACCACGACCTCGCCGGGCTCGCCCAGCGGCTGGTCGCGGCCCGCTTCGTCGACCACGCGCACGCGCACGGGCGTCTGCGCCACGCCCACAGAGGCCAGGCGCTCGGCATGGCGCGGGTGGGCGGCGTCGAGGAGGTGGGCGCGCGACAGGGCGGTGGCCGTCATCGGTGTCTCGCCCTGGCCGTAGATCTGCACGAAGCGCGGGCCCATCACCTGCAGGGCACGGCGGATGTCGGCGGCGTACATGGGCGCGCCGCCGTAGACGATGGTCTTGAAGGCAGCGCCTGACTGCTGCGGCGCGAGGGCCTGCGCCTCGACGTGTTCGACCAGGCGCCTGACGATCGTGGGCGCGGCGAAGGTGGTCAGCGGCCCGAGCGCGTGGCCGAGCGCGAAGAGCTCGGCCGGATCCACCCCGCCGGAGGCGGGCACGACGTGCCGCGCGCCGGCCATCAGGTGCGGAATGGCGTAGAGGCCGCAGCCGTGCGAGATCGGTGCGGCGTAGCACATGAGGTCTGCCGGGGAGATGGCGTCCACGTCGCTGAAATAGGCCTGCCCCATCGTGCGCAGGTTGCGGTGCGTGAGCATCACGCCCTTGGGCCGGCCCGTGGTGCCGCTGGTGTAGAAGAGCCAGGCAAGGTCGTCGCCCGCGCGGGCGGTGATGTCGGTGTCGTCGGCGGCAGCGGCCTCCCGGGGCGCGAGCAGGGCATCGGCCTCGCCTGAATCCACCTCCACCTGGTGCGCCAGGCCCGGGATCGGGCCGGGCGCCACATCGGCCGACACGAAGCCCCAGCGCGCCTGCGCGTGCTCGACGATCCACGCCACCTCGGCCGGGTGCAGCTTGGCGTTGACCGGCACCACCGCCAGGCCCGCCCACCACGCGCCCCACAGCAGCTCGAGGTAGCGCGGGTGGTTGCGCAGGAAGAGCACGACCCGGTCGCCCGGCTGCAGCCCGGCCGCACGCAGGCGCTGCGCCAGACCGGCGCTGCGCGCGGCCCAGTCGTGCCAGGCGGCCCAGGGCCGGGTGCCGAGGAAGATCGCCGTGGCCTGCGGCTGCAGCCGCGCCTGGCGGGTGAGGAGGTGGGCGAGGTTCATGACGGCTTGCGGGTGCCGATCATGCCGCGGCGGCGGCCAGTGTGGCCGCTGGGGGGAGGCAAGCCCGGCTCAGGCCGTGGCCAGCAGGCTCGCGCGGCGGGGCTGCTGGCCGCGCGCGTCGATGCCCGACTCGCGCGGCGCCACCTCGGGCGCGCGCCCGGCGGCGAGCTCGGTGCGCACGGGTGCACCCGGCACCGCCTTCGGGCCGGATGCGTCCTGGCCGGAGGCGGCGCGCGCCAGCGGGGCGCCGGAACGAGCCGCGCGGGGCGGTGCGGCCGGGCGCGACAGTGCGCCTTGCACCAGATCCACCGTGCTGGCTGCCGCCCGGGCGGGGGCCGCTGCCGCAGCGGCCGCCGCGTGCTCGGCCGCAGAGACCCGCGCCGGCGGTGGCGGTGTCAGGGCCCCGGGTGCCGACAGCATGCGCGCGCGCGAGCCCGAGGCGCCAGGACCTTGCGAAAGGGCGGGAACGGGAGAGATCAGTGGCATGGTGCGGTCTCCGTGCTTCGGGGTGTAGCCCTCGGTGGGCGGGTGCGTCAAGCGCCGGACGGTCCGCGTCCGCCGCCGGCGTGAGATCCGTCACGCACCAGCCGCAGCGCGCTCAGGCCGGGCCGGCTTCGAAGCCTTCGCGGCGCAGCGCGTCGATCACCCCATCCAGGTGCGAGCGGTCGCGCGTCTGCAGCACGAACTCCACCTCGACGCTTTGCACCGGCAGGGTCGAGAAGGCGCGCTGGTGGTGCACCTCCTCGATGTTGGCGCCGGCCTCGGCCACCACCGCCGTGATGCGGGCGAGCACGCCCGGCACGTCGCGCGCGGCCACGCGCACGCGCGCCAGGCGCCCGGCGCGCACCATGCCGCGGCCGATGATGGCCTGCAGCCGCAGCGGATCGATGTTGCCGCCGCACAGCACGAGGCCCACGTGGCGGCCGGCAAAGCGCGCCGGATCCTTGAGCATCGCGGCCAGGCCCGCTGCGCCCGCGCCCTCCACCACCGTCTTCTCGATCTCCAGCAGCATCACGATCGCCTGCTCGATGTCGCCCTCGTCCACGAGCATCCAATCGTCCACGAGGCGGGCGAGCACGTCCTGCGTCAACCGTCCGGGCTGGCCGACGGCAATGCCCTCGGCGATCGTGCTGGAGCCGATGGGATGCGTGCTGCCCGTGAGCGCATTGACCATCGCGGCAAAGCGCGTGCTCTGCACTCCCACGATGCGGATGCCGGGGCGCAGCGCGCGCGCGGCCGTGGCCATGCCGGCCAGCAGGCCGCCTCCGCCCACCGCCACCACGAGCGTGTCGATCCCGGGCTGCGCCTGCAGCATCTCGAGCGCGACGGTGCCCTGTCCCGCGATCACCAGCGGGTCGTCGAAGGGGTGCACGAAGACCAGGCCCTGCTCGGCGCCCAGCCGCAGCGCGTGCTGGTGCGCGGCGTCGAAGGTCTCGCCCTGCAGGATCACCTCGGCGCCGAAGCGGCGCGTGCGCTCCACCTTCACCGTGGGCGTGTGCTCGGGCATCACGATCACGGCGCGCAGGCCCAGGCGGCTCGCGTGGTAGGCCAGGCCCTGGGCGTGGTTGCCGGCAGAGGCGGCGATCACCCCGCGCACCGGCGTGCCGGCCTCGACGAGTGCGGCGAGCTTGTTGAGCGCGCCGCGCTCCTTGAAGGAGGCGGTGAACTGCAGGTTCTCGAATTTCAGGAAGACGCGCGTGCCCAGGATTTCGCCGAGCGTGCGGCTTTCCAGGCAAGGGGTGTCCGTGACGTGGCCGGCCAGGCGCTGGCGCGCCGTCTCGATCTCGATGGGCAGGCTGGCGAGGGCGTCCGGCTGCAGGTGGTTGCCAGCCCGGTCAGGGATCATGCGCGGGGAGGATCGATCAGTTCCAGTAAGCCGATGATGCCAGCGAACCGAAGGTGCTCGCGCTGCGCGCAGCAGCTTCTGCGATGTCCCGCTCGGAGAAGGTCGGCTTCGCAGCCGATGCGCGCGCCGCCGCCGAGACCGCCAAGCCCGGAGCGCTGGCCGCGGCGGCATTCGTGGTGGCCGGGCTTGCCTGTGCCGGCTGGGCCGCCAGGGAAGCATCGGCCACGCCCTGCGTCGACCGGTACCCGGCGGGCTGCGCGCTGATGGTGACGGGCTTGAAGCTCTGGCCGCTGGCGGCAAAGTTGACGACGATCGAGCGCGCGGCCTTGCGCGCCGGGGCGGCCGCCAGGCTCGGCTGGGATTCCTCGGTGGTGATGTTGTCCACCTGGAAGGGCGCACCCGAGGAGAGCACGGCGCGGCTGATGCGTGTGCCGTCCAGCGACATGAAGGTCACGTAGGCACTGGGCGCGCTGCCCTCGGGTGCATCGGCGAAGACCTCCGCGGCCGTCAGGCGCCGCAGCAGCCGGTCGCCGGAGTAGAGCTCGATCGTGTTGTCCGCTTGCGCCCCACGCCACATCAGCCCCAGGCGTGTGGTGGGCCGCGCGGACAGGTCGATGCTCATCTTCTCCGCATCCGGCCGGCCCGCTGCGCGGCCCACTGCCATGGCCGATTCGGTCGGGTCGTCCACGATCAGCGAGCTGCCGAAGGGGTGGCGCAGGCCGGGCCCGATGGGGATGCCGCCGCGCATCGAGAGCTGGCGCGGGTTCGGGGCGTCGAAGGTCTCCAGCGGCGCCGTCCCGCGCGGGCTCGTCGGGCCGACCGAGCGCTCGAAGGTGATGGCCCCCGTCTCCAGCTGCCGCACCGAGGACCGGGTGTTCGGGCGCTTCACGCTGCCTGCGATGGGCTTGGGTTCCTGCGGCGTGGCGATGAAGATGGTGCTCAGCGCAGTCGAGGAGAGCTGGCCGTCGCTGACGGTGGTGCTGAGCACCCGGGCGATCGTGTTGTCGCGCTCGGCGGCGTAGATGATGTTGCCCGGCTGGGTGAAGTAGGCGTTGAGGTCGGCCTTGCTGCCCGAGAAGACGCGGGCCGTGGCGGTGCCGCCGATGGTGATGCCGGTGGCTGCGTTGCCGGTGATGGCGCCGTCGGCCACCGCCAGCGTCACGCTCAGGTTGCCGTTGTCGACATCCGCAAA
>JBBAPJ010000059.1:0-15398 GCA_040400855.1 Rubrivivax sp.
AAGCCCTACCCCACCACCCTCCCCGCCACCCCCATCACCCGCTCCACCAACACCCACACCAGGTGCCCGAACGCCCAGGTGTAGCCCAGCGCGGCGGCGCCGAAGAGCGCCGAGCCCAGCATCGCCATCCCGTCGCGGAACATCCAGCCCAGGCACAGCAGCACGAGGCTGATGGCCGGCAGCACGTTGCCGAAGGGCAGGGGCAGAAAGATCACGAAGCCCTGCAGCGCGATCCACACCGCCCAGAAGGGACGCGTGCTGGCGGCCGACAAGCCCACCATGCGCTCGCGCAGGCGGCGACCAGCCTGGTCGTAGAGCCAGGCCAGGCCGTGCAGGCAGCGGCGCGACCAGATCTCGTCGAGCGTGGCCTGCGCCAGGCGCGACGGCAGCCACCTCGGACCGCCCGGTTCCGATGCGGGGGCGTCCGTGCCCACTGCGCGAGCCGCATGCCGCCAGTGCCAGGCCATCGCGAAGATGGCCAGGCTCAGTGCCGTGCCCATGCCGTAGATGGGCACGACGCACAGCACGCTCACGACCAGAAGCACGACAGCCGCGGATTCGTCGCCATGCAGGCGCAGCAGTTCGGCCAGGCTCAGCCGCGGAGAGGCCGCGGCGGCCTGCAGGAAGACTTCGGGGCGAAGGGACTGCACGAGGAGGAACTCCAGGCGCCGCGTGGCGGCGGATGAATGGTCAGGCGAAGGGGCCGGCTCAGGCGCCCGGCCGCGGCAGCACCTGTGCGCCGCGCCCGATGAGCACGTGCGCCCCGGCGGCAAGGGCCAGCAGCAGCAGCAACCCGAAACCCCAGGTCAGCCACACGAGCGGCACGAGCCAGCCCACGGCAGACGCCACCCAGGGCAGGGCGTGCTGCAGGGCCTGCAGGCCCCACAGCAGCGCTTCCTGCATCGCCTTGACTGCAGCCGGGTCGATCCACAAGCCCATCCACGCCGGCACGGG
The DNA here is from genome assembly GCA_040400855.1 of Rubrivivax sp. GTDB lineage: Bacteria > Pseudomonadota > Gammaproteobacteria > Burkholderiales > Burkholderiaceae_C > Rubrivivax. The sequence goes on from JBBAPJ010000059.1 coordinate 955, forward strand.
CCACTGCGCTGCCACGCGCGCCCAATCCGACGCGCCGCCGCTGGCCAGTACGTCCGCACCCCAGCCCACCAGGCTCGCACCCAGCGCGGCCAGTGCCGTCCACAGCAGTCCGAGCACAGCCACGCTCACCCACAGGAGAGTCTTCATTCGTCTGCTCACGAAATTCGGGATAACCCGGCCATCCTAGCCAAAGGCGATGGGCCTGCTGGCGACCCCACCATGTGCGGATACGCTTCGGCCGCCGCGCGGCGGCGGCTTGCCCGAGCCGCTGCCGCAGCCCGGGTCGGCACCGTCTTCGTGCATGATCCCGCCGACTCCCCAAGCCACCGCCACGGCACCATCCAGATGCGACTCCCGACCCCCACCTGGCTGCTCCCGCAGTCGCCTCGGCGACCGCTCCTTCGGCTGCACGGCTGGCTGTGCCGCACGGCGGCCGCAATCGGTGGCGCCGCCGCCTTGGCGCTGGGCACGGCAGCCTCACCGGTGGCCGCGCAGACGCTGCGCGTGGCCAGCGCATTCGATCCGCAGACGATGGACCCGCACGCGCTGGCGCTGCTCTACCACTCGCGCATCGCCTACCAGATCTACGACTCCCTCGTGCACCGCAACGAGGCCTTCAAGCTCGAGCCTGGCCTGGCCACCTCGTGGCAGATGACGAGCCCCACGAGCTGGCGCTTCCAGCTGCGCGCGGGCGTGAAGTTCCACGATGGCACGCCCTTCACGGCCGACGACGTGGTCTTCTCGGTGCAGCGCATCCTCGCGCCCCCCTCGCAGCGCAGCTTCCAGCTCAAGGGCGTGACAACTGCACGCAAGGTCGATGACCTGACGGTGGACCTGATCACCGAGGCGCCCGACGCGGTGCTGCCGGAAAAGCTTGCCTTCCTCGCGATCATGAGCCGCGCCTGGAGCGAGAAGCACGGCGTGCAGCGCGCACAGGATTTCAACGGCAAGCAGGAGACGCACGCGGTGCGCCACGCCAACGGCACGGGCCCCTTCCGGCTGGAGCGCTACGAGCCGGACGTGCGCACGGTGCTCAGGCGCCACCCGAACTGGTGGGGCGCGGCCGACAAGCGCAACGGCAACGTGCAGGAGGTGGTCTTCGTCTCTGTCCGCAGCGACGCCACCCGGCTGGCCGCGCTCGCCTCGGGCGAGGTGGACCTGGTGCTCGACCCGCCCTACCAGGACGTGGTGCGGCTGAAGAACGACCCGCGCATCGTGCTCAACCAGGTGGCCGACCTCGGCCAGCAGTACTTCACCTTCGACCAGTCGCGCGACGAGCTCGAGTGGAGCGACGTCAAGGGCCGCAACCCCTTCAAGGACCTGCGCGTGCGCCAGGCCGTGTACCACGCTGTCAACGTGCCGCTGATCGTCGACAAGGTGCTGCGCGGCCAGGCGGTGCCCACCGGGGCCTTCCTGTCGCCGTTGGTGGAAGGCTCGCCCGCGGAGCTCGACCGGCGGCTGCCCTTCGACCCCGCTCGCGCGCGCAAGCTGCTGGCCGAGGCCGGCTATCCGAACGGCTTTTCGATCACGCTGGACTGCGTGAACGTGGCCTGGCGCGAGAACGTTTGCCAGGCTGCCGCTGCCATGCTCACCCAGGTGGGCATCCGCACCACGCTGCGCTCGAGCCCGACGAACCAGTTCTTCCCCAAGCTCACGCAGGCCACGGCCAGCTTCGTGGAGTTCGGCTGGAGCGCCAGCCCGGACGCCTGGGCCTCGCTCAACGGGCTGTTCCGCACCTTCGACCGCTCGGGCCTGGGCACCTTCAACGCGGGGCGCTACAGCAACCCGAAGCTCGACACGCTGATCGACAACATCCGCACCGAGCCCGACCTCACGCGACGCCGCGCGATGGTGACGACGGCGCTGCGACTGGTGGCCGACGACCTGCCCTACATCCCCCTGTACCGCCGCACGCTGACCTGGGCGATGCAGCGCAAGGTCTCGCTCGTGCAGTGGCCCAACGACACGCTGGAGCTGCGCTGGGTGCGGATGCGCTGAAGAGCGCCGGCTTGCGGCGACTGCCTCAACGTCCTCGCGGCCTGCGCGCAGCCCGTGCCGGTTTCACCTGTGGCTCCTGGAGCTCGCGCTCGGCCTGTTCGAGGATCCGGTCGAGCCGGTCCTTGAGCTTCTCGGTGGAGAGCTCCTCGCGCAGCCGCTCCACCATCAGCGCCAGCGCAAAGGGGCTGGGCACGCGCAGTTCCACGGGCTCGAGGGTCGCACGGCGCATCGCACCGAGCACCTGGCGCAACCGACCGAGCTCGAGCTCCTGCGACAGCACCTCGCTCTCGGCCTGGGTGAGCAGCCGGTTGCCCGGGTCGTACTGGCGAAAGACATCGAAGAAGAGGCTCGACGAAGCCTGCAGCTGCTTGAGGCTCTTGGGCGCACCGGGGTAGCCGCTGAACACCAGCCCTGCGACGCGCGCGATCTCGCGAAAGCGCCGCCGCGCCAGCTCGCCGCTGTTGAGCGAGGCGAGCACGTCGGCCAGCAGCTCGCCTGTCTCGAAGAGCGTGCCGTCGTGCAGCGCATCGAGCACGGGCTCGCGCGCAGCCAGGATCTCCAGCCCGTAGTCGTTGACGCTGAGCGAGAAGGTGTTGGGCTGCGCCCGCGCCAGGCGCCAGGCCAGCAGCTGCGCCAGGCCGATGTGCACGTTGCGCCCGGCAAAGGGGTAGAGGAAGAGATGCCAGCCCTCGCGCGAGCGGTGGCGCTCCACGAGCAGGCGCCCGGGCTGCGGGATGCGGCTGAGCCGTGCCTGGGCCTGCAGCATGGGCTGTGCGGCCTGCATCTCGGGGTCGAAGAAGTCGCCTTGCGCGGCGCCTGCGAGCATGGCCTGCACGGCATCGGCCAGCTCGGTGGAAAGCGGCATCTTGCTGCCCGCCCAGGTGGGCACGGTGCCACTGGCGCGCCGCGCCTTCTTCACCCAGGCCACCATCTCGCGCGTGCGCACGAACTCGAGCACGCGCCCGGCGAATACGAAGCAGTCGCCGGGCGACAGCCGCGCGATGAAACCCTCCTCGATCGTGCCGAGGGTGCCGCCGGTGAGCCACTTCACCAGCATCGAGCTCTCGCCCACGATCGTGCCCACCTGCAGTCGGTGGCGGTGGGCGATGCCGCGCTCGGTCACGCGGTAGCGGCCCTCGACGAGCCGGATGCGGTGGTAGTCCGGGTAGGCACCCAGGCTGTCGCCTCCGCGCTCGCAGAAGGCGAGCGCCCAGTCGAACTCCTCGCGCGTGAGGCCCGCGTAGGCCGGCGCGCGACACACCTCGTCGAAGAGTGCATCGGGCTCGAAGCCGCCGCCAAGTGCCACCGTCACGAGGTGCTGCACGAGCACATCCAGCGGCTTGGCCGGCGTCGTGCGCGACTCCACGCGCCCGGCCTGCGCGGCGCGGCGCACGGCAGCCGCTTCCACCAGCTCCAGCGTGTTCGTCGGAACGAGGGTGACCCGGCTCGCACGCCCCGGTGCATGCCCGCTGCGCCCGGCACGCTGCAGCAGCCGCGCCACGCCCTTGGCGCTGCCGATCTGCAGCACGCGCTCCACCGGCAGGAAGTCCACGCCCAGGTCCAGGCTCGAGGTGGCCACCACCGCCTTGAGCGTACCTGCCTTCAGCCCCGCCTCCACCCACTCGCGCACGCCCTTGTCGAGCGAGCCATGGTGCAGCGCCACGACACCCGCCCAGTCAGGCCGCGCCTGCAGCAGCAGCTGGTACCAGATCTCGGCCTGCGAGCGAACGTTCGTGAAGACGAGCGTGGTGCCCGAGCGCTCGATCTCATCGACCACCGGCTGCTGCATCTGCGCGCCGAGGTGCCCCCCCCAGCTGAAGCGCCCAGGCTGCGGCGGCAGCAGCGTGTCGATGACGAGGTTCTTGTCCACCCGGCCCTGTACGAGCACCGGGGCAGCCGGGCTCGGTTCGGCGGCTGTCGCTGCCCACGCATCCTCGGCGCGCGCCGCCCCGGTGAGGGTCGTCATCGCCTCCTCGAGGTTGCCCAGCGTGGCCGACAGACCCCACACCACCAGGCCCGGGTTCCAGCGCTTCAGCCGCGCCACGGCCAGCTGCACCTGCACGCCGCGCTTGCTGCCCAGCAGCTCGTGCCACTCGTCGACGATGAGCGTGTGCACGCCGGCCAGCTCCTCGGCGGCACGCTCGCGCGTGAGCATCAGGCTCAGCGACTCGGGCGTGGTCACGAGGGCCTGGGGCGGACGCTTGTCCTGGCGCGTGCGCTCGGCGCTGGGCGTGTCGCCGGTGCGCATGCCCACGCGCCAGCCCGCCGGGGCGAGCTCGGCCAGAGGCACCTCCAGGGCACGCGTGGTGTCGGCCGCCAGCGCCCGCATCGGCGTGAGCCACAGCACCTGCACGCGTGCACCAGCAGGCTGGCCCGGCAAGGCGGCCACGGAATGCGCACGCAGCAGCGCCCCCATCCACACCGCGTAGGTCTTGCCGCTGCCGGTGGTGGCGTGCAGCAGCCCGCTGCGCCCGGCGGACATCGCCGCCCAGACCTCGCGCTGAAAGGCGAAAGGCTGCCAGCCGCGTGCACCGAACCAGCGCTCGGTGGGTGCCGCAGCGGCCGCGGGGGCAAGCGCCGCACTCACGCCGTGACGATCCAGCCTTCCACCGGATCGACGGCCGGCGGCAGCCCGCAACCCGGGCGCTGGGCGGCCCAGGTGGCCTGCACCAGGCACAGCAGCGCGTCGAGCCGGTCGCCCGAGGCGTCGTCGACGAGCCGCTCGCGCTGCGCGTGGCTCATCTTCACGCGCAGGGCCAGCCGCGTGCGCCCCTGCTCGAGCGCCTCGACGATGTCCTTGCGGGCGATCAGGCGGTCGGGCGTGGCGGCGTTCTTGTAGGAGCGCGTGCCCACGAGCTCGTGCGCGAGCAGCCCCGGGTAGCCCTCCACCGCCAGCCGAGCGGGGTCGCCCGCGCGCAGCCCCGGCAGCGTCGCGCCCGCGCGCACGAGGCGCCACAGGCCCTCGTAGTACATGAAGCCCACCGGCACATAGCGCGTCTGCAGCGGGCTCGTCGAGCGCAGGCCCGGCAGCGCGGTGTCGGTGGCCCGGTGCACCAGGCGCTGGCCGGCGGGCCGGCCGTTGCCCCATGCGTCCACCAGCGCCCGGAAGTCCATGCGGCTGGGGCAACGCGCCCGCAGCGCGGCGATCACGGCGTCGGCGTCGTCGCCCAGGCCGTGCGCCTCGACGAAGGCGCGCGGCAGGCCGAAGGGGAAGTCGAAGGCCCCGAGCCAGGGGCCAGCGGTGTCGAGCAGGGCCTCGAAGGCGGTGAGCGTCGTGAGCTCCTCCACTGCCTCCAGGCGCAGCACGCCGCCCGCGGCCAGGCGCCCGCGCGCCACCGTGATCGGCTTGGCGCGCGAAGGCGCGCTCGTGAAGTCCACGCCGAGGAGCAGCGGCTGGGTGGGGGCAGAAGGCAAGGGTGGCACGAGAGCTCGCGGCGGCAGGCGACGGGTTCCGATTGTCGGGCGCGCAGCCGCTACAGTGGCGCCCCATGACAGCCAATCCCATCCTGGCCGAAGCCCTGCGCGGCGGCATCGTCGAATCGTTCCACCGCGGCGCGCTGGCCATCGTCGACGCCGATGGCGCCGTGCACACTTCTCTGGGCGACATCGAGCGCCCGATCTTTCCGCGCTCGGCCGTCAAGGTGCTGCAGGCGCTGCCGCTGGTGGCCTCGGGCGCCGCCGAAACGCTGGGCCTCACCGACGAGGAGCTGGCGCTGGCCTGCGCCTCTCACGGTGGCGAGCCGCATCACGCAGCAGCCGCCGCCTCGATGCTCGCCAAGGCCGGGGTGGATGCGCGCGCGCTCGAATGCGGCGCGCACTGGCCCTACCACGACGGCTCCATCAAGGCGATGGCTGCGCAGGGCGCCCAGCCCAGCGCGTTGCACAACAACTGCTCGGGCAAGCACGCCGGCTTCGTGTGCCTGGGTTGCCGGCTGGCCGGCGGGGCAGACCTCGCGGCCTTCGTGCGCGGCTACGTCAAGCCCGATCACCCCGTCATGCGTGAAGTGACGGCAGCCCTGCAGGCCGCCACCGGCTTCGACCTCCACGGCACCGCGCGCGGCACCGACGGCTGCTCGATCCCGACTTACGCCATCCCGCTGCGCCACCTGGCGCACGCCTTCGCCCGCGTGGCCACCGGCACCGGCCTGTCGACCGACCACGCACGCGCAGCCCGGCGGCTGCGCCAGGCCGTGGCGCGCTCACCGCAGATGGTGGCCGGCACCGGCCGCTTCGACAGCCGCGTGATGGCGCAGCTGCGCGAGCGCGTGTTCTGCAAGGTCGGGGCCGAGGGCGTCTACTGCGCGGCGCTGCCCGAGCTCGGGCTTGGCGTGGCGCTGAAGATGGACGACGGCAACACGGCGCGCGCAGCCGAGGTGGTGATGGCCGCCGTGATCGAGGCGCACCTGGCGCTGCAGGGCGAGGACGCGGCCCTGCTGCGCAGCCTCAGCCGGGTGGAGCTGCGCAACTGGAACGGCCTGGACGTCGGCACCTTGCAGGCCGCTGAATCCCTGCGCCCCCGCGGCTGAATGGTGCCGCCCGGGCGCGCCCGGGCGTAACATGCAGCCCCATGAAAAGATGGGGGGGTTGTGGTCTGGGGCGCAAGCCGTGGCTCGGCGCCGCGCTGGCCGCCCTGTTGGCCCTGGCGGCCAGCGCCCACGCGAAGGACCCGGTCTACATCGCCTTCGACGGCGCCTACGGCGTCAAGACCAACACCGCTCCCAAGGCCATCGAGCGCGGCATCCGCGCCGCGATGGAAGAAGTCAACGCGCGAGGTGGTGTGCTCGGCGGACGACCGCTGAAGTTGCTGACCACCGACAACCAGGGGGTGTCGGCCCGCGCGCGCGACAACTACCTGGAGCTGGCGGCCAAGCCCGACGTGATCGCGGTGCTGGGCGGCAAGTTCAGCCCCGTGACCGTCGAGACCGTGCCCGAGGCCCAGCGCATGAAGGTGCCGCTCGTGAGCGTGTGGGGCTCGGCCGACCCGATCACCGACCACGGGCACAGCCCCTCCTACGTCTTTCGCCTGTCGCTCAAGGACAGCTGGGGCGTGGAGGCCATGCTCCGGCGCGCGGCCACCACGCACAAGGCCAAGCGGGTGTGCGCCGTGCTGCCCAACACCTCCTGGGGCCGCTCCGGCCAGGGCGTCATCACCAGCCGCGCCGGCGCCCTCGGCCTGACCGTGGTGGCCACGCGCTGGTACAACTGGGGCGACAAGGCCTTCGGCGAGATCCTCTCGGCCTGCCGGGCGGGCGACGCGCAGGCCATCATCCTCGTGGCCAACGAGGTCGAAGCCGCACTGATCGTGCGCGAGATGGCCGCACTCGCCCCGGCTGACCGCCTGCCCATCGTCTCGCACTGGGGCGTGACGGGCGGCGTCATGCACGAGCTCGCGGGCGAGGCCCTGGACAAGGTCGACCTGCAGGTGATCCAGACCTTCACCTTCGTGGACAACAACCGGCCGCGCGCGCGCCAGCTTGCTGCCTGGCTGATGAAGGACGGCGGCTACAGCTCGGTGGCGCAGATCACGAGCCCGGTGGGTTCGGCCCATGCCTACGACATGACGCACCTGCTGGCGCGCGCAGTCGAGCAGGCGCGCTCCACGAAAGGCGACGACATCCGCCGCGCGCTGGAAAGGCTGCCACCCTTCGAGGGGGCGGTTCGCAACTATGCGCCGGCCTTCGCGCCTGACCGCCACGACGCGCTCGGTCCGCAGCAGGTGCTCTTCGTGCGCATCGAGCGCACCGGGGCACTCACGCCGGTGCGCTGAACCGGCTCCCCGCCATGCAGCCACGCCTGGTCAACGAGACGCTGCGCGGGCGCATCCTGGGCGAACTCACGCGCATCATCCGGCGCTGGGTGATGCTGTCGGTGGGGGTGGTGGGGGCGCTGGCCGTCGGCGCCGGCACCTACGATGCCTTCACGCGGCTGAACCAGGAAGGCGAGCTCGTCGCCACCAAGCTGCGTGCCGACATCGACAACACGGCGCGCCAGCTGCAGTCGCTGGCAGCCTCCCCTCTCGTCTGGACGGGCCTGACCGACAGCTACGGGCGCGAGAGCTACCTCAAGCCGCTGCTGGCGCGCTTCAACGCCCCGGGGGGCAGCCCCTTCACGGTCCTCGACTATCGCGGGCGGCTCTTCCTGGGTGCGCAGAACCCGTTGCTGCAGGAGGTACTCGCCAGCCAGGCCGTGCGCGAGGCCGTCAAGGAGGCCCGTGCGCAGCACGGCCTGGTCAGCCTGGAAGGCGGGCGACGGCTGCTCGTGATGGTCGTGCCGGTGGTCTCGCCCCAGACCCCCGCGCCGGTGGGCTACATCCTCGCCGGGCTCGACCCGGACGCGGCGCTGGCCGGCCTGCCGCTGCGCGCGGGCCTGTCCTTCTCGCTGACCGCTGCGGGCGGGTCCGTGGCACAGGCAGCCCCGGGCATGCTGCCGCTGAGCACGACGCAGCGCCTGCGGGCCGGTCAGGCGCCGCTCGAGGTGGATGCCGTGCTGCGGGTCAGCCGCAGCGGCACGCCCGTGCTGCTGCTGACGCTCGTGATCGCCAGCATCACCGGGGGGCTCGGGCTGCTGCTCACCGGCCAGCTCAAGACCTGGGCCCGCGGCTTCGCGCAGGGCACGACACGCCGGCTCGACGAACTGGTGGGCTACTGCCGCGAGATCGTGGCGGGCCGGCCGGTGAAGCTGCAGGCCTACGAGATCCAGGACGAGATCTCCGACGTGTTCGATGCCCTGGACGGCATGCTGCGCCAGCAGCAGCTCGACACCGAGGCCCTGCGGGCCTCGGCACGCGTCTTCGAGACCTCGGCCGAGGCGATCCTGATCACCGATGGCACCGGCCACATCTCCGACGTCAACCCCGCCCTGGTGCACATGACCGGCTTCTCGCGCGAAGAGCTGATCGGCCAGAGCGCGGGCATGCTCTACCATGGCGCGGACACCGAGGCCACCTCCGCCCGCATCCGCGAGGCGCTGGCTGCCGGCGACACCTGGCGCGGCGAGACGGCGTTTCGCGCACGCGACGGCCGCCTGATCCCCACCTACGTCGCAGTCTCGCGGCTGGGGGATGATTCCGGGACGAACCGCCGCACGGTGGCGGTCATCTCCGACATCAGCCCCGTCAAGGCAGCCGAGGAGAAGCTGCGCTTCCTCGCGTACCACGACAGCCTCACCGGGCTGCCCAACTTCCGCAGCCTGGCAGAGACCATGCAGGCGCGGCTGGCCCAGCCGGATGCGGCCACCCGCCCCTTCCTCGTCGTCTTCTTCGACATGGACCGCCTCAAGTGGGTCAACGACAGCCACGGGCACGACGTGGGCGACACCGTCATCCGCGGCCTGGCCACGCACCTGAGCCACCAGCTGCCGCCTCGGCACCTGCTGTGCCGGCGCTCGGGTGACGAGTTCGTCGCACTCGTGGAAGTCGACGCGGTGCAGACGCTGCCGGATCTGCGCGAGCGACTCGCCGACGGCATCAGCAGTTTCCGCGTGGATGCCGAGATCGGCTCGATCCCGGTGACGGTGAGCGCGGGTGTGGCGCGCTACCCCGAGGACGCAGGCGCCGTGCAGGACCTGCTGATCTGCGCCGACGGCGCGCTCAACCGCATCAAGCAGAACGGCCGCGCCGCGGTGGGCTGGTACGACGACAGCCTGGGACGCAAGCTGCACCGCGACCGCGTCATCCAGACGCGCCTGGCGCATGCGATCGACGTGGGGGCGATCACGGTTCACTACCAGCCCGAAGTCGACCTGCGTCACGGCACCGTGGTGGGCTTCGAGGCGCTGGCACGCTGGGTGGACGAGGAGCTCGGCGAAGTGCTGCCCGGCGAGTTCATCCCCGTGGCCGAGGACTCGCACCTGATGGAGCGCCTGACGCTGCACGTGCTGGCCACGGTGCACGCCGACCGCCCGCGCATCGAGGCGCGTTTCCCCGGCGCCCAGGTGAGCGTGAACACGCGTCCGCAAGCGCTGCGCAGCCGCCGCGTGCTGGATCTGCTCACCGGTGTGGGCGCGGCTGAAGGCGAGCCGCGCCGGCCCATCCACATCGAGCTCGGCGAAGCCGACATGCACACCGCGCACCGCCAGCTCGGGCGCGAGATGCAGACCCTGCGCGGGCTGGGCGTGCGGCTCGTGCTCGACGACTTCGGCAGCGGCGACTCCTCGGTCTCCAGGCTCGCGGGCCTGCAGGGCCACCGGATCAAGATCGACGGCTCGCTCACGGCGGCGCTCGAAGGGTCGGACGGCCTGCAGGTGGTCACGGCGATGATCCAGCTCGCCCGTGCGCTGGACCTCGAGGTCAGCGCCGAGGGCGTGGAAAGCGATGTCCAGCGCCAGCTGCTGCTGGGCCTGGGTTGCGAGCGCGCGCAGGGCTGGCTCTATGCACGGGCAATGCGGCTGGAGGAGCTGCTGGACCTGCCCGCGCGGCTCGGGCCGGCTACCGTGGCGGCGCAGGACGCCGCCGCGGCTGCGGCAGGGCGCCCGCGCCGGCAGCCCTCGGTACTTCCCTGAACGGCTTGCCGCTGGCCGACCCCGGCCGGCGCATCGGCTGCGCGGCCACCGCCGAGGCCGCCTCGAGGAAGGCGGCCACGGCCCGCGCCAAGCGGCGCGCCGACAGGCAGGCCACGCAGGTCTCGGACCAGACCTCGGCGTCGGCGAGTTGCACGGCGTGGATGCGCGGGTCGGGCAGCCACGCGGCCTGCGAGACCGAGCCCGCGCCGAGCCCCTGCGCGACGGCTTCCTGGATGGCCTCGCGGCTGCCAAGCTCCATCACCACCTGGGGGACGACACCCGCGGCGCCGAGCGCCGCCTCCAGCGCGCGGCGCGTGTGCGATCCGGGCTCGCGCATGACCATGGGCAGGCCGTGCAGGTCGGCCACGCGCAGGCGCCGGCGGGGTGCCAGCGGGTGGCCGATCGGCAGCAGGATCAGCACCGGCGCGCGCCGCAGCGCCAGCCCGTGCAGCAGCGGATCGTCCTCGAGCCGGGCCAGCACGGCCACGTCGACCCGGAACTCCCGCAGGTCGCGCAGGATCGCCTCGGAGTTGCCGAAGCTCGCCTCGACGCGCACGCCGGGATGGCGACGGGAGAACTCGGCCACCACGTCGATGGCGGCATAGGGGCTCACCGCCCCGACGCGCAGCCGGCCCGAGCGCAACCCGCCCTCGTCCTTGAGCAGGTGCAGCGCGTCGCTCTCGAGGGCCGCCATCTGTGCGGCGATGGCGTGGAGCTGGCGCCCCGTCTGGGTGAGCTCCACACCCCGGCCCAGGCGGTGGAAGAGCTCGACCCCGTAGGTCTCCTCGAGGTCTCGCACCTGCGAGGTCAGGGTGGGCTGGCTCACGTGCAGCTGGCGCGACGCGGCGCTGAAGCCGCCAGCCCGGGCGACCGCGAAGAAGGCACGCAGCTGTGTGGCACGCATAGATCCAGTCTATGAGATTCGGAAAACTTTGTATTGGATCGATGCCAGGAGGGCCGCAATACTGCACCCCATGAGCACCCCTCGCCCGAACGTGCTGGTCGTCCTGGCCGACCAGCTGCGCGCCTCGTCGGTCGGCTACGCTGGCGAGGAACCCGTGCTGACCCCGCACATGGACCGCCTGGCCGCGCAGTCGGCGCAGTGCACGGTGGGCGTGTCGCTGATGCCGGTGTGCACGCCCTACCGCGGCGCGCTGCTCACCGGGCGCACGCCGCTGTCGCTCGGGCTCGTGCTCAACGACATCCCGCTGTCCACCCGCGAGGTGAGCCTCGGCCACGCCTTCGGTGCTGCGGGCTACCGGACGGGCTACATCGGCAAGTGGCACCTCAATGGCCCGGACCGGCCGGCCTGGGTGCCGCCCGGCCCGGCGCGGCAGGGCTTCGAGTTCTGGGCCGCGGCGAACTTCGAGCACAACTACGACCGCTCCGTCTACTTCGAGGGCGACTCCCCGGAGCCCAGGGTCTGGCCCGGCTACGACGCGCAGTCGCAGACGACGCTGGCCATCGACTACATGCGTGCGCGTGCCGCCGCGCACGAGCCCTTCCTGCTCGTGCTGTCCTGGGGCCCGCCGCACCACCCCTACCGCACCGTCTCGCGTTCGTACCTGGACCTCTACGACCCGGCGGCCATCCCGGCCCGCCCCAACTGCCCGGAGCCGCCACGCGAGGACCTGTGGGGCTACTACGCGCAGACGAGCTTTCTGGACGACCAGCTCGCACGCCTGGTGCAGTCGCTCGACGAGCTCGGCCTGGCCGAGGACACGATCGTCGTCTTCACCTCCGACCACGGGGACATGCACGGCTCTCACGGCGTCTACAAGAAGCAGTGGCCCTGGGACGAGGCGATCAAGGTGCCCTTCCTGGTGCGCTACCCGCGTTGCGTGCCCGGGGGCACGCGGCACGACTACCCGGTGAGCAACATCGACGTGATGCCCACGCTGCTCGGGCTGGCGGGCCTGCCGGTTCCCGCGCCCGTGGAGGGTGTGGACCTCTCGCGCCACCTGCTGGGCACGGCCACCGAGGAGGCGCCCGACGCGGTGCTGCTCATGAACCCCTGCCCCTTCAGCATCGGCGACCCGCGCGGCCCGGACCAGGTGCCCCGCTTCCAGGGCATGCGCATGGAGTACCGCGGCGTGCGCACACGGCGATACACCTATGCCCGCACCATCGACCGGCCCTGGCTGCTGTACGACAACCTCGTCGACCCCTTCCAGATGGACAACCGCATCGACGATCCGGCGTGTGCCGCGCTCGTCGAGACGCTGGAGGCGCAGATGCAGGCCCTGATGGCGCGCATCGGCGACCGTTTCGAGCCCAAGGAGGCGTACTACGAGCGCTTCGGGATCGACCTCGACCACCGCGGCAAGGTCCGGGGCATCGTCGAGAACCCCTATCCCCGCATGGGGTGAGCACGTCCCTCCGCGCGCGCGGGCTTAGGCTCAGGCCCGCGCCCGACCACCGGCGACACTGACAGAGGATCCACCATGGCCGATTGCCGCACCCCGCCCCGCCCGCTCGATACCGTGCACCGGCGCAGGTGCCTGCAGCGGCTGGCAGGCTGGTCCGCCGCGGGCCTGCTCGTCGGCGCGCCACTGGCGCTGCCGCTCGCCGCGCACGCACAGGACTACCCGGTGAAACCGATCCGGTTGATCGTGCCCTTCGCGCCGGGTGGGTCATCAGACACCGTCTCACGGCTCGTCGCGCAGAAGCTCTCGGCCGCGTTCGGCCAGCAGGTCGTTCTGGAGAACCGTGCAGGCGCCGGCGGCAACATCGGCATGGACGCGGTGGCCAAGGCCGCGCCCGACGGCTACACGCTGCTCTTTGCCGCAGGCTCGGCGGCGATCAACGTGTCGCTCTACGACAAGATGCCCTTCGACCCGCTCAAGGACCTCGTGCCCGTGAGCCACGTGTGCAACGTCAACGGCATCCTCGTCGTCCACCCATCCGTGCTGGCGCGGACACTCAAGGAGTTCATCGACCTGGCACGCACCAGGCCCGATGCGATCAACTACGCCTCGGCCGGTTCGGGCACGGTCGTGCACCTGGCTGGCGAGATGTTCAAGAGCCTGGCGCGGGTCAACCTCACCCACGTGCCCTACAAGGGCAGCGGCCCGGCCCTGACCGACCTGCTCGGCGGTCAGGTGCAGGCGATGTTCGCCAACATGCCCGGCACGATGCAGCATGTGAAGGCAGACAAGCTGCGGGTGCTGGCCGTCACGGGCGCGCGGCGCTCGCCGCTGCTGCCGGATGTGCCGGCCGTCGCCGAGCTGGTGCCCGGCTACGCTGCCTCAACCTGGTTTGGCGTGTTCGCGCCCGCGGGCACGCCCGCGGCGATCGTCACGCGCGTCAACGCCGAGATCGGCAAGGCGCTCGCGGCGCCCGACCTGCTGGCCACGCTGCGCGCCGAGGGCGCCGAGCCCGTGGGCGGCAGCGCGGAGCAGTTCGCGCAGTTCTTCCGCGAGGAGGTATCGCGCTGGGGCGCCGTGGTGCGCGCCAGCGGGGCGCGCGCGAACTGAGGGGCCGGCCCGGTCTCAGTCTGAGCTGCCCGCCCCCAGGAGCGGCACGCTCCCGTCGCTGCTCGCGCCCAGCAGCCCGGTGCGCGTGTAGATCCCGAGCTTGTCACGCGTGTCGGCGATGTCCAGAGCGCGCATCGTGAGCTGCCCGATGCGGTCGGCCGGCGTGAAGGCGCCCTCGCCCTTTTCCATCGTCAGCCGCTCCGGGTGGTAGGTGAGGTTCGGGCTCTGGGTGTCGAGGATCGAGTAGTCGTTGCCGCGGCGCAGCTCGAGCGTGACCTCACCGGTGATGGCGCGCGCCACCCAGCGCTGCGCCGTCTCGCGCAGCATCAGGGCCTGCGGGTCGAACCAGCGTCCGTGGTACAGCAGCTTGCCCAGGCGGCGGCCGTTGCTGCGGTACTGCTCGATCGTGTCCTCGTTGTGGATGCCGGTGACGAGGCGCTCGTAGGCGATGTGCAGCAGCGCCATGCCCGG
>JBBAPJ010000060.1:0-15289 GCA_040400855.1 Rubrivivax sp.
CGGTGGCTCACGCTGGCGCGAAGCGCCGGTGGCTCACGCTGGCGCGAAGCGCCGGAGGCTCACGCTGGCGCGAAGCAAGCGCCGAGCGCTGAACGCCTCCGCCCCCGGCACCTCCGGATAATGCCCGCGTGACCCGCCCCTCCCGCCTGTCGGTGTACCTCGACCTCATCCGCTGGGACCGCCCCGCCGGGTGGCTGCTGCTGCTGTGGCCCACCCTCTCGGCGCTGTGGATCGCCGGCGACGGCTTCCCGGGCTGGCACCTCGTGGCCGTCTTCGTGCTCGGAACCGTGCTCATGCGCAGCGCAGGGTGTTGCGTCAACGACGTGGCCGACCGCGACTTCGACCGCCACGTCAAGCGCACCGCCCAGCGCCCGGTGACCACCGGCGCCGTGAGCGTGCGCGAGGCCCTGACCCTGGGCGCAGCCCTCGCGCTGGCCGCCTTCGGCCTCGTGCTCACCACCAACCCGCCCACCATCGTGCTGTCCTTCGCGGCCCTGGCCGTCACCCTGGCCTACCCCTACGCCAAGCGCCTGGTCTCGATGCCGCAGGCCGTGCTCGGCGTGGCCTTCAGCTTCGGCATCCCGATGGCCTTCGCGGCGGCCCTGGGCGGGCGCGAGTGGAGCCTGGCCGCGGTGGGCGCGGCCGTGCCGGCGGCAGCCTGGCTGCTGCTCGTCTCCAACCTGCTGTGGGTGCTGGCCTACGACACGGTCTACGCGATGGTCGACCGCGACGACGACCTGAGAATCGGCATGAAGACCTCGGCCATCACGCTGGGGCGCTTCGATGTCGCGGCGGTGATGGGCTTTCACGCGCTGCACCTGGTGAGCTGGGCCGCGCTCGGGCGCTGGTTCGGGCTGGGAGGATGGTTCCTCGCCGGGGTGGCGCTGGCGGCGCTGCAGGCCCTGTGGTACTTCACGCTCATCCGCGGCCGCACGCGCCAGGGGTGCTTCCGCGCGTTCCGGGCCAACCACTGGCTGGGCTGCACGCTGTTCGCCGGCACGGCGCTCGACCTGGCGCTGCGCTGAGGAGGGGCATCGGGACTTATACCGAGTGCGGACTGCACGTGGCGTCCGCGGCGCCATACTGCGCCCCTTCGCACCCACCCGGAGCCCCGACCCATGAAGTTCTCCCGCATCCTTGCAGCCGCCGCAGCGCTCGTGCTGGCCGCCGGCGCCGCGCAGGCCCAGCAGTTCTTCCGCATCGGCACTGGCGGCACGGCCGGCACCTACTTCCCGGTCGGCGGCATGGTGGCCAACACCGTGAGCCAGCCCGGCAAGATCTCCGCCACCGCCCAGGCCAGCGCCGGCTCGGTGGCCAACGTCAACGCGGTGGCCAGCGGCCAGCTCGAGTCGGGCTTCTCGCAGGCCGACGTCGCCACCTGGGCCCACACCGGAACCGGCGTGTGGGAAGGGCGCCCGGCCGTCACGGGGCTGCGCCTGATCGCCAACCTCTACCCCGAGAGCGTGCACATCGTGGCGCGCAAGGGCTCGGGCATCCGCACCGTGGCCGATCTCAAGGGCAAGCGCGTGGCGCTGGACGAGCCCGGCTCGGGCACGCTCATCAACGCGCGCGCCATCCTGGCCGCCTACGGCCTGAAGGACGCCGACCTCAAGCCCGAGTACATCAAGCCCAACCAGGCTGGCGACAAGCTCAAGGACGGCTCGCTCGACGCCTTCTTCTTCACCGGCGGCTGGCCCGCCGGCGCGATCTCCGAGCTCGCCTCCTCGGGCGCGGGCATCGAGCTCGTGGCCATCGAGGGCCCGCAGGCCGATGCGATCCGGCGCGCCTCGAGCTTCTTCGCCCCCGACACGATCCCGGCCGACACCTACAAGGGCGTGGGCGCGGTGCGCACGCTGGCCGTGGGCGCACAGTGGGTGACGAGCGACAAGGTGGACGCCAACCTCGTCTACGAGATCGTCAAGGCCCTCTACTCCGACGCTGGCCAGAAGGCCATGGGTGCGGGCCACGCCAAGGGCAAGTTCATCACCAAGGAGAACGCCGTGCAGGGCGCGGGCATCCCCTTCCACCCGGGCGCAGCACGCTACTACCGTGAAGTGGGCGTGCTGAAGTAAAGCTGCGCCCCCGCACGCAACCCGACACGGGCGGCCCTGCGGCCGCCCGTTTTCCTTCCGCGACCCGCCTCGAGCGACTGCCGCCATGACCACGCCCGCCCTCGACGACCGCAAGCTCCAGGACCTCGAGCAGAAGTTCGACCCGGAGATGCGCTTTCGGCCGCTGCCTGCGGCAGCCACGACGCTCGTGGGCGGGCTGCTGATCGCGCTGTCGCTGTTTCACTACTACACCGCCGGCTTCGGGCTGCTGCAGGAGATCACGCACCGTGGCGTGCACCTGGCCTTCGTGCTCGGGCTGATCTTCCTCGTCTTCCCGCACCGCGCGGCGCTGCTGGCGGCCACCCCGCGCACGGGCTGGGCCAACCCTGGCGGGCTGCCGTGGTTCGACTGGGTGCTGGCGCTGGGTGCGGCCGCCGCAGCGCTCTACATCCCGTGGATCTTCCACGACCTGATGTTCCGCGTGGGCAACCCCGGCACGCTGGACGTGATCATGGGCACGATCATGATCGTGGCGCTGCTGGAGGCCACGCGGCGCAGCATGGGCTGGCCGCTGCCCGTGATCGCGATCATCTTCATCGTGTATGCGCTGGCCGGCCCGGTGTTCCCCGGGCTGCTCAAGCACGCCGGCTCGAGCTGGAACCAGCTCGTGAGCCACCAGTACCTCACGAGCCAGGGCATCTACGGCGTGGCCGTGGGTGTGGTGGCCACCTACGTCTTCCACTTCGTGCTCTTCGGCGTGCTGGCCACGCGCATCGGGCTGGGGCAGCTCTTCCTGGACGTGGCCTCGGCGGTGGCCGGGCGCTACGCCGGCGGCCCGGCCAAGGTCAGCGTCTTCGGCTCGGCGATGTTCGGGATGCTCTCGGGCTCGTCGGTGGCCAATGCCGTGACGGTGGGCTCGCTCACCATCCCCGCGATGATCCGCGTGGGCTACAAGCGCGAGTTCGCAGGCGGCGTGGAGGCTGCGGCCTCCACCGGCGGGCAGATCACGCCACCCGTGCTCGGCGCGGCGGCCTTCCTGATGATCGAGTTCCTGTCGCTGCCCTACCAGACGATCATCGCCGCGGCGGCCGTGCCCGCCTTCATGCACTTCTTCGGCGTGTTCATGCAGGTGCACTTCGAGGCCAAGCGCTTCGGTCTGCGCGGGCTCACGCCCGAGGAGATGCCGCGCCTGCGCGAGTCCTTCCGCCAGCGCTGGCCCACGCTCGTGCCGCTGGTGCTGCTCGTCTTCATCCTCGTGAGCGGGCGCACGCCGTATCTGGCGGCCTTTGCCGGCATCACCTCCTGCGCGATCGTGGGGCTGACCACCCGCGTGAGCGGCAACACGGCTGCGAACTGGGGCCTGTTTGCCGCGCTGCACGCGGTGCTGCTCGTGCTCGTCTTCGGTGGCATCCAGGACACGCACCTGAAGGTGGCGATCTTCCTGGTGGCCTTCACGGCCGTGCCGCTGTTGCTGCGCGCGCTCAAGGTCGACGGGCGCATCGGCTTGCCGGTGCTCGTGGAGGCCTTCGGCACGGGCGCAAAGTACGCGCTGGCCGTCGGGGCGGCAGCCGCCACGGTGGGCATCGTGATCGGCGTGGTCACGCTCACCGGCGTGGGCTTCAAGCTCTCCACGCTCATCACCGGCGCGGCGCAGGCGGTGGCCGGCGGCGTGGGCACGCTCATCCCGGCCGCCCTGGTGGAGCCCAAGACGCTCACGCTGCTCGCGGCGCTCATCATGACGGGCCTCGTGTGCATCCTGCTGGGCGCAGGCATCCCCACCACCGCCAACTACATCATCATGGTGACGGTGGCCGCGCCCACGCTCGTGCTGCTCGGGGTGGAGCCGCTCGTGGCGCACTTCTTCGTCTTCTACTACGGGGTGCTGGCCGACATCACGCCACCGGTGGCACTGGCCGCCTACGCCGCCGCCGGCATGGCCGGCAGCGACCCCTTCCGAACCGGCAACACGGCCTTCCGGCTGGGCCTGGCCAAGGTGCTCGTGCCCTTCGTGTTCGTGTTCTCCCCGAGCCTGCTGATCGTGGCCAAGGGCTTCACGCCCTACGACTTCGCCGTCACCTTCATCGGCTGCATCCTGGGCATCACGCTGCTGGCCGCGGCGCTGTCGAAGTTCCTGCTCGTGGAGATGCGCCGCATCGAGCAATGGGTGTGCGGGGTGGCCGCGCTGCTGATGATCGCCCCGGGCCTGGTGCCCACGCTCGTGGGCATCGCCATTGCCAGCCCCGTGGTGCTGCGCCACGTGGTGGCGGTGCGCCGAGGGGGCTGAGCCGGCGCCGCGCGCAGCGGCCCGCGGGCCATGGGCCGCTGAGCCGCAGCCCTCAGCCGCCCCGGCCGAGCTCCTGGGCGCGTGTACGGGCCGCCTGCAAGGCGCGCTCGAAGGCCTCACCCACGCCATCGGCATCCAGCGACGTGATCGCCGCGTGCGTCGTGCCGCCCTTGGAGGTCACGCGTGCGCGCAGCGTCTCGGGCGGCTCGCCCGAGCTGGCCGAGAGCCCCGCCGCGCCGGCGAAGGTCTGCTCGGCCAGCAGCCGCGCCTGCTGGGCCGACAGGCCCATGCGCGTGCCGGCGCGCACCATAGCCTCGATGAAGTAGAAGACGTAGGCCGGCCCCGAGCCCGACAGCGCCGTCACGGCGTCCAGGTCGTCCTCGCGCGCCACCCACAGCAGCTCGCCCGTGGGCCGCAGCACCGCCTCCACCTGCTCGCGCTCGGCCGCGCTCACTTCGTCACGCGCAAACAGGCCCGACACCCCGCGCCCGATCAGCGCCGGCGTGTTGGGCATCGCGCGCACCACGCGCGCACTGCCGCTGGCCGCCACGATGGCCCGGCTGCGTACGCCGGCCATGATGCTCAGCTGCAGGGCCCCGCCCACGTGCGGCGCGCACGGTGCGGCCGCCTCGGCAAAGACCTGCGGCTTGACGGCCCACACGACCAGGCCCGCCCGGGCCAGGTCCGGGCCGGCCTGGGCGAGCGCCTGGATCCCCAGCGCCTGGCGCAACCGCTCGCGCGGCTCGGCCTGGGGCTCGACGACGACGAAGCTCTCGGCCGGCGCGCCCCCGCGGCGCAGCCCCGCGAGGATGGCCTGCGCCATGTTGCCGCCGCCGATGAAGGCGATGATGGGCGAACTGTTCATCGCATCAGTGTAGGGGCCGGGCGCTACAGTGCACGCTGGGTCAGCAGCTGAAGGAGCGCGCATGGGCACGAGCCTGTCCTATGTCCACCCGACACCCGAGAGCCCCTGGGGCACCTACCTGTCGCAGGTCGACCGGGTGCTGCCCTACCTCGGGCCGCTGGCGCGCTGGGCAGAAACCCTCAAGCGTCCCAAGCGTTCGCTCATCGTGGACGTTCCCATCGAAATGGACGACGGGACGATTGCGCACTTCGAGGGCTACCGTGTGCAGCATTCGCTCACGCGCGGGCCCGGCAAGGGCGGCGTGCGCTACCACCCGGCCGTCACGCTCGAGGAGGTGATGGCGCTGGCCGCCTGGATGAGCATCAAGAACGCGGCCGTCAACCTGCCCTACGGAGGCGCCAAGGGCGGCATCCGCGTGGACCCCAAGACGCTCTCGCGGCGCGAGCTGGAGAAGCTCACCCGCCGCTACACCAGCGAGATCGGCATCATCATCGGCCCGCACCAGGACATCCCGGCACCGGACGTCAACACCAACGCCCAGATCATGGCGTGGATGATGGACACCTACTCGATGAACGTCGGGGCCACGGCCACAGGGGTCGTCACCGGCAAGCCGGTGGACCTGGGCGGCTCGCTGGGCCGCGTCAAGGCCACCGGGCGCGGTGTCTTCGTCACCGGGCGCGAGGCGGCGCGGCGCATCGCGCTGCCGCTGGACGGCGCGCGCGTGACGGTGCAGGGCTTCGGCAACGTGGGCTCGGCCGCAGCCGAGCTCTTTCACCAGGCAGGCGCCCGCATCGTGGCCGCGCAGGACCACACCGGCACGATCTTCAACGACCGGGGACTGGACCTGGCCGAGCTGATGCCGCACGTGCGCGCCACGGGCGGGCTGGCGGGCTTCAAGGGTGCCGAGGCGATGGCGAGCGAGGAGTTCTGGGACGTGCGCTGCGACATCGTGATCCCCGCGGCCCTGGAAGGCCAGATCACGCCCGAGCGCGCGCGCCGGCTGCAGGCGCGCCTGGTGCTCGAAGGGGCCAACGGCCCCACCCTGCCTTCAGCCGACGACATCCTGGCCGAGCGCGGCGTGCTCGTCGTGCCCGACGTCATCTGCAACGCCGGCGGTGTCACGGTGAGCTATTTCGAGTGGGTGCAGGACTTCAGCTCCTTCTTCTGGACCGAAGACGAGATCAACCTGCGCCTGGACAAGATCATGGTCGGGGCGCTGAAGAACATCTGGGAGACGGCCGACCGCCACCGCATCACGCTGCGCACCGCCACCTTCGCCGTGGCCTGCGAGCGCATCCTCGGCGCACGCGCCGAGCGCGGCCTGTACCCCTGATCAGCGCGAGGCCGCGGGCGCCGGAGCGGGCGCTGCGGGCCCGCCCGGGGCGGCCGGGTTGGGCAGCGTCAAGCCCGGCCCGATCGGGATGTCGGGCGTCACCGACACGCGCGTGACGAAGTGGCGCGTGTCGCCGAAGCAGCTCGTGGGCAGCCCCACCTTCTCCTCGTAGTGCAGGCTCACGCGCCGGCCGATGACCTGCGTGATCTGCTGCGCCACGGCCTCGTCGCGCACCGTGAAGTAGAACTTCTCCACCGAGCTGCCCGGCAGCGAGACGAGCGCGAGCTCGCCCTCCCAGGTCTTGCACAGCCACCCCTTGTGGGAGATCTTCTGCACCCACCCGGCACGCTCACCGCTGGAGTAGCTCCAGCTCAGCGCGGCCCAGAAGTAGCCACTGACGAGGACGGCCAGCACGGCCAGGGCGGCAATCAGGCGGGACATGCGCGGTTTCCGGGCTCGGGGTTTCGGGGAGGCACAGGCGGTGTTTCGGGCGGGCCCATTGAGCCCGCTCAATGGCGTGATCGTCTCACGAAGCGCGCGCCGACGGATCGCGCACCATGCAACGCGCCATCTGCCGCGACCGCCACCGGCAAGCCGCTACGATGCGCGACGGTGGCGCGGTCGCATCCGCCCGCCGTCCATCCGCCCCTACGCCGCCGCCCATTCCCATGCGCTCAGCCTTCGATCCCGCCGCTGCCGCCGCCCCGTCCGCCGCGGAGCTCTCCTTCGACGTCACCGAGGCCGACTTCCGGCGCACCGTGCTCGAGCGCTCGCTCGACGTGCCGGTGCTGCTGGACTGCTGGGCCCCGTGGTGCGGCCCCTGCCGCAACCTCAAGCCCGTGCTCGAGAAGCTCGTGCAGGCCTACGGCGGGCGCTTCGTGCTGGCCAAGCTCAACACCGACGAGGCGCCGCAGATCTCGGCGGCGCTGCAGATCCGCAGCATCCCGCTCGTGGTGCTCTTCGTCGGCGGGCGCCCGGTGGACCAGTTCATGGGCGCGCTGCCCGAGGCCCAGGTGCGCCAGTTCCTGGACCGCCACCTGGGCGCCGAGCCGGCGGGCTCGCCGGTGGACGAGCTGCGCGAGCAGGCTGCGCAGGCGCCCGATGCCGAGACGGCCATCGCGATGCTGCAGCAGGCGCTGTCGCTGGAGCCGCACCACCCCGAGCTGCTGATGGACCTGGCCGAGCGGCTGATCGCGCTGCCCGAGCCCGACGAGGCGCAGGCCGTGCTCGAGGCCGTTCCGGCCGAGGGGCGCGGGGATCGCCACGCCGCCTTGCTCAAGCGCCTGGCCCTGGCGCGCAACCGCCCGCCTGGCGACCCGCAGGCCCTGGCCGCGCGCATCGCCGCCAACCCTCGGGACCACGAGGCGCGCTTCGCGCTGGCCGCGCTGCGCATCTACGGCAACGAGTACGACGCGGCCTTCGAGCAGTTGCTGGAGGTGGTGCTGCGCGACCGGGCCGAGTGGCGCGAGAAGGCGCGCGTGCAGCTCGTGGAGTGGTTCGCGGCCTGCCCCGATGCCGACGCAGTCAGCCGCGGCCGGCGCTTCCTGGGGATGTACCTGAACTGATCCGGGCGGCGCCCTGCGGGCGGCTGCGCTCACCGAAGAGCGCCGTGCCCACGCGCACGATCGTCGCGCCCTCGGCGATGGCCGCCTCCAGGTCGGCACTCATGCCCATCGACAGGGTGTCCAGCGCCAGGCCCTGGCCACGCAGCTCGGCCAGCAGCGCCGCCAGCCGGCGGTGCGGCGCGCGCTGGGCCGCCGGATCGTCGGCTGGCTCGGGGATGGCCATGAGCCCGCGCAGCCGCAGCCGCGGCAGCGCCGCCACCGCATGCGCCAGCGCCGGGAGCTCGGCCGGCGGCACGCCGCTCTTGCTCGCCTCGCCGCTGACGTTGACCTGCAGGCACACCTGCAGCGGCGCGAGCTGCGGCGGGCGCTGCTCGGCCAGGCGCTGCGCGATCTTCAGCCGATCCACCGTGTGCACCCAGTCGAAGGCCTCGGCCACGGGCCGCGTCTTGTTGCTCTGCAGGGGGCCGATCAGGTGCCAGCGCAACTGCGCGCGCAGCGGCGCCAGCGCCGCGATCTTGTCCAGCGCCTCTTGCACGTAGTTCTCGCCGAAGTCCGACTGCCCGCGCTCGGCCGCCTCGCGCACCGCCTGGGCGTCCTGGGTCTTGCTCACGGCCAGCAGCGTGACGCTTTGCACGTCACGCCCGGCCTGGGCACAGGCTTTTGCGATCCGGCCCTTTACCGTTTGCAGCCGCGTGTCGATGCTCGCCATAATGCCCGCAGCTTATCGCCTGCCGGGCCGCTGCGCGCTGCGCCTCCCATGGACATCACCCAACTGCTGGCCTTCGCCGTCAAGAACAAGGCCTCCGACCTGCACCTGTCGGCCGGCCTGCCGCCCATGATCCGGGTGCACGGCGACGTGCGCCGCATCAACGTCGAGGCGCTGGACACCGCGCGCGTGCACGACATGGTCTACGACATCATGACGGACACGCAGCGCAAGCAGTTCGAGGAGACGCTGGAGTGCGACTTCAGCTTCGAGATCCCCGGCCTGTCGCGCTTCCGGGTCAACGCCTTCAACCAGAACCGCGGCACGGGCGCCGTCTTCCGCACGATCCCGAGCAAGATCCTCACCCTGGAGCAGCTCAACGCGCCGCGCATCTTTGCCGAGCTCGCGCTCAAGCCGCGCGGGCTCGTGCTCGTCACGGGCCCCACCGGCTCGGGCAAGAGCACCACGCTGGCGGCCATGATCAACCACCTCAACGAGAATGCCTACGGCCACGTGCTGACGGTGGAGGACCCCATCGAGTTCGTGCACGAGAGCAAGAAGTGCCTGGTGAACCAGCGCGAGGTCGGTCCGCACACGTTGAGCTTCACCAACGCGCTGCGCGCGGCGCTGCGCGAGGACCCCGACGCGGTGCTCGTGGGCGAGCTGCGTGACCTGGAAACCATCCGACTGGCGCTCACCGCCGCCGAGACCGGCCACCTCGTCTTCGGCACGCTGCACACGAGCTCGGCGGCCAAGACGGTGGACCGCATCATCGACGTCTTCCCGGGCGACGAGAAGGAGACCGTGCGCTCGATGCTCTCGGAGTCGCTCGTGGCGGTCATCTCGCAGGCGCTCATCAAGACCAAGGACGGCACCGGTCGCGTGGCCGCGCACGAGATCATGCTGGGCTCGGCCGCCATCCGCAACCTGATCCGCGAGAACAAGGTGGCGCAGATGTACTCGGCCATCCAGACCGGACAGGGCCTGGGCATGCAGACGCTCGACCAGAACCTCGCCGAGCTCGTGCGGCGCAACATCATCTCCGTGGTCGAGGCACGAGCCCACGCCAAGGTCCCCGACAACTTCACGGGCTGAGGGCCGGCGCGCGCACGCCTGGCCCCTGACCCCCTCAAGCGAATCGCCCGCACACCATGGAACGCGACCAGGCCCTCAAGTTCATCCACGACCTGCTGCGCCTGATGCTCAGCCGCAGCGGCTCGGACCTCTTCCTCACCGCCGAGTTTCCGCCCGCCATCAAGGTGGACGGCAAGATCACGCGCGTGAGCCCGCAGCCGCTGACCGCGCAGCAGACGCTGCAGCTGGCGCGCACGATCATGAACGACCGCCAGGTGGCCGACTTCGAGCGCACGCGCGAGTGCAACTTCGCGATCTCCCCGCCCGCGCTCGGGCGCTTCCGCGTCAACGCGCACATCCAGCAAGGTGCGGTGGGGCTGGTGCTGCGTGCGGTGCCCTCCAAGGTCCCGACGATCGACGAGCTGGCACTGCCGCCTGCGCTCAAGGACATCGCGATGACCAAGCGCGGCCTGGCGATCCTGGTGGGAGCCACCGGCTCGGGCAAGAGCACGTCGCTGGCGGCGATGGTGGACTGGCGCAACGACCACGCGCACGACCACATCATCACGCTGGAAGATCCGGTGGAGTTCGTGCACCGGCACAAGAACTGCATCGTCACGCAGCGCGAGATCGGCCTGGACACCGACAGCTGGGAGGCGGCGCTGAAGAACACGCTGCGCCAGGCGCCCGACGTGATCCTGATGGGCGAGATTCGCGACCGCGAGACGATGGAGCTCGCGCTGCAGTTCTCCGAGACGGGCCACCTGTGCCTGGCCACGCTGCACGCCAACGGCGCGCATCAGGCGCTGGACCGGATCGTGAACTTCTTTCCCGACGAGCGGCGCGACCAGCTGCAGATGGACCTGTCGCTGAACCTGCGCGCGGTGGTGTCGCAGCGCCTGGTGCCGCGCCTGGCCGGGCGCGGACGCATCGCGGCCGTGGAGGTGATGATCAACACGCCCCTGGTGGCCGACCTGATCTTCAAGGGCCAGATCCCGGACATCAAGGAACTGATGAAGCGCTCGCGCGAGGTGGGCATGCAGACCTTCGACCAGTCGCTGTTCGAGCTGCACGAGGCCGATCTCATCTCCTACGAGAATGCACTGCGCCACGCCGACTCGGTGAACAACCTGCGCCTGGAGATCAAGCTCAAGGGCAAGTCCGCCAACCGGCCCGACCCGCTGGCGGGCACCGAGCACCTGAGCATCGCCTGAGCTGTCCCCGGGCAGGCATCGGCCGGGCGGACCCCGCGGGAGCGGCGTTCGTGGCACCATCTGCACCATGAGCACCCGCACCTACGATCCGATCCCGCCGCAGCGCGTGGCCTTCCTGGGCCTGGGCGTGATGGGCCACCCGATGGCCGGCCACCTGGCGCGCGCCGGGCACCATGTCACCGTCTACAACCGCACGGCGTCCAAGGCGCTGGCGTGGGCCCAGGCCTACGGCGGCGCGACAGCCGCCACTCCGCGCGAGGCTGCGCAGGGCGCGGCCTTCGTCTTCGCCTGCGTGGGCAACGACGACGACCTGCGCGCCGTGGTGGCGGGGCCCGACGGGGCCTTTGCCGGCATGGCCAGCGGCGCCGTCTTCGTCGATCACACCACCGCCTCGGCCGAGGTCGCGCGCGAGCTGCATGCCGCGGCGCGCGCGCGCGGGCTGCACTTCGTCGATGCGCCCGTCTCGGGGGGCCAGGCAGGCGCCGTCAACGGGGTGCTCACCGTGATGTGCGGCGGCGACGCCGAGCCCTTCGAGGCGATGAAGCCGGTGGCGATGGCCTTCTCGCGCGCCGTCACGCGCGTGGGCGACAGCGGCGCGGGGCAGCTCGCCAAGATGGTCAACCAGGTGGCCATCGCCGGGCTCGTGCAGGGCCTGTCGGAGGCGATCGCCTTCGGCATGCGTGCGGGCCTGGACATGAACCTCGTGCTCGACGTCATCGGCAAGGGCGCCGCGCAGAGCTGGCAAATGGACAACCGCGGCAAGACGATGGTGGAGGGGCGCTTCGACTTCGGCTTCGCGGTGGACTGGATGCGCAAGGACCTGGGCCTGGTGCTCGACGAGGCTCGTCGCAACGGCGCCAAGCTGCCGGTCACGGCCCTGGTGGACCAGTTCTACGGCGACGTCCAGCAAGCCGGCGGTCGGCGCTGGGACACCTCGAGCCTGATCACGCGGCTGACGCCGCGCTGAGGCCCCCGCCGCGACGGCGGCAGGGCCACGCCAGCCGAGGCGGCTGCGGGCCGCAGCCGCACCCTCAGCGTGGTGCGGTGGCCGAGCGCCCCTGCAACGCCGCGAGTTCCTGCTCGGTGATGATCTCGAAGACGCGCACCACCTTCTGCACGCCCGGCACGCGCCGCGCCGCCTGGGTTGCACGCTCGGCCTCGCCCTCGGTCACGCGGCCCATCAGGTGCACCACCCCGCGCTCGGTCACCACCTTCACCGCCTGTGCGGGCAGGCCGCCGTCGACGAAGGTGGCCTTCACGCGGCCGGTGAGGATCGCGTCGTTGGAGCGCGCGGTGAGCGAGCTCACCCCTGCCACCGCCAGCTCGTTGACGATCGAGCGCACGTTCTCCACCTGGGCAGCCGCCTGCTCGGCCGCCCGGCGTGCCGCCTCGCTGGGCACTTCTCCCGTGAGCAGCACGAGCCGGTTGTAGCTCGTCACGTTGATGTGGGTGCCGTCTGCGCCTGCAGCAGCGCGCGCGCGGGGGGCTGCCTTGAGCTCGATGTTCTGGTCCTCCAGCTGGATGCCCGAGGTGCGCCGGTCGATGGCCACGAGCGTGGTGCCCACCACGGCGCCGCCCACCACCAGCGGCGCGCAGCCCACCAGCCCTGCTGCTGCGGCACTGGCCATGGCCGCCACCGCCACCGCGCGGCCTGCATGCCCTTTCCAGCCACCCTTGTCGACGACGCTCATGCGAACTCCTGTTCACCCATCAGTTGAAGATCCACCGCGTCGCACAGCCCGTGCAGCACGAGCAGCTGCGTCTCGGCCACGCGCGCCGCGCGCTCGTGCGGAACGGCCATCAGCACATCCGTCTCGGCCAGGCGTGCCCGCCAGGCGCCGGTGTCGGCACCCGTGAGCACCAGCACCGTCATCTCGCGCTCGTGCGCCGCGTCGGCGGCCTGCAGCAGCGCATCGGCGGGTGCGGCCGTGTCGATGACGAGCAGCACGTCGCCCGGCTGCCCCAGCGCACGCACCTGCTGCGCCAGCGGGCTTGCCCCTTCAGCGCGCAGCGCAAAGGCCGCCAGCGGCGGGCGCTCGCGCTCGAAGCGCCCGGTGAAGGCTGCGCAGATCACGGGAGCCAGGGCTGCGCCGACGTCGCTGCCGGCAGCGAGCATCTTGCCCCCGGCCGTCAGGCAGGCCGCCAAGGCCTGCGCGGCCTGCGCCGCCGGACGGCTCAGCGCCTCGGCGGACTGGCTGTGCAGGTCCGCGCTTTCGAAGAACTGCTGCTGAATGCGCTGCTCGAGCATGGTCATGGATCTTATGACACGGCTGCGTGCGAACCGTTCCGTGCCGGTGGCCCGGCCGATGCCTCAAGACGCATCGAAGGCGCCGCGGATCCAGCTCAGAACCTCACCGTCCAGGGCGACGACGTCGAAGCGGCAAGGCGGCAGGCGCGGCCAGTCGAGCAGGAAGTGCTGCGCCGCCCAGACGATGCGCCGCTGCTTGGCCAGCGTCACGCTGGCCGCCGCCCCCCCATGCCCGGTGCGGGTGCGCGCGCGTACCTCCACGAAGACGAGCGTGCCGTCGCGCTCACGCATCACGAGGTCGATCTCGGCAGCACGCGCACCCGGCCCGCGCGCCACCCGATAATGGCGCGCCACGAGCACGAGCCCGTGGTGCTCGAGGTGGCGCTGTGCGCGCGCCTCGGCGCCATCGCCCATCGACTTCGTGCTGCCTGCCCGGTCCCGTGCCGTGACCATCGACGCCCCCCTCCTCCTGCGTGCCGCCGAGGCAGCCGCTGGCGCGCAGCAGTATCCGGCGGCGGCGCTGTACGTGGTGGCCACCCCCATCGGCAACCTGGCCGACCTGAGCCTGCGCGCCATCCACGTGCTGGCCCGGGTGGACGCGGTGGCCTGCGAGGACACGCGCACCACGGGCGCGCTGCTGGCGCACCTGGGCCTGTCCAGGCCGCTGCTGGCGCTGCATGCGCACAACGAGGCGCAGGCCGCGCAGCTCGTGTGCGCGCGGCTGGCGCAAGGCGAGCGCGTGGCCTACGCGAGCGATGCCGGCACACCCGGGGTCAGTGATCCCGGAGCGCGCCTGGTGGCCGCCGTCCACGCGGCCGGCCACCGCGTCGTCCCGATCCCGGGGCCCAGCAGTGCGCTGGCCGCACTCAGCGCCGCGGGCGACCCGCAGGCGCAGGGTTTCGCCTTCGAAGGCTTCCTGCCCGCGCGCGGGGCGCCGCGGCGCGCCGCACTCGAGCGCGTGTGCGCCGCCCCAGGCGCACACATCGTCTTCGAGTCGCCACACCGCATCACGGAGCTGGCCGGCGAGCTGGCCGCGGGTGCGCCGCAGCGCCGCCTCACGCTCGCGCGCGAGCTCACCAAGCAGTTCGAGACGGTCATCACCCTGCAGGCGCATCAGCTGCCCGGCTGGCTCGCACAGGATGCGAACCGGCTGCGCGGCGAGTTCGTCGTCGTGCTGCACGCGCAGGTCCCGCAGGCCCCGGGGGCCGGCGCGCCGCTGGATCCGGCCGCGCAGCGGCTGCTGCAGGCGCTGCTGCGCGAGCTCCCGCTGAAGCGCGCGGTGGCGCTGGCTGCCGAGCTCGGCGCCGCGCCACGCAACCTGCTCTACGAGGCGGCGCTGGCCTGGCGCCAGGCGCAGGGCAACGAGGGCGGCCAGGACGATGGCGACCCCGCGGGCGACCTCACTGCCAGCTCATCGCCGACAGATCGTTGACGAAAAGGGGCATGTCCTTCCACAGGCCCTTCACGCGCGCATTCGCCACCGTGATCCAGGTGGGCTGATACAGGTAGGCGGCCACCGCCTCGCGCGCCACGAGCTTCTGCGCCTCGGCCATGAGCTTGTTGCGCTCCTCGGGCTTGATCGTGGCGCGGATCTTGTCCCACAGCGCGTTGAACTCGGCCGACTCGTAGCCCCAGTAGTAGTTCGGGCGCGCGAAGTTGCCGAAGTCCAGCGGCTCCACGTGCGCGATCACCGTGAGGTCGTAGGCCTTCTGGCCGTACACGCCCGACAGCCACTGCGCCCACTCGACGTTCTCGATCTTCACGTTGATGCCGACCTTGGCGAGCTGCGCGGCGATCACCTCGCCGCCCTGGCGCGCATAGGGGGTGGGCGGCAGCTTCATCGTGAGCTCCAGCGGCGGCGTGATGCCCGCCTGGTGCAGCAGCGCGCGCGCCTTGGCCTGGTCGTGCGGGTTGAGGTCGGTGGTGTCGATGTAGCCCGGTGCGCC
>JBBAPJ010000061.1:0-14965 GCA_040400855.1 Rubrivivax sp.
CGGGAATGATCGGAAGGCGACGCCGCGAAAGTCGCGGTGCGCCGGCAGGGGCTGGACCCGAAGCCACCACGCCGCGAGCCGCACCGCGACCGGGCGCCGAGGCCGCACCCGCAGCCGGGCTCGGGCGCACCTGCGCGGCAGGCCCGGCTGGCGGCGTGGTGCCGGCACCCGTGGGCGCGCCAGCGCCCGGTGCCGTCGGCGCGGTGGCCGTACAGGCGGCCAGCAAGACAGCGCTCAACAGCGCGGCCGAAACAGGGTGGAGGCTGAAGCGGGGGTCGGTCAGGGCCGAGGTCCGGACAGTGCGCATGGGCTTGGGCATGGATGGAGGCATCGAGACTCGGGCCCGGGGGCCGAGGAGCTGAGCCAGCTCCCCTTGAGCGGGTGGATCGGGCTGAGGCAGGCCAGCCAGCAGCGCGGAAAGCTGCAGAGTATGCCGACAAGCTCGCTTCGCTGCAGGCGCCGCCCGGCGCGGCCGCGGTTCGGCTCGGTGCCGCCGAGGCCAGCCGATAGACTGCGCGGCCATGACATCCGCGCCTGCCCAGACGACGCAACGCCTGCTGTACCTGCACGGCTTTCGCTCGTCGCCGCGCTCGTTCAAGGCGCAGCGCCTGGGCGCCTGGCTGGCCGCCCATCGCCCCGGGCTGAGGTGGTGTTGCCCGCAGCTGCCGCCGTCTCCGCGCGAGGCAATGGCACTCGCCAGGGAACTGACCGCCAGCTGGCCGTTGGCCGGCAGCGCCGTCGTGGGCAGCTCGCTGGGCGGCTTCTATGCGATGGCCCTGGCCGAGGAGCATGGGTGGCGCTGCGTGCTGCTCAACCCGGCGGTGGACCCGGCGCGCGACCTCGCGGCCTACATCGGCGAGCAGCCGGCTTTCCACGACCCGGCCGAGCGCTTCTTCTTCCGCGCCGAGCACGTGGACGAGCTGCGCGAGATCGCCCGTGCCACCCCGCCCCGGCTGACCCACCCGCAACGCTGCCTGGCGATCATCGCGCGCGGCGACGAGGTGCTGGACTGGCAGGAGATGACGGCGCGCTGCGCAGGGGCGCGCATCGAACTGCTCGAGGGCGGCGACCACGCACTGTCGAACTTCGACGAACTGCTTCCCACCGTGATTGGATTCCTGAACCCATGAAACTGAAGGACAAGGTCTGCGTGGTCACCGGTGCCGCCCAGGGCATCGGCCTGGCCACCGCGCGCAAGTTCGCCCGCGAGGGTGCCGTGGTCGTGTGCTGCGACCGTCGCCAGTCCGGCGTCGACGAGGCCGTGGCAGCCTGCCGGGCCGAGGGCGCCCGCGCCGAAGGCTTCATCGTCGACGTGACGCGGCGCGAGCAGGTCGATGCGATGGCAGCGGGCGTGAAAGCGCAATTCGGGCGCATCGACGTGCTCGTCAACAACGCCGGCATCACGCAGGACGCTCGGCTGCAGAAGATGACGCTGGCGCAGTTCGATGCCGTCATCGACGTCAACCTGCGCGGTGTCTTCCACTGCGCGCAGGCGGTGGCAGACACGATGGTCGAGCAGGGCTCGGGCGTGATCCTCAACGCCAGCAGCGTGGTGGGCATCTACGGCAACTACGGCCAGACCAACTACGCGGCCTCCAAGTTCGGCGTCATCGGCTTCACCAAGACCTGGAGCCGCGAGCTCGGGCCCAAGGGCGTGCGCGTGAACGCGGTGGCTCCCGGCTTCGTCGAGACGCCGATCCTGGCCACCGTCCCGCCGAAGGTGCTCGATCAGATGCGCCAGTCGGTGCCGCTGCGTCGCCTGGCGCAGCCCGAGGAGGTGGCCAATGTCTACGCCTTCCTTGCCAGCGACGAAGCGAGCTATGTGAACGGCGCGGTGATCGAGGTGTCAGGCGGCCTGACGGTCTGAGGCTGCGCCCCCCGGGTCAGTCCCGACGGGACAATCCCTTCCCCCTTCAGGGCGCTTGACGAGCCGAGCCGCTGCGCGGTCAGATGCATCCATGCGCCCGACGGGCAGCCGGCAGGTCCACCACCTGGCGGCTCCGAAGCAGAGGCGCAGGGAGGGCGCGGCACCGCCAAGGACACGCAGACGGTCCGGCGGCGTCGCGGTTTCAGGCAGGGTCGGGCGGGAGGCGGGGTGGCGGGGTCGCTGTTCAGGCACGAGGCGATACAGGCGCAAGCCGCTTCGCACCTGGGCGCAATCCGCATCGCGCACCGCCCTCGCCACACGCTCGTGGCGGCGGTGGCCCTGGTCCTGGCGGGGGCACTCGTGGCTTTCGCGGCCTGGGCGCAGGTCACGCGAAAGGCACGGGTGCCCGGCGTATTGGTGCCGCAAAGCGGCACCGTGAACCTCAGCGCCCAGGCATCCGGAACGATCATGGCGCGCCAGGTGGCCGAGGGCGAGCAGGTGCGGCGCGGCCAGATCCTCTTCGTGCTCGACACCGGGCGCGGCGGGCCCGACGGCGAGGTCGGCGCACTCGTGGCGCACACGCTCCAGCAGCGACAAGACACCCTGCGCGCCGAACTCACGCTGCGCGAGACCCACGCGCGCCAGCGTCAGCAGGCGCTGGCGGACCGGTTGCGCGCGTTGGCCGTCGAGGCGCGGCACGCGCAGACCGAGGCCGAGCTCGCGCAGCAGCGCATCGAGCTGGCCGCCCGCAGCGCCGAACGCTACCGGGAGCTCGCTGCCAGCGGCTTCGTCAGCGCCCTGCAGGCCCAGGCTCGGCAAGAGGAACTGCTGGAACTGCGTGCACGTGCACAGGCGGCCGAGCGGGCGCGCGCGGCCTTCGACCGCGAGCGGCAGTCGGTGCAGGCCGAGGCCGATGCGGGCACCACGCAGTGGCACACCGAGCGCGCGCAGCTCGAGCGCGCACGCGCCCAGCTCGACCAGGAAAAGCGCGAGAACGACGCCAGGCGGCGGCTCGTGGTGCAGGCGCCTGTGGACGGCATCGTGACGGCCTTGCACGCCCCGCCTGGCACGCTCGTGCAGCCGGGCCAGACGCTGCTCACGCTGGTGCCGGCCTCCCTCCTCCCGGCAGTCGACGCGGTCAACGCGTCAGCGCCCCCGGCACCTCAGGTTGCGCTGGAGGCCGAGCTCTACGCACCCAGCCGCACCGCGGGCTTCCTGCGCGCCGGGCAGCCGGCATGGCTGCGCGTGGCGGCCTTCCCGTACCAGAAGTTCGGCATGGCTGCGGGCACCGTCGTGGCGGTCAGCCGCACGCCGCTGAATCCGCAGGATCTCCCCGCCGGCCAGCAGCAGGCGCTGCTGGCGGCCACCCAGAGCCCCGAGCCGCTGTACCGCATTCGCGTGGCCCTGCATGCGCAGGCGCTGCGCACGCGCGATGCCGAACATCCGCTGCGCCCGGGCCTGTGGCTCGAGGCCGACATCGTCCAGGATCGGCGAGCGGTCTGGGAGTGGATGCTCGAGCCCGCGCTCGGGGCACGGGCACGGTGGTCAACCGGCCCGGGCGAAGGCTCCTGAGGCAACCGGGCCGTCCGAAGTGGCCACGCTCCCGCCGCTCGTCCTGCAGGCCCAGTCCACCGAGTGCGGCCTGGCGTGCCTGGCCATGCTCGCTTCGGCCCATGGCCAGCGCACCGACCTGGCCGAGCTGCGACGCCGCTTTCCGGTCAGCCTCAAGGGCGTCAACCTGGCGCAGTTGATCGGCCACGCCGATGCCATCGGCCTGGCTGCGCGCGCGCTGCGGCTCGAGCCCGAGGAGCTCGGCGCGCTGCGGCTGCCCTGCATCCTGCACTGGGACATGAACCACTTCGTGGTGCTGGCGCGCGTGGGGCGCCGCCGGCTCACGGTGCTCGATCCTGCGGTGGGGCAGCGGCGGCTCTCGCGAGCCGAGGTGTCACGCCACTTCACGGGGGTGGCGCTCGAGCTCTCGCCCTGCGCACATTTCGAGACGCGCGCGCAGCCGCCGCGCGTGGGCCTGCGCCAGCTGACCGGGCGCGTCCAGGGCCTGGGGCGCACGCTGGCCGCCATCTTCGCGGTCGCCCTCGTGCTCGAGCTCTTTGCCGTGGCCGCACCGCTGCTCAACCAGGCTGTCGTCGACGAGGCGATCGCCGGGCACGACCACGACCTGCTGGGCGTGCTCGTGCTCGGCCTGGCGCTGCTGCTCGTCGTGCAGACGACGCTGGCCCTGGCGCGCAGCTGGATGGTCATGGTGCTGGGCCAGAGCCTGTCGCTGCAATGGGTGGGCAACGTCTTCGCGCACCTCGTCCGATTGCCGGTGGACTGGTTCGAGAAGCGGCACCTGGGCGACATCACGAGCCGCTTCGGCGCCGTGGGGGCCATCCAGCACACGCTGACCAATGGCCTCATCGAGGCGCTGCTGGACACGATCATGGTGCTGGCGGCCCTCGCGATGATGCTGCTGTACTCGGTCAAGCTCACCGCAGTCGTGCTCGCGGCGGTGGCGGCCTACGCCCTGGTGCGCGCCGCAAGCTACCGGCCGCTGCGCGAGGCGGCTGCCGAGCGCCTGGTGCTGGACGCCCGCGAGCAGACCCACTTCCTGGAATCGCTGCGCGCCATCACCCCACTCAAGCTCTTCGGGCGCGAGCATGCGCGGCGCGCGCGCTGGCAGAACCTCGTCGTCGACGTGCAGAACCGCGACGTGCGCACGGCGCGGCTGCAGATCGCCTTCACCGCTGCCAACACCACCATCTTCGGCCTGGAAAACCTCGTGGTCCTGTGGCTGGCCGCGCAGATGATCATGTCCCACCAGGCCACGGCCGGCGCAGCCGCCACGCCCTTCACGCTGGGCA
Organism: Rubrivivax sp.; assembly: GCA_040400855.1. Lineage (GTDB taxonomy): Bacteria > Pseudomonadota > Gammaproteobacteria > Burkholderiales > Burkholderiaceae_C > Rubrivivax. Next base: position 4,729 of record JBBAPJ010000061.1, read on the forward strand.
TGCTCTTCGCCTTCCTCGCCTACAAGGGCCAGTTCACGGGACGGGTCTCGGCGCTCATCGACTACGCGGTCGAGTGGCGCATGCTGGGCCTGCACGCCGAGCGGCTGGCCGACATCGCGCTGGCCGCACCCGAGCCCGACAGCGGGGCCGACGCCCGGCCCGCGCACGACCTCTCCCACCTCAGCCCGAGCCTGGAGCTGCGCGACGTGAGCTTTCGCCACGGCGAGGGCGAGCCCTGGGTGTTGCGTCACGCCAACCTGCACATCGAGGCCGGGCAGTGCGTGGCCGTCACCGGGCCCTCGGGCGCGGGCAAGACCACGCTGCTCAAGCTGCTGCTGGGCATCCTGCAGCCCACCGAGGGCGAGGTGCGCTTTGGCGGAGTGCCCATCGCGCAGCTGGGCCTGGCCAACGTGCGTGCACGCATCGGCACCGTCATGCAGGAGGACGCGCTGCTCAGCGGGAGCCTTGCCGACAACATCAGCTTCTTCGACGACGAACCCGACGCCGTGCGCACCGAGGCCTGTGCCCGCCTGGCCCAGCTGCACGAGGACATCGTCCGCATGCCCATGGGTTACCACACCCAGGTGGGCGACCTCGGCACGGGCCTGTCGGGCGGCCAGAAGCAGCGCCTGCTGCTCGCGCGCGCGCTCTACCGCCGGCCAGCCGTGCTGGCGCTGGACGAAGCCACGAGCCACCTCGACACGGACAACGAGCGCGCCGTGACGCAGGCGCTGGCGCAACTGCCGCTGACGCGGATCGTGATCGCGCACCGGCCCGAGACGATCGCCGGCGCAGAACGCGTCGTGCAGGTGCGCGACGGGCAGGTGGTGGAGCCTGGGCCGGAGGGCCCGCGTGCTCAGTCCTTGAAGTCGCCCGCGGCCGAGAGCACGAAGCCGTCGCTGCGCACGTGACGTTTCCAGGCGGCGTGGGCTTGGTCGCGGGTCACGGCACCGATGGCCTCGTCGCGCCGGCGCGTGGCGTCGAAGGTCTCGCGCAGGTCCTCCAGCGTGAGCAATATGCCCGGCAGTCCGCGGTCGTCGCCGCGGGCCTGGCGGCGCTGCGCCAGCAGGTCCTGACGCGCGCGGGCCACCTCGGCCTCGGTGGGTCCGTCCTGCGCGTAGCGCTCCAGCTCCTCGCGCACGGCCTGGATCACGCGCTCGCGCTGGTCGGGCGAGAAGCTCGCCTCGATCGTCACGGCGGCCCGGTCGCCGTGCTGGGGCACGCCCAGGCCGCTGCCGATCGAGTAGCTCAGCCCCTCCTTGACCCGGACCCGGCTGGCCAGGCGGCTCTCCAGGCCACCGCCGCCGAAGATGCGGGAAGCCACCAGCAGGGCGAAGTAGTCCGGGTGGTCCTGGTTCAGCGGAAAAGTCTGGTGCCAGCGCAGCACAGCATTGGACTTGTCGGAGGCCTTGGCGACGAAGCGCGCCGGCGGCAGCACGTAGTGCCGGGGCTCGTGGCGCACGAAGCGGCCGGCGCCGGGCTTCTTCCAGTCGCCGAAGAGCCGCTCGATCTCCTCGCCCAGCCCCTCGGGCAGGTTGCCCGCCACGGCCACTCGCGCCTCGTTGGCCGACCACCAGTCGCGGTGCATCGCGCGCACCCCCTCCAGGGTGGTGGATTGCACGGATTGGATGCGTTCATCGAGACTCTTGACATAGTCGGGATGGCCGGGTGCCGCCCCGAGAGCGGCGTTGTAGTGCGCGCGCGTGGCCTCCACGCGAATCGTGCCGAGCTCCTGGCGTGAAGACTGCAGCCCCGAGACGGCGGCGCGCTGAATGCGCTCGAAGGCCTCGGCGGGCAGCAGCGGGTTGCGGAGCATGTCCGCGGCGATGCGAAGCGCCGGCAGGAGCGTGTCTCGCTCGGCGGTGAGAAAAACGGTCGCACCCTGGTCGCCGCTGGAGACGTTCAGCGAGGCGCGCAGCCGCAGCAGCTCATCCTGGAGCTGCTGCTTGGAAAACCGCTGGCTGCCCTCGAAGAGCATGGACGCCACCATGTCGGTGCCCCGGAGCGGGAAGGTCTGCTCCATCGAGCCCCAGCGCAGGCTTATCTGCAGGTGAACGGCCTGGCCGCGCAGCGACTTGCGCAGCGTCTGCAGCCCGATCCCGCTGGGCAGCCGGGTGCGAACGGTCCGGCTCTCCAAGTTGGCCGGCGTGGGATCGAGCTGTTCGCCCTCCTCCACGCGAGGGGGTCCCTTCAGGCCCGCCAGGCGCTCGGCGATCGGCGGGGCCGCCGGGATCTGTACCCGCTCGGCGGCCGCCGCCGGCAGGTAGCGGCCCAGGGTGCGGTTGGCGGGCCGGAAGTAGGCCTGGCGCACCCGCTCCACGTCGGCCAGCGTGACCCGGGGGATGTCCTCGATGAGCTGGAACTGCAGCCGCCAGTCACCCGAGGCCACGACGTTGGAGATGCCCTGGGCCAGGCCCTCGGGGCTCTTCATCTGCTCGCGGTAGGCGTTGAGCGCCAGCTCACGCACCCGCTCGAACTCGGAGGCCTGGAAGGGCTCGGCCCCGCGGCCCTCCACCAGGTCGAGCAGGATCTTCTCCACCTCCTCCACCTTCGAGTCGGCCTGCAGGATGGCCACCGCCGTGACGCCGCCAGGTGCCGCGCCGCCCCCGCCGCCCAGGCCGGCTGCCACCGCCAGCTTGGTCTCCACGAGCTTGCGGTAGAGCTGCCCGCTGGGCCGCATCGACATCAGCAGCTGGTACACCACGAGCGCCGCCGTGTCGGGGTGCGCGGCAGCCGGCACGTGGTAGTGCGCGATCAGCGCCGGCTGCCCGCCCACGCGCCGCACGGTGACGGTGCGCTCACCATCCTGCGCCGGCTCGGCGGTGTAGGGCTGCTGCAGCGGCTCGGCCGGCTGCACGAGCGGGCCGAAGGTGCGCGCTACGGTCTGCAGCACGCGCACCTTGTCGAAGCGGCCGGCCACCAGCAGCGTGGCGTTGTCGGGCCGGTAGTGGCGCTTGTAGAAGGCGCGCAGCCGCTCGATGGGCACGTTCTCGATGTCGCTCCTCACGCCAATGGTGGCGCGGCCGTACGGGTGCCAGTGGTAGGCCGTGCCCATCACGCGCTGGCTCAGCACCTGCAGCGGGTTGCTGTCGGCGCGCTCGAACTCGTTGCGCACCACCGGCATCTCCTTGTCGAGGTCCTCCTTGGAGATGAAGCTGTTGACCATCCGGTCGGCCTCCAAGGCCAGCGCGAAGTCCAGCGTCTCGTCGTTGGCGTTGAAGGAGGCGAAGTAGTTGGTGCGGTCCGCGCTGGTGGTGCCGTTCCAGCGCATCGCACGCCGCGAGAACTCGCCCGTGATGTCGCGGTAGGTGGGCGTGCCCTTGAACACCAGGTGCTCCAGCAGGTGGGCCATGCCGTACTCGCCCGCACCCTCGTGGCGGCTGCCCACGCGGTAGGTGATGTTGACCAGCGTGGTGGTGCTCGAGGGGTCGGGAAAGAGCAGGATCTGCAGCCCGTTGGGCAGCCGGTACTCCTCGATGCCGGCGAGCACGCGCACGAACTGCGCCGCCGGCTGCCCCGCTTCGACCCGTGCCGCGGCCGCCCCGCCCTGTGCAGCGGCCGACCCGGCTCCCAGCACCCCGGCCAGCACCAAGGCGAGCGCCCACCCTGCAGCCCGCACCGCACCCGACCGATCTGCCATGCCCGCTCCTTCACCAGTCTCCAATCGCGCCTATTTTGGCCAGCCGCCCCGCCCCACCCGGGTGTGGTTTCCCCGAAACCGGACCCGCACCGCCGGCTGGGTGTCCGGTGAGCCCCACCACCACGACCGGCGACAATCCGCTCCGATGTATGCCCTCTTCGAAGATTCCGGCCGCTTCCAGACCGGCCGCGTGATGTCCGAGGCCGAGGCCTCGGTGCAGCTCGAGCTCGACTCGGGCAAGCGCGTGAAGGTCAAGAACGCGCTCGTGCTGCTGCGCTTCGACAAGCCCGCACCCGCCGAGCTGATGGCCGTCGCGCAGACGCACGCGGCGCAGATCGACCTGGACCTGGCCTGGGAGTTCGCGCCCGAAGGCGATTTCGGCTTCGCCGAACTCGCGCGCGACTATTTCGACGCGAACGCCGGCACCGCCCAGCAGCTGGGGGCCCTGCTGCGCCTGTTCGAGGCACCGCACTACTTCCGCCGTGTCGGGCGCGGCCTGTTCCGCAAGGCGCCCCAGGAGACGGTGAAAGCCGCGTTGCTGGCCATCGAGCGCAAGCGGCAGCTGGCCGCCCAGATAGACGCCTGGGCGGCCGAGCTCGGTGCCGGGCAGTGCCCCGCACCGGTGCGCGAGCAGCTCTACCGCATTCTCTTCAAGCCCGACAAGAACAGCCCCGAGTACAAGGCAGTGGTGCAGGCCGCGCGCACCACGCAGCGCGCGCCGCTGGCCCTGCTCCAGGAAGCCGGCGCGATCGACAGCCCCTACCAGTTCCACTGGCGGCGCTTCGTCTTCGAGCAGTTCCCGCGCGGCACGGGCTTCGGTGCCGTGGTCACGCCCGACATCCGGGAGGACTTGCCGCTGGCACCGGTCCAGGCCTTCTCCATCGACGACTCGCACACCACCGAGATCGACGACGCCCTGTCGGTGCAGGGCCTGGGCTCGGGCACGGTCGTGTTGGGCATCCACATCGCCGCACCGGGCCTGGCCATCACGCCCGACTCGCCCCTGGATCGGCTGGCGCGCGAGCGCCTGTCCACGGTCTACATGCCTGGGCACAAGCTCACGATGCTGCCCGACGAGGTGGTGCAGCGCTACACGCTCACCGAAGGGCGTGACTGCCCGGCGGTAAGCCTGTACGTCACGCTGGACGAGGCCACGCTGGAGGTGCGCGCTCACCACACCCGGCTCGAGCGCGTGCCTGTTGCCAGCAACCTGCGGCACGACCTGCTGGACGCGCTCGTCACCGAGCCCTCACTGACCGGTACGGCTCCTGCTCAATACCCGTTCGCGCGCGAGCTGGCGTTCGCCTTCCGGCTGGCCCGGGCATTGAAGGCCCGGCGCGAGGAGGCGCGCGGCAAGCCCGAGACCTTCAACCGCCCCGACTACACCTTCCGGCTGGAGGGGGGGGCGGGCGAGCCCGATGGGGGCGAGCGCGTGCACATCACCGCACGCGTGCGCGGCGCGCCGCTGGACCTGATCGTGGCCGAGGCGATGATCCTGGCCAACTCCACCTGGGGGGCCTGGCTGGCCGAGCTGGGCGTGCCCGGGATCTACCGCAGCCAGGCGAGCCTCGCACCGGGCATCAAGGTGCGCATGGGCACCCGGGCACTGCCGCACGCCGGGATGGGCGTGGCCTGCTACAGCTGGGCCACCTCGCCGCTGCGGCGCTACGTGGACCTCGTCAACCAGTGGCAGATCATCGCCTGCGCCCGCCACGGAGCCACCGCCGCGCTGGCGGCACCCTTCCGCCCCAAGGACGCATCGCTCTTCGCCATCGTCTCGACCTTCGACGCCGCCTACACCGCCTACGCCGACTTCCAGCGCCAGATCGAGCGCTACTGGACGATCCGCTGGCTCGAGCAGAACGGCGTGACCGAGCTCGACGTCACCGTGGTCAAGGAGGGCCTCGTGCGCGCCGAGACGCTGCCCCTGGTGCTGGGCGCCACGGGCATCGATGCGCTGCCCCGCGGCACCCGTGCGCGCGTGCGGCTCACGGGGCGCGACCTGCTGACGCTGGACGTCTGGTCGGCACTCGTGGCCCGCCTGGACGAGGCTGCGCCGCTGCAGGCAGGGGCGCAAGGCGGCGAGGAGGACGACGACGAGGTCGGCGCGGCCGGCCCGCTGGCCCTGGCCATCGATGTCTCCGACGCCGACCCGGGGTCGGGTAACGCCGGCTCGCCCGAGGCGCGCGAGCCTGCGGGCACCGGCGGCGCCTGACCCTCGGAGCGAGGGGCGTGACGATGCGGGGCTGGCTGTCGGGCGGGGGCTGGCGCAGGTGGTCGACGCTGCAATGGGCGCTGGCCGTGTCGGTGGCGGCGCATGGCGCCTTGCTGACGGTGCAGGTGGCCGACCCCGATGCGCTGCGCCGGGCCTTCGCCGACACGCCGCTGGAGGTGATCCTCGTCAACGCGCGCGGCCAGGAGCCGCCCGCGCAGGCCCAGGCCATCGCGCAGGCCAACCTGGCCGGCGGCGGCCAGGCCGCCAGCGGGCGCGCCACATCGCCGCTGCCGATGGCCGCGGCCACGGAAAGCGGCGACGCGGCCGAGACGACACAGCGCCAGGTCCAGCAACTGCAGCAGGAGCAGCAGATGCTGCTGGCCCAGGTCCGCCGCGAACTGGCCATGCTGCCGGTGCCCACCGGGGTGGCCCGCGAGGGGCTCGCTGCGCAGGAGCGCGAACAGGAGGAGCGCAGGCGGCAGCTCGTGCGGCTCCTGGCGGAGATCGAGAAGCGCATCGACCAGGAGAACGCGCGGCCGCGCAAGCGCTACGTCAGCCCGGCCACGAGGGAGGCGGTCTATGCCGTCTACTACGACGCCCTGCGCCGCCGCATCGAAGAGCGCGGCACGCGCGACTTCCCCGAACTGCAGGGCCGCAAGCTCTACGGCGAGCTGACCATGAACATCACGGTGGATGCCGAAGGCCGGGTCGTGGCTGCGCAGGTCGTGCAGCCCTCCGACTCGCGCGTGCTCGACCAGCGCGCGGTGGCGATCGTCCATGGTGCCGGCCCCTACGGATCGTTCACGCCGCAGATGCGGCTGCAGGCCGACCAGATCGTCGTGACCTCGCGCTTTCGCTTCACGCGCAACGACAGCCTGGAGACCACCGTCTCGGCGCCGGGGAGCTGAGGCCCGTGGCACGCAAGCCGATCCCCTCCTGGCTGCGCCAACTGGGTCGCCTGTTGGCCCTGGTCGCGGTGTGCACGGTCGCGCTGCAGCTCACCTTCGCGCTGCGCGTGGCCGCCATGGCCGCCATCGACCCCCAGTCGACCGCTTTCCAGCGCAGCGAGGCCTGGCGCCTGGTGCGGGCCACCGGTTCGCTGCCCTGGCGCCAGGAGTGGGTGGACGGCGCGCGCATCTCCCCCCACCTCGCCCGCGCGGTGATCGCCAGCGAGGACGGGGGCTTCGCCGAACACGCTGGCTTCGACTGGGAGGCCCTGGAGCGTGCGTGGGATCGCAATGCCCGCGCGGAGGCACAGGCTGCACGCGCGCGCCCATCCGGTGCAGGCCAGGGTGCAGCGGGCCCCGGCGCGGGCCGCCGCACAGCCGAGCCTCGCCTCGTGGGCGGCTCCACGATCACCCAGCAACTGGCCAAGAACCTGTTCCTGTCGGGCGAGCGCACGGTTTGGCGCAAGGCTCAGGAGTTCGTCATCACCGTGATGCTCGAGACCCTGCTGAGCAAGCGCCGGATCCTGGAGATCTACCTCAACAGCGTCGAGTGGGGCTCGGGCGTCTTCGGCGCGCAGGCTGCGGCGCAGCACTATTTCCGCACCGACGCCGGCCGGCTCGCGCCGGAGCAGGCGGCGCGGCTGGCGGTGATGCTGCCGGCCCCCAAGCGCTTCGAGAGGCTGCCCGGCTCGCCCTACCTGGCCGCGCGCTCCGCCTCCGTGCTGGCGCGCATGGGCATGGCCGTGCTGCCCTGAGCTTCTCCTGGCCGCGGGCGACAATCCCTCCCATGGAGCCTTCTGTCGCCACCCGTGAGATCGCCGCCGAGGCGGCGCGGCTGGTGGTCGAGACCGGCCTGGAGTACGCCGCGGCGAAGTCCAAGGCCGCGCGAAACCTCGGGCGTGGTGCCGGCGGGCGGGTCGAGATGCCCGCCAACGAACTCGTCGAGGACGAGGTACGGGCCTACCTCGAGATCTTCTGCGCCGACACGCAGCCCCAGGAGCTGGCGGCGCTGCGGGCGGTGGCCGCTGGCTGGATGGAGCGGCTCTCGGCACTGCGCCCGCACCTGGCCGGCGCAGTGTGGCGCGGCACGGCCACCCGGATGTCCAACGTGCGCATCGAGCTCTATTGCGACGACCCGAAGGCAGCCGAACTGCAGCTGCTGGACCTGGGCGTGCCCTACGAGGTCGACACGCTCGACCCCGGCGGCCCGCGTCCGCGCGACGTGCTGACCGTCTCGAGCCCCTGCCGCGAGCTGGGTGAGCGCGTCACGGTGCACCTGCTGCTGCACGACTACGACGAGCTGCGTGGTGCGCTCAAGCCCGACGCGCGCGGGCGTACCTGGCGCGGGGACCTGGCCGCACTCAACCGGCGCCTGCAGGAGGAGGCCAGCCCCCCATGAAGCGACGCAACTTTGCCATCCTGGCCACCGGAGCGGCCGCCCTGGCCGCCGGGGCCGGCTGGCGTGTCCTCCAGGCCCTGCGCGCCGACACCGGCGCTTCACTTCCCGGCTCACCCGTGGGAGGGGTGGTCGCTGGCGCGGAAGATGCCTTGTGGGCCCTGCGGCTGGAGCGCCCGCAAGGCGGCGAGCTCATCCTCGAGAGCCTGCGGGGCAAGCCGCTGGTGGTCAACTTCTGGGCCACGTGGTGCCCGCCCTGCGTGCATGAGCTGCCCGAGATCGACCGCTTCCACGCGGAGTACGCCCCGCGCGGCTGGCAGGTCGTGGGCCTTGCGATCGACTCCCCGTCGGCCGTGCGCGAGTTCCTCGCGCGCCGGCCACTGCGCTTCCCGGTCGGCCTGGCAGGGCTGGCGGGTACGGATCTGTCCCGGCAGTTGGGCAACACCGCCGGTGGCCTGCCCTTCACCGTGGCCCTCGATGCCGCAGGTCGTGTCGTGCGACGCAAGCTCGGGGCCACGACTTATGCCGAACTGGTCTCCTGGGCCACCGCCGGGTGAACGCAAGCAAACCTGCTTGTATCTTTCAGCATTTCGCGTAAAGTAGGCGTCATCCGGCAGCCCGATGCCGGTCGATAGAATAGGCGCCATGTCGATCCTCGTCCTCCACGGGCCCAACCTGAACCTGCTGGGTACGCGCGAGCCGGAAGTCTACGGACACACCACGCTCCCGCAGATCGACGCTGATCTGATCCAGATCGCCGCCGATGTGCGGATTTCCCTGCAAACCCTGCAGAGCAATCACGAAGGCGTGCTGATCGACCGCATCCATGCCGCGCGCACGGACGGCACCCGGTTCATCCTGATCAACCCGGGCGGCCTGACCCACACGAGCGTGGCCCTGCGCGACGCGCTCACAGCCGTCGCGATCCCCTTCATCGAGGTCCACCTGAGCAACGTGCACAGGCGGGAGCCCTTCCGCCACCACTCGTTCCTGTCGGGCGTGGCGGTCGGCGTGATCGCCGGGCTCGGACCGCACGGATACCGGCTCGCCCTGGACTACGCGCTGCGCCAGCTCACCGCCCCATCCGCCTGAATCCCGCCGCCATGCGTGCCCAGCGGCCCGGCACGCACATGCATCCCCGTCAACCATCCCCCCTCGCCTGGAGGCCCTGAATGGACCTGCGCAAGCTCAAGACCCTGATCGACCTCGTGTCCGAGTCGAGCATCTCCGAACTCGAGATCACCGAAGCCGACGGCAAGGTCCGGATCGTCAAGGCGAGCGCGCCGGCTCCCGTGCCGGCGATGGTGGTGCCGCCGATGCCGGTGGCGGCGGTGCCGGCACCGGTCGCCGTGGCCGCCGCGGCGCCGGCAGGGGTCGCGGCACCGGCTCCAGCCGCCGCGCCGGCCGACGAGAGCAAGGTCGTCAAGTCGCCCATGGTGGGCACCTTCTACCGGGCAGCCAGCCCGGGCGCCAAGCCCTTCATCGAGGTGGGCGACGCGGTCAAGGAAGGCACGCCGGTGTGCATCATCGAAGCCATGAAGATCATGAACGAGATCGAATCCGACATGGTCGGGACGATCGCCAAGGTACTGTGCGAGAACGGCCAGGCAGTCGAGTACGGGCAGCCGCTCTTCATCCTCGAGTGAAGCCCCGGACATGTTCAAGAAGATCCTGATCGCCAACCGCGGCGAGATCGCGCTGCGCATCCAGCGCGCCTGCCGGCAGCTGGGCATCCGCTCGGTCGTCGTCTATTCCGAGGCCGACCGCGAGGCCAAGTACGTCAAGCTCGCCGACGAGGCCGTGTGCATCGGCCCCGCGCCGTCGGCGCAGAGCTACCTCAACATGCCGGCGATCATCTCGACGGCCGAGGTGACGGACGCCGAGGCCATCCACCCCGGCTACGGGTTCCTCAGCGAGAACGCCGACTTCGCCGAGCGGGTGGAAAAGAGCGGCTTCGTCTTCATCGGGCCCACCCCCGAGGCCATCCGCACGATGGGCGACAAGGTCTCGGCCAAGCAGGCGATGATCAAGGCGGGCGT
>JBBAPJ010000062.1:0-14524 GCA_040400855.1 Rubrivivax sp.
CCAGTCTCACGCGCCTCAGCGGATGAGCATTGCGCGAAAGTCGTTGACGTTCGTGTAGGTCGGCCCCGGCACCACGAGGTCGCCCAGCCGCTCGAAGAGCGTGAAGCAGTCGTGCCGGTCGAGGAACTCTGCCGGCTTGAGGCCCAGCGCCGCGGCACGCGCCAGCGTGTCGGGCGTGACGATCGCCCCGGCGTTGTGCTCGATGCCGTCGATGCCGTCGGTGTCGGCGGCCAGCACGTGCACGCCCGGCTCGCCCTGCAGCGCCAGGGCGCAGCCGAGCAGGAACTCGCTGGCCCGGCCGCCGCGCCCGCCGGGGCCGCGCACCGTCACGGTCGTCTCGCCGCCCGAGAGGATCACGCAGGGCCGCGCGAAGGGCGCGCCACGCCGGGCCACGGCGCGGGCCAGCGCCGCATGCACGCGGCCGACGTCGCGGCTCTCGCCCTCGACCTCGTCGGACAGGATGTGGGCCGCCAGGCCCGCGGCGCGCGCATGCGCCGCCGCCGCCTCGAGGCTGGCCTGCGGGGTGGCGATCAGGTGCACCTCGTGCCCCGCAAAGCGCGCGTCGCCCGGCTTGGGCGTCTCGAAGGCGCCGCTTTCGAGCCCGGCCAGGGCCGCGGGCGGCAGCTCGATCCCGTAGCGGCGGCAGATGGCCAGCGCATCGGCGCAGGTCGTGGGGTCGGGCACGGTGGGGCCGCTGCCGATCACCTCCGGCGCGTCGCCGGGCACGTCGGAAATCAGCAGCGTCACCACCCGCGCCGGCCAGCACTGCGCCGCGAGCCGCCCGCCCTTGATGGCCGAGAGGTGCTTGCGCACGCAGTTCATCTCGTCGATGGCCGCGCCGCTGCGCAGCAGCGCCTGGTTCACCGCCTGCTTGTCGGCCAGCGTGAGGCCGGAGGCGGGCAGCGCCAGCAGCGCCGAGGCACCGCCCGAGACCAGGCACAGCACCAGGTCGTGCTCGGTCAGGCCGTGCGCGAGTGCCGCGATGCGCTGCGCGGCCTGTCGCCCCGCCTCGTCGGGCACCGGGTGGCGCGCTTGCACCACCTCGATGCGCCCGGGCCGCTGCAGGTAGGCCGGCGGTACGTGGTCGTAGCGCGTGACCACGAGGCCCGACAGCGGAGCTTCGGCCGGCCACAGCGCGTCCACCGCCGCCGCCATCGAGCCGCCGGCCTTGCCGGCGCCCAGCACCAGGGTGCGCCCGCGCGCGGGGTCGGGCGGCTCGGGCAGGTGGCGGCCGATCACCTCGCCAGGCAGCGCGCGTGCCACGGCGGTGTCGTAGAGGGTGCGCAGGAAGGCGCGCGGGTCGTCGGGTGTCACCGCAGCCGCCTGGCTCAGGCCTTGCGCATGGCCTCCAGCAACTGCTGGGAGCCCGCCGCCAGGATGCGCATATCCGAGCCCAGGGTCACGAAACGAAAGCCCTTGGCGCTGCGCGCCCGTGCCACGTCGGGCCGGCCGTTGTGGATGCCCGCCACCACCCCGTGCGCCTGGGCGCGGGCCAGGATGTGGTCGATGGCCTGCGCCGCCTTGGGCTCCACGTCGTCGAAGATCGGCTTGCAGCCCAGCGACAGCGAGAGGTCCGAGGGCCCGATGTAGATCGCATCGAGCCCCTCCACCGACAGGATCGCGTCGAGGTTGTCCAGGGCCTGCGCCGTCTCGATCATCGCAAAGCGCACGACCGTGTCGTTGGCCTGCTCGGGATAGTCGGACCCGAACACCATGCCCGCGCGCACCGGCCCGAAGCTGCGCGTGCCGCGCGGGGCGTAGGAGGTCCAGGCCACGAGCTTCTGCGCGTCCTCGCGCGTGTTGACCATCGGGCAGATCACGGCCATCGCGCCCGCATCGAGCGACTTCATCAGGATGCCCGGCTCCAGCCACGGCACGCGCACCACGGGCACCACGGGCGTGGCCGACATCGCCTGCAGCATCCGCACCATCGCCGCGTAGTCCACGAGGCCGTGCTGAAGGTCCACGGTGAGGGCGTCCCAGCCCTGGTGCGCCATCACCTCGGCGCTCACCCCGTCGGGAATCGCGAGCCAGCCGTTGACGGCCGTGCGGCCTTCCTTCCACAGGGTGCGCAGGCGGTTTTCCTTCATGCCGGAATCCTTTCGGGTGAAGCACGCTGCAACGGCACGGCGCTGCAGCCTGCCGCGCAATCATCCCACGGTGGCCGGCACGCCCCGCACGATCCCGCATTGACGCGCGGCAGTCCCGCCGCGAGCATGCGCATCATGTCCGCCACGCACCCCGACACCGCCACCACCGCCTCCACCACCCCGCTGCGCATCCCGCGCCTGCTGCTCACCGGTGCCGCCGGCGGCCTGGGCCGCGTGCTGCGCCCGCGCCTGAAGGCGATGTGCGAGGTGCTGCGCGTGAGCGACATCGCCGCGCTGGGCGAGGCCGCACCCGGCGAGGAGCTGCGCCCCGCCGCCCTGCAGGACCGTGCGGCCGTGCATGCGCTGCTGGAGGGCGTGCAGGCCGTCGTGCACCTGGGCGGCGTGTCGGTGGAGCGGCCCTTCGACGAGATCCTGCCGGCCAACATCGAGGGCGTCTTCAACCTCTACGAGGGCGCGCGCATCCACGGCACGCGGCGCATCGTGTTCGCCAGTTCCAACCACGTCACGGGCTTCTACCGGCAGGACGAGACGATCGATCCCTCGATGCCGCCGCGCCCTGACGGCTACTACGGCATCTCCAAGGCCTTCGGCGAGCAGCTCTCGCGCTTCTACTTCGACCGCTACGGCATCGAGACGGTGTGCCTGCGCATCGGCTCGGCCTTCCCCGAGCCGAAGGACCGCCGCATGCTGGCCACGTGGCTGTCCTACGACGACCTCGAGCGGCTGGTGGTGGCCTGCCTCACCGCGCCGGCCGTGGGCCACACGGTGATGTACGGGATGTCCGACAACCGCCTCACGTGGTGGGACAACGCGCGCGCACGCCACGTGGGCTTCCGTCCGCAGGACAGCTCCGAGCCCTTCCGGGCGGCGGTGGAAGCGCGGCAGCCCGCCATCGACCTGAACGATCCGGTCGCCCTCTTCCAAGGCGGCGGGTTCGTCAGGCAGGGCCCGTTCTGATCACGGCGGTCCTGCCCGGACATCGCACACACCGAACGAGAAAGACCCCCATGGACCAAGGCCCCACCTTCGACTTCGCCCCCAGCCAGCGCCTGCCCGACCCGCGCATCGAGGTGCTCGACGAGCGCTTCCTGACGCTGCGCCTGATGTCGGGCACCGTGGAGCGGCTCGCCAGCGGTTTCTACTGGGCCGAGGGCCCGGTGTGGTTCGGCGACGGACGCTACCTGCTCTTCTCCGACATCCCCAACGACCGCATCCTGCGCTGGGACGACTGCTCCGGGCAGCTCAGCGAGTTCCGCCATCCCTCGCACCACGCCAACGGCCTGGCGCGCGACCGCCAGGGCCGGCTGCTGGCCTGCGAGCACGGCACGCGCCGCGTCACGCGCACCGAGTACGACGGGCGCATCACGGTGCTGGCCGAGCGCTTCGAGGGCAAGCGCCTGAACTCGCCCAACGACATCGTCTGCGCCAGCGACGACTCGATCTGGTTCACCGACCCGCCCTTCGGCATCCTCGGCTGGTGGGAAGGCGAGCCGGCCGAGCCGGAGCTGCCCTTCCAGGGCGTCTACCGCATCGACCCGGCCTCGGGCGAGCTGCAGTGCGTGCTGCGCGACCTGGCCGGCCCCAACGGCCTGGCCTTCTCGCCCGACGAGCGCACGCTCTACGTGGTGGAAAGCCGCGCCCGGCCGCACCGGCTGATCTGGGCCTACGACGTGGAGCCGGGCGGCCACCTGGCCAACAAGCGCCTGTACGTCAGCGCCCAGGGGCCCGGGGCCTACGACGGCATCGCCGTCGACACGCTGGGCAACGTCTGGTGCGGCTTCGGCAGCGACGGCTCGATCGGCACCGACCCGAACGGGCTCGACGGCGTGCGGGTCTACGACCCGCAAGGCATTGCGCTGGCGCACATCCACCTGCCGGAGCGCTGTGCCAACCTGTGCTTCGGGGGGCCCAAGCGCAACCGGCTCTTCATGGCGGCAAGTCATTCTCTGTATGCCGTGCACGTGAACGTGCGGGGAGCGGTGGCCTGAACCTCGTCGACGACCTCGATGCCCAGCCCGGCGCGCTGCGAGCGGCCCTCACCGCCGCCACGCGCGCCCCGGAACCCGAACTCGTTCGCGCCCTGCTGCCGCACGCCCGGCTCGCGCCGGAGCCCGCCGCGCGCGCACACGCCCTCGCGCTGCAGCTCGCCGCCGGCGTACGCGAGCAGGTGCGCAGCGGCGGCAGCCTGCTCGGCTCGGGCGGACGAGCCGGCCTCGTGCAGGGGCTGCTGCAGGAGTTCGCGCTCAGCTCGCAGGAAGGCGTGGCGCTCATGTGCCTGGCCGAGGCGCTGCTGCGCATCCCGGATGCGGCCACGCGTGACGCGCTGATCCGCGACAAGATCGGCCGCGGCGACTGGCGGGCGCACCTGGGGCACTCCCCTTCGCTGTTCGTCAACGCCGCCGCCTGGGGCCTCGTGCTCACGGGCGAGCTCGTGGCCACGCACAGCGAGGCCGGCCTCACGTCGGCGCTGCGACGGCTGCTCGGGCGAGGCGGCGAGCCGCTCATCCGCAAGGGCGTGGACCTGGCGATGCGCCTGATGGGCGAACAGTTCGTCACCGGGCAGACGATCGAGGAGGCGCTGGCGAACGCACGGCCGCGAGAAGCGCGGGGCTTCCGATTCAGCTACGACATGCTCGGCGAAGCCGCACTGACCGAGGAGGACGCACAACGCTACCTCGGCGCCTACGCCCATGCGATCGAGGCGATCGGCCGGGCTTCGGGCGGCCGCGGTCTCGTGCAGGGCCCCGGCATCTCGATCAAGCTCTCCGCCCTGCATCCACGCTACAGCCGCGCCCAGGCCGCGCGCGTGCACGCCGAGCTCTATCCGCGCCTGCTGCAACTGGTGCGGCTGGCACAGCGCCACGACATCGGCCTGAACATCGATGCCGAGGAGTCCGAGCGCCTGGAGCTCTCGCTGGACCTGCTCGAGCGCCTGTGCCTCGAGCCCGTGCTGGCGGGCTGGAATGGCATCGGCTTCGTCGTGCAGGCCTACTCGAAGCGCTGCCCGGCCGTCATCGAGTACCTCATCGACCTGGCCCGGCGCAGCCAGCACCGCCTGATGCTGCGCCTGGTCAAGGGCGCCTACTGGGACAGCGAGATCAAGCGCGCGCAGCTCGACGGCCTGCCCGGCTACCCGGTCTACACGCGCAAGCCCCACACCGACGTGGCCTACCTCGCCTGCGCGCGCCGGATGCTCGCCGCGCCCGAAGCGATCTACCCACAGTTCGCCACGCACAACGCCCACACGCTGGCCGCCCTTCACGAGCTCGCGGGTGCCGCCGCCGACGCCGGCACCTACGAGTTCCAGTGCCTGCACGGCATGGGCGAGCCGCTGTACGAGCAGGTGGTGGGCCCGGCTGCGGAAGGCGGCCTGGGCCGCCCCTGCCGCATCTACGCGCCCGTGGGCACGCACGAAACGCTGCTGGCCTACCTGGTGCGGCGGCTGCTGGAAAACGGCGCCAACACCTCCTTCGTGAACCGCATCGCCGACGAGGCCCTGTCGCTGGAGGCGCTCGTGCGCGACCCGGTCGAGCAGGTGGAAGAGCTCGCCCGGGACGAAGGTGCAGCCGGGCACCCGCACCCGGCGATCCCGCTGCCAGGCGCGCTCTTCGGGCCGGCCCGCGCGAACTCGCAGGGGCTGGACCTGGCCAGCGACGCCACGCTGCGTAAGCTCGTCCCGGTGTTCGAAGACGATGCCCGCAAGGACCGGTCGCCTGCGTGGCCTGCGGGCATCGCCATCCGCAACCCGGCCGACCGCCACGATCTCGTGGGCACCGTGCGCGAGGCCACCCCTGCAGACGTGGAGGCGGCGCTGCACGCCGCCCAGGCCGCCGCGCCGTCCTGGGCAGCCACGCCTGCACGCGACCGTGCCGCGATCCTGGATCGCGCGGCCGAGGCCATGCAGGCCGCGCTGCCGCAGCTGCTGCCCCTGCTCGTGCGCGAGGCCGGCAAGACCTGGGCCAACGCCGTGGCCGAGGTCCGCGAGGCGGTGGACTTCCTGCGCCACGACGCGCAGCAACTGCGCACGCAGTGGGATGACGCCACCCACCTGCCGCTCGGCCCAGTGGCCTGCATCAGCCCGTGGAACTTCCCGCTGGCCATCTTCACCGGCCAGGTGGCCGCCGCACTGGCCGCGGGCAACCCCGTGCTCGCCAAGCCCGCCGAGCAGACGCCGCTCGTGGCCGCGCAGGCGGTGCGGCTGCTGCACGAAGCGGGCGTGCCGCGCGAGGCGCTGCACCTGCTGCCCGGCCCCGGCGAGACGGTGGGCGCCGCGCTCGTGGCCGATGCCCGGGTGCAAGGGGTGCTCTTCACCGGCTCCACCGAAGTGGCGCGTCTGCTGCAGCGCACGCTCGCGCAGCGCCTGGATGCGCACGCGCGGCCCGTCACGCTCGTGGCCGAGACGGGCGGGCAAAACGCGATGTTCGTCGACTCCTCGGCCCTGCCCGAGCAGGTGGTGGCCGACGTGCTCGCCTCGGCCTTCGACAGCGCCGGGCAGCGCTGCTCGGCCCTGCGCGTGCTGTGCGTGCAAGACGACGTGGCCGACCGGCTGCTGCACATGCTCGCGGGCGCGATGCACGAGCTGCGCGTGGGCGATCCCCGGCAGCTGGCCGTGGACGTGGGCCCCCTCATCGACGAGGAGGCGCGTGCGCGCGTCGCGGCTCACGTGCAGGCGATGCGCGCGCGGGGCAGGCGCGTCGTGCAGCCTGCCGCGATGGACGAGGAAGCCGCAGGCGCCGGCGTTTTCTACCCACCCACCCTCATCGAGATCGAACACCTGTCGGAGCTCGAGCGCGAAGTCTTCGGCCCGGTGCTGCACGTGCTGCGCCACCGCCGCGAAGACCTGCCCGAGGTGCTCGAGCAGGTGCGCGCCACGGGCTATGGCCTGACGATGGGGGTGCACACCCGCATCGACGAGACGGTGGCGCAGGTGGTGCAGGCCTCCACGGCGGGCAACCTCTACGTGAACCGCAACATCGTGGGCGCCGTGGTGGGCGTGCAGCCCTTCGGCGGCGAGGGCCTGTCGGGCACCGGGCCAAAGGCGGGCGGGCCGCTGTACCTGCTGCGGCTGCTGTCCCGCTGCCCGCGGGGTGCCGCCGCCCTGGCCGTGCAGGCTGCGGGCCCCGAGGCAGAGCCGCCGGTTCGCGGCCTGTACGCCGAGCCGATCGCTGCCGCGCCTGCTGCGCACGGCGCCTCGGCAACCGCCGCCGTGCGCACGACCGGCTCGGCACTGCAGACCCTCCAGGCCTGGCTCGACGAGCAGGGCCCGCCCGCTGCCGCACAGGCCTGCCGCTGCCACACCACCGCCGCCCCCGGCCACGCCTGGCGCGCCCTGCCCGGCCCGACCGGCGAAGCCAACCTCTACACCGTGCGCCCGCGCGAGCGCGTGCTGTGCCTGGCCGACGAAGACGCCGACCGCCTCGTGCAGTTGGGCGCCATCCTCGCCGTGGGCGGCCACGCGATGTGGCCATCGACCACGCGTTTCCTGTGGGAAAAGCTGCCCCGGGCCGTCCAGGCCCGCGTCACGCTCGTGGACGACTGGCAGGCTCCCGGCGTGGCCTTCGACGCCGCCCTGCACCACGGCCCGCCCGCGCAATGCCTGCAGGCGCTGCACGCACTGGCCCGGCGCCCCGGCCCGATCGTCGGCCTCACCGGCCTGCGCAGCGGCGAGCACGAGGTGCCGCTCGCACGGCTCCTGACGGAGCGCTCGCTGAGCGTGAACACCGCCGCTGCTGGCGGCAACGCGAGCCTGATGACGCTCGGGTGAGCGCGCCGGCCGATCAGTGGCCGGCCGGTGTGATCGGGTCGATCACCTCGAGGAAGTCGAACTTCCTGAAGTCGCGGTCGTGGGTGTACAGGCGTGAGATGCCGTGCTGGCGCAGGAGCGCGGCCAGGTGCGCGTCGGGCACCAAGTTGCCTCGCACGGCCAGGCCCTGGGTCGCGGCGCGCCAGGCTTCCCAGAACCCCTCGTTTTCTCCCACCACGCGGCAGTGCGGCAAGGCGATCAGGGCCTCGATGTTGCGCGCCGCCTCGGCGGGGCTCAACGGCTCAGTGAAGATCCTCGGGTGCGTGGCCATGCGCAGGTAGCTCATCACCGTTGGCCAGGCGAAGTACATCAGCTCGGTGCCCGCGGCGCTGGCGTCCAGGAACTGGCGCGCCCGTGCATGTTCGGCGCACTGGGCATCGCTCGCGTAGAGCAGGATGTTGACGTCGACCGCGAAGCTCACGGCCGGGGCTCGTCCATCGCATCGAGCACCGCGTCGCGGTCGGACAGGTCCACCCGTGCGCCCATCGGGCGGCTCGTCCAGGCGAAGCGGGGCGCCGGCGCAGGGCGGCGGCGGCGCTCGACGAGCTGGCGGGCCAGCAGCTCGGAGACGAGCCGACCCAGAGACCCACCCTCCTGCGCCTGGAGCCTCTTGAGCTCGGCCAGGATGGTGTCGTCGATGTCCAGCGTGGTGCGCATGATGCGTGATGATACTTGACCATGCATCACGCATCCCATTCATCACACGCAGGGTGATCCCGCTCATCCGAAACGCTCGGCGCCTCCCGCGTCCGGGTCAGCCCGGCAAGACCTTCGTCCGTCGCAACGGAAGGCATCTCGTCGCCCCGCATCGCACTTCGTCGCTCCAGCGATGCCAGGCTTCCTCAGCCTGCGTACAGTGCACGCACCGCCCTCACCCCGCCCACCATGCCTGTGCCCCCTCCCCCCCTGCCACCCGGCGCCACGCCCGGCTGGGGCAACCGCCTGGAGTCCGCCCGCCAGGCCTTCCTGCGCGGCTTTCACCGCTATGCCACCTGGCTCGTGGGCATCAGCTGGAAGCGCTTCTTCGTGCTGGCGGTGCTGCTGATGATCGGCGCCTCGATCCTCAAGTCGATCCCGCCTTTCAGCTGGCGCATCAGCGAGGTGGTGGAGGCACCCAAGCCGCCTGCGAAGAAGCCCGTCCCGCCGCCCGAGCCGGACAAGCCCCCGCCCGCCCGCGAGCCGAAGATCAAGATCGAGAAGCCCCAGCCCGGCACCCGAACGGAGGGCGTGGACATCTCGATCGACGAGCGCGGCATCCGCATCCGGCCGCGCGCCGCCTCGGCGCCGGCTGGCCCGAGCTCCTCGCCCGTGGCCACGCAGGTGGAGCGTGCTGCGTCCGCGCCCGCCTCGGCAACCGCATCCACCTCCACCTGGGAGGAGATCAAGCGCGGCGTGAGCGACGGCTGGAAGGACGGCGAGACCTCGCAGGGCCCGCAGATCGTCATCACCGTGCCGCCCGGCAGCGACGGGGACGCCGTGCGCCAGGCCGTGCGCGAGGCCGAGCAGGCCATCCGCGAAGCGATGCAGGAGGCACGCGAGGCCCGGGAGGAGGCACAGGCCATCGCGCAGGCCGCACAGCTCGAGGCCGAGCAGGCCACGTCGGAAGCCTTCAGCACCCGCATCCGCGTCGTGAAGTTCGGCCAGTTCCTCACCGACCTGGCCCTGCTGTGGATCCTGGCCTCCATCGTCATCAAGATCACCTACAAGGGCCGCATCCAGGCCGAGGTGAAGGCCGCACAAGCCACCGAGACGGCCGAGGCCGAGTCGCTCAAGCGCCAGGTGGTGGAGGCGCGCATGGCCGCCATGCAGGCGCAGGTGGAGCCGCACTTCCTCTTCAACACGCTGGCCAGCATCGAGCACCTGATCGAGACCGATCCCAAGCGCGCCGCGCAGATGCAGCGCAACCTGATCACGCTGCTGCGCGCCAGCATGCCCACGATGCGCGAGGCCAACCACGGCGCGCCGCGTCCGCTCGGACGCGAGCTCGACGTGGTGCGCCCCTACCTCGAGATCCTCAAGGTGCGCATGGAAGACCGCCTGAGCACCGTCATCGACGTACCCGCGGGCCTGCTGTCGGCCGAGTTCCCGCCCATGATGGTCCAGACGCTCGTGGAAAACGCCGTCAAGCACGGCCTGGAGCCCAAGCCCGAGGGCGGCACGCTCACGGTCAGGGCCGAGATCGTGCACGGCAGCCTGGCCGTGAGCGTGGCCGACACCGGGCTGGGGTTCGGCGTGGCCCCCACGGCCGGGACAGGCGTGGGCCTGGCCAACATCCGCGAACGTCTGCAGCTGCTTTACGCCGGCAAGGCCTTCCTGACGGTGGCGGCCAACCCGCCCAGCGGCACCATCGTCACCGTCACCGTCCCCTACCGCAGCCTCGAAGGAGCCGCGTCATGAGCACCCTCGACTCCCCTTCCCCCTTCGTCCCGGGCCTGCATCCGGCCAGCACCGCCACATCGCCGGCCACCGCGGCGCAGCAGGCACCCCTGCCGGCGGCCCGGCCGCGCAGCCGCCGGCCCTGGATGTGGGCGGCCCTCGTGGCGTCGGCCTTCCTGCTGGCCGTCGCCCTGGCCTTCTCTGCCGTGGGCCTGGGCTGGATCGAGCCGGTGCGCATCTTCGTCGACGGCGAGCAGGTCTACGGAGGGCCGGACTTCGACTCGATGTCCGCCTGGGAGCTCTTCGCCCTGTCCTTCGCGGGGCTGCTGGCCTTGCTGGTCACGATCTTCTTCGTGCCGCTGGCCCTGGCCGTCACCGTGGTGGCGCTGGCCGCCGTCATCGTGCTCTCGGTCGTGATCGGGCTCGGTCTGCCCCTGCTCCTCGTCCTGCTCGTCGTCGGCATGGTGCTGTCGCCGCTGATCCTGGCGGGCTGGCTGCTCGTGAAGCTCCTGAGCTGAGGTTGACACCCATGACCACTCCGACTTTCCGTGCCGTGCTCGCCGACGACGAGCGCCTGATGCGCGAACAGCTGCGCGCCCGCCTGGCCGAGGCCTGGCCCGGCCTGGAGATCGTCGCCGAGGCCCGCAACGGCCTGGAGGCTGTCGAGCTCGTGGCGCAGCACCGCCCCGACGTCGTGTTCCTGGACATCCGCATGCCCGGCCTCACGGGCGTGCAGGCCGCGCGCCAGATCGCGCAGATGGAGATCGGCGAGGACGAGCTGCTGCCCGAGGTGGTCTTCATCACCGCCTACGACCAGTACGCGGTGGAGGCCTTCGAGCAGGGCGCAGCCGACTACGTGCTCAAGCCTGCCGAGAGCGAGCGCCTGGCGCGCACCGCCGAACGCATCCGCCGGCGCCTGGCCTCGCGCGGCACGGCCGACGAGAACCCGGGCGCACCGCTGCAGCAGCTGCTTCATCAGCTGACTGCGAAGATGAACCCTGGCACCGCCCCGCGCCACCTGCAGTGGATCCAGGCTGCCGTCGGGCAGGAGCTGCGCATGATCCCGGTGCAGGAGGTGCTCTTCTTCATCAGCGACGAGAAGTACACGCGCGTGCAGACCGCCACCTTCGAAGCCCTGATCCGCAAGCCCATCAAGGAGCTCGTCGACGAGCTCGACCCGGCCCTCTTCTGGCAGATCCACCGCAGCACGCTCGTCAACGTGCAGGCGATCGCGAGCGTGGGCCGGGACCTGCGCGGCCGCCAGATCGTGCGCGTGAAGGGCCACCCCGAGAAGCTCGAGGTCAGCCGCAGCTACACGGGCCTGTTCAAGGGGATGTGAGGGCGCGGGCGCGCGCCTCGTGCAGCGTGGCCAGCGTGATCTTGCGCACCTCGGCCTTGCTCTGCTCCACGTGCGCCTTGAGCAGCAGCTGCGCCGGCTCGGCGCGGCGCTGCATCACCTGGCGCAGGATCTTGGCGTGCTCCTGGTAGGTGGCCTCGATGCGGTCGGCGCGCGTGAAGTCCAGCCGCCGCACGAAGCGGATGCGCTCGGTCACGTCCCCGTGCACGCGGGTGATCTCGTCGTTGCCGGCGGCGCGCACGAGCGTGGTGTGGAAGGCTTCGTCCAGGCGGCCCACCTCGGCGGCATCGGTCAGGCGCTCGGCCGCTGGCACGAGCCACACGCGCTTGAGTGCCTCGATCTCCGCGGGCAGCTCCGCCCCCGCGGCCAGCCGCGCCAGGCAGGCCTGCTCCAGCAGGATGCGCAGGTCGTAGAGCTGCTCCAGGCGCGCGAAGTCGATCGGCCGCACGAACCAGCCGCTCTTGGCCTCCACCTCCAGAAAGCCCTCGTTGCGCAGCCGAAAGAGCGCCTCGCGCACCGGCGTGCGGCTCACGCCCAGGCGCTGGCCGATCTCGGCTTCGGAGAAGCGGTCACCCGGCAGCAGCCGGAAGTCGTGCATCTGCCCCTTGAGCTCGGCGTAGACGTACTCGGCCAGGTTCGGGCGGGCGTTCATGCGGCGGTGCGCTCCAGCCGCACCGGCTGCTCGGGCAGCCCGGCAAAGTGGCACGCCGCCCCATGGCGGCCCGCGGGCAGCACAGGCGCCTCGCGCAGGCAGCGGTCCTGTGCCGAGGGGCAGCGGCTCTGGAAGCGGCACACCTCGGGCGGCGGGTCGATCGGGCTCGAGATCTCGCCCTCCAGCCGGATGCGCGGTCCCTGGCCCGGGATGGCCGACACGAGCGCCCGGGTGTAGGGGTGCTGCGGCGCGCGGAAGACTTCGGCGGAGGGGCCCATCTCCACGATTTTGCCCAAGTACATCACCGCCACCCGGTCGGTGAGCAGCCGCACCACGTTGAGGTCGTGCGAGACGAAGAGCGTGGACAGGCCCAGCTCGCGCCGAAGGCGATCCAGCAGCTGCAGCACCACGGCCTGCACCGAGACGTCCAGCGCCGCCGTGGGCTCGTCCAGGATCAGCAGGCGCGGCCGAACGGCCAGCGCCCGCGCGATCCCCACGCGCGCCTTCTGCCCGCCCGAGAGCTGATGCGGGAAGCGCGACAGCAGCTCCGGCGGCAGGCCCACCTGCTGCGCCACCTCGTCCACCCTCGCATCGGCGGCGACACGGTCCATGCCGGCCAGCAGCAGGCAGGGCTCGCGGATCGTGTCGCGCGCGGAAAAGCGCGGGTTCAGGCTGTCGGTGGGGTCCTGGAAGACCATCTGGATCACCGCGCGCTCGGGCCGCCGGGCAAAGCCGCGCGCCGGGATCGCCGCGAGGTCATCGCCGTCGAAGACGATGCGGCCATCGCTCGGGTCGAGCAGCCGCGCGAGCAGCCGCACCAGCGTGGACTTGCCGCAGCCCGATTCGCCCACGAGGCCGAGCGCCTCGCCCGGTGCGATCGAGAGTGACACGTCGTCCACGGCGTGGAGCAGGGCCCCGCGCCGGCCGGCCACCGCAAAGCGCTTGGACAGGCTCTCCACCTGGAGCAAGGGGCGCTCAGCCATGGGTGGCCTCCTGGTGAAGCTGCGCGCGGCCCAGCGGATGCCAGCACGCCGTGGCGTGACCGTCGGCATCGGTCTGCAGAGGCGGCCGCTCGATGCGGCACCGGGCGCTGGCCCGTTCGCAGCGCTCGGCAAAGCGGCAGGCCGGCAGGTCCGCCCGCCGCAGGTCCGGCAGGTTCCCCGGCACGGGCTCGAGCGCAGCCAGCACCGTCTCGGGCCCCGGGGTGGAGCTCATGAGCCGCGCGGTGTAGGGGTGCCGGGCCTGCGCGAAGAGCGTGCGCGTGGGCGCGGCCTCCACGGCCTGGCCGGCGTGCATCACGACGATGCGGTCGCAGTAGTCTGCCGCCAGCGCCAGGTCGTGCGTGATGAAGAGCGTGGCCATCTGGCGCTCACGGGCAAGCGCCGTGATGAGGTCCATGACCGCGGCCTGGGTCGTCACGTCCAGGCCCGTGGTGGGCTCGTCGGCGATCAGCAGGCTCGGCCGGCAGGCCAGCGCGATGGCGATCATCACGCGCTGGCACATGCCACCGGAAAGCTCGAAGGGGTAAGCCTGGGCCCGCCGCTCGGGGTCGGCAATGGCCACCTCACGCAGCGCCTGGATGGCACGCTCGTGCATGGCACGCCCAAGGTCACCTCCCTCGCTTCCCTTGACGTGCACGGCGTGGCGCCGCAGCACATCCTCGATCTGCCGGCCCACGGGGCGGATGGGGTTGAGCGCGGTGCGCGGGCTCTGGAAGATCATCGAGATCTCGCGCCCGCGCAGGTCGGCCAAGGTGGTTTCGTCGGCTCCCAGCAGGTCGATGCCGCCGAAGGTGGCCGAGCCGCCCGTCACCTTCGCGGCGCCATCGCTGATACCCAGCATCGCGTAGCTCAGCACCGACTTGCCCGAGCCGGATTCGCCCACCAGCCCGACGATCTCGCCCTTGCGCAGCTGCAGGCTCACATGCTCGATCGCGCGCACGGTACCCGAGCGGGTGCGGAACTCGAGGCTGAAGTCGCGCACGTCGAGCAAGGGCGGCTGGACTGCCAGGGCCGGCGCCGCCGCGGGCGCGGCTTGCCGGGCCGCGCTCACGTGCGCCTCCTGGGGTCGAGCAGGTCGCGCAGCGCGTCGCCCAGCAGGTTGAAGGAGAAGACGGCCAGCATCAGCACCGCCCCCGGGAAGAAGCTCACCCACCACTCGCCCGAGACGATGAACTGCGCCCCCTCGGCCACCAGGATGCCCCACTCGGGCGTGGGCGGGCGCAC
>JBBAPJ010000063.1:0-14310 GCA_040400855.1 Rubrivivax sp.
ACATCAACACCGGCAGCGACACCGAGGTGCTGATCAACGTGCTGGCGCACGAGCTCGAGGCGGCCGCGCGCGAGTTGCCGCTGACCCCGGCCCAGGTGTTCCGTGCCGTGGCCGGCGTGCACCGGCGCGTGCGTGGCTCGTACGCGGTGATCGCGCTCATTGCCGGACACGGGCTGCTGGCCTTTCGCGACCCCTACGGCATCCGGCCGCTGTGCCTGGGCGAGGCCCGCACGCCCGAGGGCGTGGAGATCGTGGTGGCCAGCGAATCGGTGGCGCTGGAGGGCACCGGGCACCGGCTGGTGCGCGACGTGGCGCCCGGCGAGGCCCTCTTCATCGACCTGCAGGGGCAGGTGCATGCGCAGGCCTGCGCCGAGCGCACCACGCTGCAGCCGTGCCTCTTCGAGTACGTCTACCTGGCGCGGCCCGACTCGGTGCTCGACGGCGTATCGGTCTACCACGCGCGGCTGAACTTCGGCGAGGCGCTGGCGCAGCGCGTGATCAACGCGATGCCGCCCAGCGACATCGACGTGGTGATCCCGATCCCCGAGTCGAGCCGGCCCAGCGCGATGCAGCTCGCGTACCGCATCGGCAAGCCCTACCGCGAGGGCTTCGTGAAGAACCGCTACGTGGGCCGCACCTTCATCATGCCGGGGCAGGCCGTGCGCCGAAAGAGCGTGCGCCAGAAGCTCAACGCCATCGGCATGGAATTCCGCGGCCGCAACGTGCTGCTGGTGGACGACTCGATCGTGCGCGGCACGACGAGCAAGGAGATCGTGCAGATGGCGCGCGAGGCCGGCGCACGCAAGGTCTACCTGGCCTCGGCCGCGCCGCCGGTGCGCCACCCCAACGTCTACGGCATCGACATGCCCACATGCGAGGAGCTGGTGGCCTACGGCCGTGATGTCGAGGAGATCCGCACCTTCATCGGTGCCGACGCGCTCATCTACCAGGACCTCGAGGCGATGAAGCGCGTGGTGGCGGCGCTGAACCCGCGCCTGGACGGCTTCGAGGCGAGCTGCTTCGACGGCCGCTACATCACCGGCGACCTGGGTGCCGAACAGCTCGCGCGGCTCGAGGCGGGCCGGCACGCGCAGCCCGCGCAGGAGGACGACCCGGCTCGCGGGCGGCTGGCGCTGCACGCTGCCGGGGAAGGACAGGCATGACGACGACGAAGAAGACGCTGCCGCGCGTGGCGCTGCCCCCCGACGCGCGACCCGACACGCTGGCCGTGCGCGAGGGGCTGCCCGCCTCGGCCTGGGGCGAGAACTCCGAGGCCCTGTTCCTGACGAGCTGCTTCGTGCACCCGGACGCCGCCACCGCGGCGCGGCGCTTTGCCAACGAGGAGGAGGCCTTCGTCTACAGCCGCTTCTCGAACCCGAACGTGACGATCATGGAGCGGCGCCTGGCGGCGCTGGAGGGCACCGAGGCCTGCATCGGCACGAGCAGCGGCATGGGCGCGATCCTGCTGTTGATGCTGGCGCTGCTGAAGTCGGGCGACCATGTGCTGTGCTCGCGCAGCGTGTTCGGTGCGACGATCAAGCTGCTGCAAGGCGACTTCGCCCGCTTCGGGGTGGAGTCGACCTTCGTGGCGCAGACCGAGCTGGCCGAGTGGAAGGCCGCCATGCGCCCGAACACGCGGCTGCTTTTCGTGGAGACGCCCACCAACCCGCTGACCGAGGTGTGCGACATCCAGGCCCTGGCCGACCTCGCGCACGACGCCGGGGCGCTGCTGGTGGTGGACAACTGCCTGTGCTCGCCGGCGCTGCAGCAGCCGGTGAAGTTCGGCGCCGACATCGTGATGCACTCGGGCACGAAGTTCCTCGACGGGCAGGGGCGCGTGAACGCCGGCGCACTGTGCGCGAGCGAGGCACTCGTGGCCGGGCAGTTCGTGCCGCTGATGCGAAGCGCGGGCATCAACCTCTCGCCCTTCAACGCCTGGGTGGTGGCCAAGGGGATGGAGACGCTTTCGGTGCGCGTGCGCGCGCAAAGCGAGCGGACGCTCGAGCTCGCGCGCTGGCTCGAGACGCACCCGGCCGTGGCGCGCGTGCTGCACCCGGGCCTGGCCTCGCATCCGCAGCACGAGCTGGCCATGCGCCAGCAGAGCGGGCAGGGCGGGGCGGTGCTGAGCTTCATCGTCAAGGGCGGCCGGCAGGAGGCCTTCTCCGTCATCGACGCCACGCAGGTGTGCAGCATCGCCGCCAACTTCGGCGACGTGCGCTCCATCATCACGCACCCGGCCAGCACCACGCACGGACGCCTCACCGAGGAGCAGCGCCAGGCTGCCGGCATCGGGCAGGGCATGATCCGCCTGGGCGTGGGGCTGGAGGACGTCGAGGACCTGAAGGCCGACCTCGCCCGCGGCCTGGACCGGCTCGCGTCCTGAGCCCCGAAACCTTGGCCGATCCATGACCGTTCGCACCCGCATCGCCCCTTCGCCCACCGGCTTCCTGCACCTGGGCACGGCCCGCACGGCGCTGTACTCGTGGGCCTACGCACGCCACCACGGCGGACAGTTCGTGCTGCGCATCGAGGACACCGACGTGGCGCGCTCCACGCAGGACTCGGTGCAGCAGATCCTGGCCTCGATGCGCTGGCTCGGCCTGGATGCCGACGAGGGGCCGGTGTTCCAGATGCAGCGTCTGGCGCGCTACCACGAGGTGGCCGAGCAGCTCATTGCGGCGGGCCTGGCCTACCGCTGCTGGTGCACGCCCGAGGAGCTGGATGCGATGCGCGAGGCGCAGCGCGCGCGCGGCGAGAAGACGCACTACGACGGGCGCTGGCGCCCCGAGCCGGGCAAGGTGCTGCCGCCCGTGCCCGCGGGCGTCAAGCCGGTGGTGCGCTTTCGCAACCCGAGCGACGGCGAGGTGAGCTGGAACGACCTCGTCAAGGGCCCGATCACGATCGCCAACCGCGAGATCGACGACCTCATCATCCTGCGCCACCCGCCCGAGGAGGCCACGGCCGAGTTGCCCGAGGCGGCGCGCACGCTGGGCGTGCCGACCTACAACTTCGCGGTGGTGGTGGACGACTGGGACATGCGCATCACGCACGTCTTCCGCGGCGACGAGCACGTGAACAACACGCCCTGGCAGATCAACATCTTCCGGGCCATCATGAGCCTGCCCGAGGGTACCGTCGGGATGCTGGCCCGTGACCAGCGGCTGCCCCAGTACGGCCACCTGCCGATCATCCTGGGCGACGACGGCCTGAAGCTCTCCAAGCGCCGCGGCGCGGTGAGCGTCACGGCCTACGAGGACGCGGGCTACCTGCCCGAGGCGATGCTGAACTACCTGGCGCGGCTGGGCTGGAGCCACGGCGACGAGGAGCTCTTCTCGCGCGAGCAGATGGTGGCGTGGTTCGACGGCTCGCACCTGTCGAAGAGCCCCGCGCAGTGGGACCCGGCCAAGCTCGCCTGGGTCAACGCGCACTATCTCAAGCAGGCCGACGACGCGCGGCTGGCGGGCCTCGTGGCGGCGCAGCTGCGGGCGCGCGGCGCGCCGGGTGTCGAGGCCCTGCAGCCCGGTACGCTGCAGGCGGCCTGCGCGCTCTTCAAGGACCGCTGCACCACGGTGGTGGAACTGGCCGACTGGACCGGCATGCTGGTGGTGGCGCTGGCGCCCTCGCAGGCGGACCTGGACACGCACGTGACCGAGGCCGTGAAGCCGGCGCTGCGCACGCTGCGCGATCGCCTGGCCGAGGTGGACTGGGACCGCGCGACGATCGCGCAGGCGATGAAGGAGACGCTGGCCGCGCACGCGCTGAAGATGCCGCAGCTCGCACCGGCCGTGCGCGTGCTGGTGTGCGGACGCGCGCAGACGCCCTCGATCGATGCGGTGCTCGCGCTTTTCGCGCGCGAGACGGTTCTCGAACGCTTGCAGCACGTGTGAGGAACCGGGCTATAATGCGAGGCTTCGTTCGATCGGCGCCGGGGGTATAGCTCAGCTGGGAGAGCGCTTGCATGGCATGCAAGAGGTCAGCGGTTCGATCCCGCTTACCTCCACCAAGTCCAAGCCGCAGTTCGGTGGAGAAGGATCCAGTCCCCTTCGTCTAGAGGCCTAGGACACGACCCTTTCACGGTTGTAACAGGGGTTCGAATCCCCTAGGGGACGCCAACACGGCACACGCGGCGCTTCGGGCGCCGCGTGTCTTTTGCGGGTCGCTCGCGCCGAGACATGCTGAACCGGAGTTCTGCCTGGCCCCTGCGGATGCTGCGCCGGCTGGTGGCAGCAGTGGCGTGTGCGTACGCGCTGCAGGCTCCCGCGCAGGCCTTCGACCTGCAGGGCCACCGCGGTGCGCGCGGCCTGGCGCCCGAGAACACGCTGCCCGCCTTCGCAAGGGCCCTGTCGATCGGCGTGACCACGCTCGAGCTCGACGTGGGCCTGACGCGCGACGGCGTGCTGGTGGTGTCGCACGACCCCTCGCTCAACCCCGACATCACGCGCGGGCCCGACGGCGCCTTCCTGGCGGCGCGCGGGCCCTTCATCTGGCAGTCCACCTTCGAGGCGCTGCAGCGCTACGACGTGGGCCGCATCAACCCGGCGGCCCGCTACGCGCAGACCTTCGCCGCGCAGCAGCCGGTGGACGGCACGCGCATCCCGCGGCTGAGCGACGTCTTCGCGCTCGCGGCGCGAGCGGGTGCGCGCGACGTGCGCTTCAACATCGAGACGAAGATCGACCCCCGCCAGCCCGAGGCCACGGCAGCGCCCGAGCCCTTCGCGCGCGCGCTGATCGCCGCCATCCGCGAGGCGGGTGTCGCACGCCGCGCCACCATCCAGTCCTTCGACTGGCGCACGCTGCAGGTGGTGCAGCGCGAGGCGCCGGAGATCGACACCGTGTACCTCAGCGCGCAGCAGCGCTGGCTCGACAACATCGGGGCGGGCGTGGCGGGCGCGCCAGGCGCGACCCCGGCTGCGGGGGCCGGTGCCGCAGCGGCGCCGGCAGGGGCGTGGACGGCCGGCCTGCGCATCGCCGACCACGGATCGGTGCCGAAGATGGTGAAGGCTGCGGGCGCAAAGGTGTGGTCGCCGCACTTCGGCGACCTGACGCCTGCCCTGCGCGAGGAAGCGCGCACGCTCGGCCTGCCGGTGGTCGTGTGGACCGTCAACGAGCCCGCAGCGATCGCGCGCATGCTCGACCTCGGCGTGGACGGGATCATCAGCGACCGGCCCGACCTCGTGCGCGAGGAGATGGCCCGGCGGGGCATGCCGCTGCCGCGGCCGGTGCCTGCGCCCTGAGCGCTGCAGGGCTCAGGCCGGCGCGAGCCTGAACTCCACCTGCATCACCGGCCCGTCGGGCCCGTTCTCGTAGCGCCCCACCAGTGCCTCGCGCACGCCGAAGACGGCATCGCGCTCGAGCCATTCGTCTTCGGCGTCGAAGAGCTCGGTGACGAGCGTGCGGTGGCCCGGCGCCGAGACGATCAGGTGGTAGTGCGCGGGGCGCCAGGCGGTGCGGCCGGCGGGCTCGACGAGGTCCTGCCACACCGGGCCGTCGGTGGGGATCTGGTAGGGCACGGGGCGGATCGTGCGGATCTCGAAGGCGCCTTGCGCATCCGCGCGCAGCTGGCAGCGCAGGTTGTCGCGCGGTTGCGTGGGGTCCACCTGCCAGTACAGGCCGTTGGCAGCGTTTTGCCAGAAGTCGAGCGTGGCCTCGGGCAGGGGTGCCCCATCGGTGCCGCACACGCGCCCGCGCAGGCGCACGACCTCGCCGGCGTTGTCGCGCACGAGGTCGGCCGGGTTGGGCAGCCAGGGCGAGCCCACGGTGTGGAAGGGGCCCAGCACGCTGCCGGGCGTGGCGCCAGGCGCGGAGCCGAGCAGGTCGACGAGGCTCGAGAGGCCCACCACGTCCGACAGCAGCGTGAACTCGCTTCGCTCCTCGCTCGAAATGGCCGCCATGCGGTGCAGGAAGGCGATGGCGCCGCGCCACTCGGCGTGGGTGAGGCGCACGTCCTTGGCGTAGGCGTGCAGCACCTGCACCAGGCGCGTGACGAGCTCGCGCTGGCGCGCATCGGCCAGGCCTTCGAAGCTCGCCGTGGCGAGCTCGGTGAGGTTGTCGAGGCGGACGTCGCGCATCAGGCCGCCACGGGGTTGCGCAGCAGGCCCACGCGCTCGATCTCGATCTCGATCGTGTCGCCGGCCTTCATCCACACGGGCGGCGTGCGTGCGTAGCCCACCCCTGCGGGCGTGCCCATCACGAGCACGTCGCCGGGGTCGAGCGTCATGCACTGGCTCAGCAACGCGATGGTGCGTGCCACGCCGAAGACCATGTCGGTGGTGTTCGCGTCCTGCATCACCTGGCCGTTCAGGCGCGACTGGATGCGCAAACCCGTGCAGCCCGGGGGCAGCTCGTCGGCGGTGACGAGCTGCGGGCCGAAGCCGCCCGTGGCCTCGAAGTTCTTGCCGATCGTCCACTGCGTGGTCTTGCGCTGGTAGTCGCGCAGCGTCGCGTCGTTGAAGCAGGCGTAGCCGAAGACGCTGGCCAGGGCGTCGGCCTCGGCGACGTGGCGCGTGGTGCGGCCGATGACGAGCGCAAGCTCGGCCTCGTAGTCGAGCTTGTCGGAGATGGCCGGCACGCGCAGCGGCGCGCCGTGCGCCAGCAGCGAGGTGCTGCTGCGCATGAACAGGGCCGGATAGTCGGCCACCGTGTTGCCGCCTTCCTTGGCGTGGTCGACGTAGTTCACGCCCAGGCAGAAGATCTTGCCCGGCTGCGGGATGCAGGGCAGCAGCGCGGACTCGTCGAGCGGTTCGGCGGGCAGCGAGGCGGCGCGTGTGGCCGTGGCGGACTGCAGCGTGGGGTCGCTCGCGCAGCGCTCGATGAAGGCGAGCAACGTGGGGGCGGCCTCTTGCAGGCCGAGGGCGCGCGCGGACACCACGTGGGTGCCCGAGGCCACACCCCAGGTCGGGGTGCCGGCAGCGCGGTAGCTGATGAATCGCATCGGTGTGATCGGGTCAGGAAGGGGCGGGCGGGCCCGGGCCTCACTCGGGCTTGAGGTTGAGGTCCTTGACGAGCTTGCCCCACTTGGCCACCTCGCCCTCGAGGTAGCGGCGCAGCGCCGGGCGGTCCATGCGCTGGGCCTCCAGCGACAGGTTGGCAAAGCGGTCGGCCACGGGCTTGCTCGCCAGCGCCTTGTTGACCTCGGCGTTGAGGCGGTCGAGCACGTCGGCGGGGGTCTTGCCGGGTGCGAACAAGGCGAACCAGGTGCTGGCCTCGAAGCCCGGGTAGCCGCTTTCGGCCACGGTGGGCACGTCCGGCAGCGCGGGGCTGCGCCTGGGCGACATCACGGCGATCGGGCGCACGCGGCCGGCCCTGGCGTGCGGCACGGCCGGCGGCATCGAGGTGGAGGCGATGGGCACCTGGCCGCTGACGGCGGCCTGCGTGGCGGCGGCGGGCTGGAAGGGCACGTGCGTGACGTCGACCTTGGCCAGGCCGCGGAACAGCAGCTCGGCGCCCAGGTGCGTGGTGGTGCCGATGCCCGAGGAGGCGTAGGCCATCTTGCCGCCGCGGGCCAGCGCGATCAGCTCGGCCAGGTTGTTCGCCTTCACGTCCGGGTGCACGTACAGGAGGTTGGGCGTGACGGCGGCCATGGCCACGCCCTGCAGGTCGTTGAGCGCGTCGTAGCCGGCGTTCGGGTAGAGCGACGGGTTGACCGAGTAGGCCACGCTGTGGAAGAGCAGCGTGTAGCCGTCGGCCGGCGCGTTCATCACGCCCTGCGTGGCGATGTTGCCGCCCGCGCCGGGGCGGTTTTCCACCACCACGGGCTGGCCCATCGAGGCCTGGAGCTGCTCGGCGATGGCGCGCGCGACGGTGTCGGTGGCGCTGCCCGGCGCGAAGGCCACGACGATGCGGATGGGCTTGTCGGGGAAGGCGGCGCGGGCTGGGGAGGTGACGAGCAGGGCCGCAAGGGCCGTGCCGCCGGCCAGCAGCATGGCCAGAAGGCGTTGGCGGGTGGGCATGGGAAGGGACGTGTGGTGGAGGAGAGCCGCGATCATGGTCAAAGCGCGCGCGCCTGCCCGTGGTGGATTACCCGGGGCGCGGCCTCAGGGCGCGCTGGCGCGGTCGAGCTCGGCCACCGTGTGGGCGTCGAGCACGAGCGTCGCGGCGCGCGCGAGCTCCTGCCACTGCTCCAGGCTGGTGGCGCTGGCAATGGGCGCGGTGATGCCGGGGCGGGCGATCTGCCAGGCCAGCGCCACCTGGGCCGGGGTCGCGCCCAGGCGGGCCGCGGCCGCGTCGAGCGCAGCCAGGACCCGAAAGCCCCGCTCGTTCAGGTAGGCCTTCACGCCTGCGCCGCGCACGCTGCGGGAGAGATCTGCCTCGCTGCGGTACTTGCCGGTGAGGAAGCCCCGTGCCAGGCCGAAGTAGTTGATCACCCCCAGCCCCTCGCTGCGGCACAGCGACTCGAGATCGGTCTCGTAACGGGCGCGCTCCACCAGGTTGTAATGGGGCTGCAGCGTCTCGTAGCGGGGCAGGCCCAGGCGGCGGCTCGTGGCCAGGGCCTCGGCCAGGCGCGGGGCGGTGTAGTTCGAGGCGCCGATGGCGCGCACCTTGCCTTCTCGGATGAGATCGGCAAAGGTGGAGAGGGTCTCTTCCAGCGGCGTGTCGGGGTCGTCCTGGTGCGCCTGGTAGAGGTCGATGCGGTCGGTCTGCAGGCGCCGCAGCGAATCCTCCACCGCCTGCCGGATCCAGCGCCGCGACAGGCCGGTGCGGCCTTCGGCGAGCTTCATGCCCACCTTGGTGGCCAGCACGATGCGCTCACGCGTGCCGCGGGCCTTCATCCAGCGCCCGATGACGGACTCGGACTCCCCGCCGATGTGGCCGGGCGCCCACACCGAGTACACGTCGGCCGTGTCCACGAGGTTGAAGCCGGCCTCGACGAAGGCGTCGAGCAGGCGGTGCGAGGTGGCTTCGTCGGCCGTCCAGCCGAAGACGTTGCCGCCGAAGGCCAGCGGGGCAACCTGCAGGCCGGTCTCACCCAGAGGGCGTCTGATCATCGTGTGCGTTCCTGGTTTTGCTATACTTGCGAGCTTTGCTGAGCACCGCGGAGTGGTAGTTCAGTTGGTTAGAATACCGGCCTGTCACGCCGGGGGTCGCGGGTTCGAGCCCCGTCCACTCCGCCAAGCCTCTGCTGGATGCAGCCGCCCACCGGGCGGCTGTTTTCTTTTGTGGCGTGGCCTGCATGCCGGGCGTCAGGCCTGGGGCCAGGCGAGCCGGGCCTCCACGCGCGTGCCGCCACCTGGAGTGGCGGTCAGATCCAGGCTGCCGCCCAGCGCGTGGATGCGCTCCTGCATGCCCAGCAGGCCGAAGGCTTCGGGGCCTGCCTGCTTGGAGGGATCGAAACCGCGGCCATCGTCGGCCACGAAGAGCGTGACTGCGCCCGGTCGGGACAGGTCCAGCCCCACGTGGACGAAGCTGGCCTGGGCGTGCTTGTGGACGTTGTGCAGCGCCTCCTGTGCGATCCGGTACAGGCCGCTGGCGGCGGCTTCGGGCATGCCGGCATCGGCGCCCTCCGGCCCGATGAGCTCCCACTCCACCTGCAACGCCTCCCGGGCGCCGAACTCGCGCACCAGCAGCTCCAGCGCCGCGGCCAGGCCGAGGTCGTCCAGCGCCTGCGGGCGCAGCGCCCGCACGACACGGCGCACCGAATCCACCGCGCTGGCCGTCATCTGGCACGCGCGTTCCAGCGCTGCGCGTGTGTCATCGGCTCCGGGTGGGAGGGCCTGCACGGCCTGCTGCTGCTCCAGCGTGATGACACCGAGCTTCTGCTGCAGGTCGTCGTGCAGCTCGCGGGCGATGCGCCGGCGCTCCTCCTCCTCGACGGTGCCCAGCCGCCCCACGAGTGACACCAGCTCCCGGTTGCTGCGCGCCAGGGCGCTGCGGGTGCGCTCCAGCTCGCCGACGTCCCGCGCGAGGGTGAGCATGGCGTGCCCCTCCGGCAGGGTGAGGGATACGCCGCTGACCAGCAGCGTGTGCGCGGCCCCTTCGTTGGCCAGGAAGCGGATGTCCTCGAAGAGCACGTCCGAGCCGCCGGCGCGCAGCAGTGGCAGGCGCCAGCGCACCTGCGCGATCGAGTCGGGGTGGATGAAGTCGAAGATCGTGTGGCCCTTCATGCGTGACAGGGGCGCGCCGACGAGCCGCTCGGCCGCTGCGTTGGCGTACTCGATGTGGTGGTCGATGGTGATCCACACCGGTTCGTGCAGCGCACCGAGCAGGTTGCGCAGGCGCGATTCGCTGTCGCGCCGAGCGGCCTCGCTGGCGTCACGCTCGCGGGCGAAGGTCAGGAGCTGCTGACGGGACTGGGCAATCTCACGGATGTCCCCGGGCCCCGCCGGCCGGGCGGCATCGCCGGGCCCGGCGGGCTGAGCCAGCGCGGACACGGCCCGCTCCAGGCGCCGCCCGGCCCGCCGTGCCAGGAACGACACCAGCGCCAAGGCCAGCAGGACGAGCGCGGCCAGCTGTGCCGCCTCCCGGGCCAGTGCCACCCAGAACGATGTGGTGTCCAGGGAGACATCCACGCTCCAGGGTATCTGGGCCGACAATGGACTGAGCTGGCCGACGAGTGAGCCCTCTGTCTGGGGCTCGGCATGCAGACCGGCTCGGCGGGCGATGACCTGGCCTGTGCCGTCCCGCAGCGTTGCCGTGACGTAGTGCGGCATCTGCCAGCGGTCGAGCAGGGCCTGCAGCTCGGCCTGCGGAATGACCGACATCAGCACGCCGGTGGGCCGCCCGTTGCGCACGATGGGCGTGGCCAGCGCCACGACCGGCAGCAGCGGCATGCCCGCGGCAGGCCCGGTGACGAGATCGCTCACCGCCGGGGTGCCGAGGACGGCGGCTGATTCCCAGGCCGATTTGCCGGTGGGCTGGGGGAGCTCGGGCATGGGCGCGCCCAGCGGCAGCCGGGTGTGGAAGACGATGCGCCGCTGCAGGTCGGTGAGCATCACGTGGCTGTCGTAGGTCTCATGGAAGGCCTGCGCGTGCCGGTACTGCCACGCCAATGGCTCCTCGGGCACACCCTCCTGGTGCATGCCCAGCACCGACAGTGCATCGAGCCGCTGCTGCACGACACGCGCGAAGTTGGCGCCCAGGTTGGTGCCCACGCGCACTGCCGACTCGACCTCGTTCGTGTACCGGTCGTGCAGGCGCGAGCCGGCCAGCACGGCGGCCAGCCCGAACAGGGGCACCAGGCAGGCCCAGACGAGGCGTTCGAGGAAGAGCTTGATCGGCATGGCGTGGGCCGGCAGCGGGCGTGCGGGCGGACGCCCCCGTCAATCCCGGTAGGAGGGGTCGCGCCGCGCGACGAGCCGCTCGAGGGCGGCGAACACGTCGGCGCCGCCGCCCAGGCGCGGGTCGAATTGCAGCGAATCGGCGCTGCAGCGGCGCTGCACTGCTTCGGGAATCGGGATCGCGGGGCCGAGCGCGGCGGTGGCAAGCTGGATCTCGCAGGCGCGCTGCAGCGTCCACAGCACGGCGAAGGCGAAGGGGATATTCGGACCCCAGGACAGCAGCCCGTGGTTGCGCAGGATCACGGCTGGCTTGTTGCCGATGGCCGCCACCACGCGCGGGCCCTCCTCGGCCCGCACGGTGATGCCCTCGAAGTCGTGGTAGGCCACACGCTCGTGCAGCTGCGCGGCGTAGAAGTTGTCGCTCGACAGGCCCGCGGCGCTGCAGGCCACGGCCGAGCCCGCGGTGGTGTGGGTGTGCATCACGCAGTGCGCGCCAGGCAGGCCCCGGTGCAGCGCGGCGTGCAGCACGAAGCCGGCCGGGTTCACCGGGTGGCGGGCCTCGCCCACGATGCGTCCTTCCAGGTCGATGCGCACGAGGTTGGAGGCGGTGACCTCGCTGTAGTGCAGGCCGAAGGGGTTGATGAGGAAGTGCTCGGGCGTGCCGGGGATGCGCACCGAGATGTGGTTGTAGATGAGCTCCGTCCAGCCCAGGAGGTCGAAGATGCGGTAGCAGGCGGCGAGCTGGCGGCGCAGCGAGGCTTCTTCGGGGCTGTGCATGGGTGTTCGGTGCGTGGGGGTGGGGGTGGGCACGCGAACCGTCCGGGGCGTGCGTCCTCAGGGGGCGAGGTCGCCTGGCTGCAGCTCGATGGGCTGTCCGTGGGGCGTGCGTGCGGCGGCGTGGGCCCAGGCGTGCTCGAGGCGGTGCAGCTCATCGGCATGGGTCACGCCCTTTTCGGCCAGAAGCGTCTCCAGCGCATCGAGCCAGTGGCGGTAGTAGCCCTCGCCCGTGTCGGGATCGCCCGCAGCCTGTGCGCGCGAGATGGCCTGGGCCAGCGCCTGCGCCCACTCGGGCCAGCTGTACAGGCCGCGGGCGTGCAGCGCCACGGCCAGCGCGAACGCACTGGCCTCCCACGGTTCGCGAAAGACCGGTGGCTCGGCGGGTGGCTGCAGGGCCGCGTTCATCGTGCGGGGGTGCGTCGCGGCGGGTTGGCCCGGGCTCATGCCTCGGCCTGGAGGTAGGGCTCGAAGGCGTCGATGCACACGGTCAGGCCCGGCTCGGCGTGGTCGCCCCAGACCTCCCGACCCTCGAACACGACGGTGTAGAGCCACTGGGGCTGCTCGCCCTGGCCGTGCGCGTGCGTGTCGGGGAACACGTGCGCGCCGTGCACGCTCTCGATGCGCCCGCGCTTGCCGCGCACGTAGCCGGGCAGCCGCACGTGGTGGTCGAAGGGGCCGCTGGCGGCGCGCACGCGCTGGCCCACGGTGAAGGCGGCCGCACGCGCCGTGGTGCGCTGCGTGGGCGAGCCCGCGGCGAGCACGCGGGGCACGTCGGCAGCCTGGAGCACACGCGGCAGGACGGGCGCAGGGTGCAGGGCGCGGCCGGCCGCGCGCTCGTCGGCGCCGCACAGCCCGCGTGACTCGAGCAGGCGCTCGAGCGCGGCCACCCAGATCTCGAAGTAGCTCAGCTGCGCGTAGTCCAGCAGGCTTTCGCGCGCGGCGCGCGAGGCGTCCAGGTTCCACGCGCCGGTGGCGCCCATGGCCAGCGTGAGCGCGAAGGCGCGCGGCTCCCAGGGCGCGTGGAAGCGCTCGTGCTCGGCCTCGGGCACGATGGCTCCGGGCAGGTTGCGCCCGCCCAGGTCGGCGTGGGTGACGTGCGGGGTGCTCATGGCGCGGGCGTGCGCGGCAGCCCGGTGCCGATCATCGAGTCACGCGTGACGAGGGCGGCCAGTGCCTCCTCGCCCAGCCCTTGCGTGCCGGCCGGGCGCTCGGGCAGCACGAGGTAGCGCAGCTCGGCGGTGGAATCCCAGACGCGGATGGCCCGGGAGGCGGGCAGCTCCAGGCCGAAGTCGCGCAGC
Source organism: Rubrivivax sp. (assembly GCA_040400855.1). Taxonomy (GTDB): domain Bacteria; phylum Pseudomonadota; class Gammaproteobacteria; order Burkholderiales; family Burkholderiaceae_C; genus Rubrivivax. Next base: position 13,289 of record JBBAPJ010000063.1, read on the forward strand.
AGGCCGCGGGGGTCCTTCACCGCGCGCGAACGGTAGGGTGCGCTCTTGTACCAGGTGGGCGGCAGCCCGAGCACCGGCCAGGGGTAGCAGCTGCACAGCGTGCACACCACGAGGTGGTGCGTGTCGGCCGTGTTGGCCACCACCCGCATGTGTTCGCCCTGGCGGCCGGTGTAGCCAAGCGAGGCGATCGCGGCAGTGGCGTCTTCCAGCAGCCAGGCGTGGAAGGCTGGATCCGACCACGCGCGAGCCACCACGCGGGCGCCGTTGCGCGGGCCGACGCGGTGCTGGTAGGTGTCGATCAGCGCATCGAGCGCGGCTGGGTCCACCAGGCCCTTTTCGACGAGCACGGACTCGAGCGCGCGCACGCGCAGGTCCATCTCGCCGAGGTGGCTCGGGTCGTCGTGGTCGTGTGGGTGCACGGGGGGCCTCGGGTGGCGGGAGCCGCTCACCCGGATGCTACGCGATGGGCGGCCCGCCTGGATGCGCGCCCTGCAGGCAAGACCAGAGGTTTCGGCAGCTCGCGAATCGTTCCAGGGGCAACGAACTGTGAGGCCATCCCCGCCTGCCACAGGGCCACGCCGCACGAGGGACGGTGCGCCTGGCAAGCGCGCTGTGGCCTCGTCAGGCGGCGAACACTCGGTCACGCCATTCGTTGAGCTTGCTCACAGGATGCGTCGCAAGCGCAGGCAGGGGCCTGCCGCGTTCGGAAACGACTTGTCCAGGAGCGAGGTATGCGAATGATGCACGGGCGTGCAGGATCGATGGGTGGGATGCTGACGGCGGTGGCCGCGGCAGTGCTGGCCGGTTGCGGCGGCGGTGGGGGTGCGGACCCGGCAGCCACGGAGTCGGCACTGGGTGCCGGCTCGGGCGAAGCCCAGATGAGCGAGCAGCCCAACGCGGTGGCGCTGGCGACCACCGATTCCACCGGCTGGAAGTGGGTGGCCAACGAGGGCGGTGCGGCGTGGCTGCCCGCCTCCGTCACGGTGCGGTACGGCAGCGGCGACAAGTGGGCGCAGAAGGCG
>JBBAPJ010000064.1:0-3802 GCA_040400855.1 Rubrivivax sp.
AACGTGCAGGGCGAGGTGCAGAAGAAGCTCGACGTCATCAGCAACGAGGTGCTGATCGAGGCCAACGAGTGGGGCGGCCACCTCGCCGCGATGGCCAGCGAGGAGATGGACTCGATCCACGTCGTGCCGCACCGCTACCCCCAGGGCGAGTACCTGCTGCTGTTCGACCCGCTGGACGGGTCGTCGAACATCGACGTCAACGTCAGCATCGGCACCATCTTCTCGGTGCTGCGCAAGGTCAGCCACTCGCGCGGCGTGAGCGAGGAGGACTTCCTGCAGCCCGGGCGCCAGCAGGCCGCGGCCGGCTACTGCGTCTACGGCCCGCAGACGACGCTCGTGCTCACGGTGGGCGACGGCGTGGCGATGTTCACCCTCGACCGCGAGCAGGGCTCGTGGGTGCTGACGGCCGACGATGTGCAGATCCCCGCGGACACGAAGGAGTTCGCGATCAACATGAGCAACATGCGCCACTGGGCGAGCCCGGTGCGCCGCTACATCGACGAGTGCCTGGCCGGCAAGGAAGGCCCGCGCGGCAAGGACTTCAACATGCGCTGGATCGCCAGCATGGTGGCCGATGTGCACCGCATCCTCACGCGCGGAGGCATCTTCATGTACCCCTGGGACAAGCGCGAGCCCGACAAGCCCGGCAAGCTGCGCCTCATGTACGAGGCCAACCCCATGGCCTTCCTCGTCGAGCAGGCCGGCGGTGCGGCCACGAACGGGCGCGAGCGCATCCTCGACCTTGCGCCGAAGAAGCTTCACGAGCGCGTGAGCGTGATCCTCGGCTCGAGGAACGAGGTGGAGCAGGTCACGCGGTACCACGCCGAGGATCCTGCCGCGCCGCGCTGAGGCCGCCGGGCGCCGGGCGCGCCATCCTGCACACGCACGCTATACTGGCGGGCTGTGCCGGTGTAGCTCAGTTGGTAGAGCAGCGCATTCGTAATGCGAAGGTCGGGAGTTCGACTCTCTTCACCGGCACCACCCACTTCCAGCACCTGGCCGCACCCGGCCCCTTCGGGTTTCCGACGGCCCCACGGCTCCCCTTGTTCCTGACCTGCTGCCCGGCGCGCTGATCGCCGCGGCCGAGCCGTGGCTCGTCGCAACCGGTGCTGGGCGCCGGCCACTTCCGAACTCGGGCGGACCGTGAATTCCTGCTCGGATGGCCGGGCTTGCGCAGGCGCCCCCTCGTTCGCGGGGGGTGCGGTTCCGCGCAGACTCGGGGTCCACCGAATTTGTCGGGGCAGGGTGCGTGCTCGAGCCGCACCTTTGCCGCGAGAGCCAGGCAAGACACCCGGGAAGCAGCACATGGAGCGTCCGAAGATCATGAAACCGAGGCACGGGCTCGCCGCCCTGTTTGCACGCCTGGCAGCACCTGCACTGGCCACGGCGCTCGGCCTGAGCCTGGCACCCGCCTTTGGCCAGGGCACGATCTCGCCCGATCTCGCAGACGCGCTCCTGCCGTCTGCCGGCATGCCTGGCCAGCAGCCCATCGTTCCTGCGAACAGCCCGCGCAGTACGCCGGCGCGGCCCCCCGGCCTCGCGGCGGCGCCTGCCAAGCCGGTGCAGCCCATCGCCCCTCACCTGCCCACCTGGCGCGATGCAACGGGGCGGGTCTTCTCGGCGGTGGTCTACGCCAAGCCCCAGGCCGGGGCCAGCCTGGCGGCACTGCGCGCGGACATCGTGCGCATGGGCGGCTCGGTTCGCTACGAGTTCCCGGCCCTGTCGGCCCTGTCGGTCGTGGTCACGCGCGAGATGATCTTTTCGCTCGCCGCCCGCCCCGACGTCACGACCATCTCCCCCAACCGGGCGGCCGTGCGCACGGCCATGCCCCCAGTCGTCGGGCTGGGGCAGCCCGTGCTGTGGCGGCCCGTGACGATGCGGCAGGCCCCGGCCTCCTTTGCCCAGACCATGATGGGCGGGCAGCAAGTGGCAGCTGGCTTCCTGAACGCCGACGCGAACCGCGCCGGTGGCGCGGGCGTGACGATCGCCGTGCTGGACTCCGGCGTGATGGGCTCGCACGTCGCCTTCATGGAAGAAACGGGCGTCCGGCGCGTCAAGGCCGCCGTCGACCTCGTGCGCGACCTCCCCGACCGCTGGCGCCTGGGCATCGACACCTCGGCCGAGTACCGGCAGGACTGCTTCCGCGCCAACCCGCACTCGGACTTCGCCGACCTGCACGGGCACGGCACGCACGTGGCATCCATTGCCACGGGCGCGGGCTCGGGCTCCTACTCGCTGGCGAACCCGCGAGGCATTGCCACGGCGGCCTCGATCTTCGACGTGCGGGTGCTCGGCGCGGACGGGCAGACGCAGCTCGAGAACGTGCTCGCGGGCATCGACTGCGTGGTGCGCCGCGCGCCGGAGCTGGGCATCCGCGTGATGAACCTGAGCCTGGCCAGCGACTCGCAGGAGACCTACCTCACCGACCCGCTGTGCCAGGCGGTGCGCATCGCCACCGCGGCGGGCATCACGGTGGTGGTGGCCGCCGGCAACTTCGGCAAGGACGTCGCAGGCCGCGAGGTCTACGGCAGCATCGGCTCGCCCGGCATCGATCCGTCGGTGATCACGGTGGGCTCGGTCAACTGGAAGGGCACCGTCGCGCGCGTCGACGACACAGTCAACTTCTTCTCCTCGCGCGGGCCCACGCGCGGCGTCGGGCGAACGGCGGCCGGGTTCGTGCGCGACAACCTCCTGAAGCCCGACCTCGTGGCCATCGGCAACAAGGTGCTCGGGGCGGCCGCGGCGCAGCCCAACGGCGCGCCCGCCAGGCTCCTGCAGGACACGCCCTCCCTGGCCCACCCCGAGGCGATGCGCTTCGTCAACGACGGCCTGATGCGCCTGAGCGGCACCTCGGTGGCTGCGCCCGCTGTGGCCGGCGCCGTGGCCCTGATGCTGGAGGCCAACCCCGGCCTGACGCCGCCCCTGATAAAGGCGATGCTGCAGTACTCGGCCGAGCCCCTGCCCGGTGCGAACCTGTTCCAGCAGGGGGCGGGCTTGCTCAACGTCGGTGGCGCCATGCAGCTCGCCCGATCCCTTCGCAAGGACATCGCCACCCAGATCGCCAGCGGCTCGCTGCAGCCGGGCGCGAGCCTGCTGGCCACACCCACGCTGCCGGCGTCCTTCAACCCCGGGATGCCGTCGGCCATCAACTGGAGCCAGATGGTGTTCGTCGGCGGCAACCAGGTGGTCTCCGGACAGGCCTTGTTCACCAGCATGCAGCCCATCTGGAATCCAGGCGTGGTCTGGGGGCCGCGCAGCGTCCTCACCACGCGGGTCTCCTACGCGTCGCGGCCCACGGGCACGGAGATCATCCTGCGCCCGATGCCGGTGACGTCCGTGCCTCCCGTGGCGGGCCGATCGAACGCCGGAGCCGTCAGCAACGTGGGGGGCGTGTCCAGGGGCGTCATGACGACACAGGTGCTGCGTGGTACGCAGCCCACCGCGCCGGTGCCCGTGCCTGGGCCGGCGATCGCGGTACTGCCCGCAAAGCCGGTCGACGCCGGGCCAGTCGTGTCGGTGAGCATCGAAGCGGCGCACCACCAGCCGCTGCTGACCGAAGGCGTCGTCGTCGCCTCGCGCCTGTTCACGGGATCGGGCCGCACCTTGTTCGGCACCCCGGTGAGCATGGTGCGCGACTGGGTGCGCGGAGGTGCCGGCCAGATGCTGACCGGCCAGGGCATCGTCATGGCCGAAGGCATCGTCATGGCCGAGGGCATCGTCATGGCCGAGGGCATCGTCATGGCCGAAGGCATCGTCATGGCCGAGGGCATCGTCATGGCCGAAGGCATCGTCATGGCCGAGG
>JBBAPJ010000064.1:3902-14115 GCA_040400855.1 Rubrivivax sp.
GGCATCGTCATGGCCGAGGGCATCGTCATGGCCGAAGGCATCGTCATGGCCGAGGGCGTGGTGATGGCGGAGCGGGCGCGCAACGGCGGCGAGTGAGGCCGGCCGGCGCCGACCGCTGCAGCCGATCGGCTCAGCGGATAGATGCAGCGGGTGCCACGGCCTGCGCCAGCGCATGGGCCAGGCCACGCATGCCCGCCACGCTGAGGTGCACCCCGTCGTCCACCAGGTAGCCGGGGTGGGCCTCGGCCAACGCCGCCCAGTCGACGACGCGCACGTTCGCATAGTCCGGCGCCACGCGCGAGATGAGCATGTTGTTTGGCCCGATCCAGGGCCGACGCGCATGGGCATTCACGAGCACCACGGCCGGTCGGTCAGCCAGCGACTCCAGCACCTCGCGCAGCTGGCGCTCGGCCACGAGGCTGTTCGTGCCCAGGTGCAGCACCACCGTCTCGCCCAGCGCCAGCCGCTCGCGCAGCCGGCGCAGCACGCCCGGCGCATCCCACACGTGGCGGCCGACCTCGGCGTCCACGGACAACCCCGGCATCGCCTGCTCGAGCACGATGCGTGCGCCGAGCATCACCGAGTCGCCGATCACCGTGACGTGGTTGCCGGCCACGGCCACGGCCGCGTGGGCCGGGCCCTCCCAGCGGCGCGCAGGGACGGCATCGGGTTCGGGCGCCAGGGGTGAGCCGCGCAGGCGCGCGGGCGCAGGTTCGGGCAGCCAGGCCGTGCGGAAGTAGGCCTGCGCGGCCGTCGGTGCGGCAGGGGGCCAGGAGCCGAGGCGGGCCATCGCCAGGCCCGCCAGGCCGAGCGCGGCGCCGGCAGCCACGGCTCGCGTGTGCATCCGGCCCAGCGGGTTCGGGCCGGCGCGTCGCAAGGGCTCCTCGATCAGCCGGTAGCTGAGCTCGGCGGCCGCGGCCGTGCAGGCCAGCCGGGCCAGCGTCACGGCCGCCGTCTCGAGCGCGTCGCCGCGCGCCAGCGGCATCCACACCGCCACCGGCCAGTGCCACAGGTACAGCGCGAACGAGCGCGTGCCGGCCCAGCGCATCGGTGCGGACTCCAGCAGGCGCTGCACGACCGTGCCCGGCTGCAGCCCGCACAGGATCAGCACGGCAGCCCCCGCCGAAGCCAGCAGGAAGCCCCCCAGGTAGAGGGCCGGCGAGGCACCGTGCAGCAGCACCATCATCGCCAGCAGTGCGAGCGCCGCCACGCCCGCCAGCGCGTCCACGCCCGGCAGCGGCCCGCGCGGGGCCCAGGGCTGGGCCGCGCAGGCCAGCGCCGAGCCCAGCAGCAGGCCCATCGCGTGCGTGTCGGTGCCGAGGTAGGCGCGGCTCGGGTCGGCACCTGGCGCCAGGCTGGCGAACTGCCACGCCATGGCCATGCTGCTGGCCAGCGCCAGCGCCAGCGCCACCGCCCCCAGCGCGCGTCGGCCACCCCGGCGCAGCAGCGCCACGGCCAGCAGCGGCCACACGAGGTAGTACTGCTCCTCCACCGCCAGCGACCACAGGTGCTGCAGCACCGGCGCAGGCCCCCAGGCCTCGAAGTACGACTGCCCGGTGCCGAGCTGCCACCAGTTCGAGACGAAGGCGAGCGCTGCAGGCACATCCGCCCGCAGCCGCGGCAGCGCCTCGGGCGCGAGCACGGGCGTGAGCACCAGGGCCACCGCGACGAGGGCGAAGGTCGGCGGAACCAGCCGGCGCACGCGCCGCATCCAGAAGGCCCCCAGTGCCACGCGGCCGCCGCCCTCGAACTCGCGCAGCAGCAGCGACGTGATGATGAAGCCCGAGATCGTGAAGAAGAGGTCCACGCCCAGGAAGCCCGCCGGCAGCACGCCGAGCTCGAGGTGGTAGGCGATCACGCCGAGCGCGGCCACGCCGCGCAGCCCGTCCAGGCCGGGCAGGCGCGGGGCGTGCAGGTGGCCCGTGGCCGGGCCCACGCCTGGTTCAGCGTGAGGCGGCACGGGGCGGGGGGCTGAGCTGGTCCAGCGGCTGCTGGATCTCGCGGATGCGCTCCAGGTAACCCTGGCTCGTGTCACGGTCCACCGAGTAGCCGCCGAGGTAGAAGCGCAGGCCCTCCTCGAGCGAGCCGGTGAGCTTGGCGCAGTCGTGCAGGATCTTTGCTCCCACGCGCAGGCTGACCAGCGGATCGAAGACGGCGTGCTCGCCGCCTTCGGCGTCGAGCCGCGCGCGGTGCACGCGGGTCATGATCTGCATCAGGCCCTGGGCGCCAGCCGAGCTTTGCACATAGGGATGGAAGTTGGACTCCACCGCCGCCACGGCCAGCAGCAGGTTCGGCTGCAGGCCGAGTTTCGGGCCGAGCCGGTAGGCCTCGGCCACGAGCGCGGCCATGGGCTCGGCCGCGACGCGGTAGCGGGCGGCCAGGTGCGACGCCACGGCCGCCTGTGGCGGTGGCAGCGAGGCCGGATCGATGGCTGCCGCGCGCAGGGCCGCACCGCGATCGGCCGACACCCCCAGCTCCTGCTCGACCTCGGCGATGGCACGCCGCGTCATCCAGTCCAGCAGCGCGAGTTCGGCGCGTGCCCGCACGGGCGGGAAGGCCACGAGAACCACCACGCCCACCAGCGCCGCGGCACCGAGGGCGGCAAGCGCATGCCGCAGGGCCCGCCACCACCCTTGCGCACGCGAGCTCATCTTGCGGTCCACCCGAAGTCAGCGGCCAGGCGCCGGGCGAGCTCACGGTAGCCGGCGGGCGTGAAGTGGATCAGGTCGGCGGCCATCCAGGCCGGCTGCCGGCGCACCCACTGGTAGGCGCTGCCGGCCCCGCCCATCGCCTCCTGGGCACTCCAGCTGGCGCAACCCGCTGCGCGTGCGACTTCCTGCTGCACGCTCGTGACCTGTGCGTGCACGCGCGCGTGGCGCAGCAGATCCACCCGGGTGCGCTTGCGCGGCACGCGCACGCCCCGGTCACCCGGGCCGATGAGCAGGCACCTCGCCTCGGGGAATCGCTCGCGCAGCCTGTCCACCGCCTGACGCAGCTGGGTGCGGTACGCGTCGGCACGAAAGCCCGGATCGTTCGCCTCGTTCGTGCCGTAGGCGAGCACGACGAGGTCGTAGCGCCGGGTGCCGAACCAGGCCGCGTGCGCCTCGCCGTCCGCGTTCGCCCAGCCCGCCACGGTGGCTCCCGGGTAGCCGAAGAGGTCGATCTGCAGCGGCTGCGCAGGCGGCTCACCCTCACCGAGCAGGAGCCCCTGCAGCCGCAGCGCGCCCTCGCGCACCCGCAGGCGCAGGACCGACAGGGCTTGTCCGGTCGAGACCAGCTCGAGGGTGGCCGCCGCAGCCGGCCCGGCCTCGAGCTCCACCACGCGAGGCGGTGCCCCGTCCACCGAGAGCTCCAGCGTCACGCGCATCTGCGCCGGCGTGTACAGCAGCTGCAGGCGGCGGTGGCGGGGCTCGCCCCTGGCGTCGCGCAGGTCCCAGGCGAGCTCAGCCCCGGGGCTGCGGTTGACCAGGCTCACGAGGCCCGGGCCGGGCTGCCGGGCAGCTGCCGCGCTCGCATGTGCGCTCTCGCGGGCCCAGGGGCCGCTGATGCAGCCGCGCCGCACGAGGCCGCGCACCCCGGCATGGCCGAAGCCCGCTGGCAGCAGCCGAGGCAGCGCGAGCGTGTCCACCGGCCCGAGCAGGCGGGCGAGCTCCTCGGTGAAGAAGCCGGCTGCGAGGTGACTGTCGCCCCACAAGGCCATGCGCAGCGGGCGCTCGGGCGTGGGGGCGGGCGGCCAGGCGTCCTGCGCCCCGGGCGGAAGCCGCAAGGGGCCCGTCACGCCGGGAGGGGCGCCAGGTTCGCCTTCCAGCGCACGCTGCACCTCGGCTTCCTCGGGCAGCTCGGTGGGCTCAGGCGGGGGCTGCGGCGCCCCCGGCGGCGGCGGTGCGGGCCGCCTGGGCGGCACGACGGGGCACACCAGCGCCGCCACCGGAGCCGCGGCAGCCTCGACGTCCAGGCGCTTGCCAGGCAGCGGTGCGGCGCAGGCCGCCCCACCCGCGGCAACCAGGAGCGCAGCACTCAGCCAGCGTTTCGCGCGAGGTGTCGTCAACGGCCTTCCTGGGCGGGCGCCCGCCGGGGTTCGTGGGGTGAGGACAGGGATCGTAATCGACCCGTCGACCCGGCTGCGCCGGCTTGCGCGGGAGCAGGCGCGCGCGCCGCTAGACTTCGCCGGGCCCTCGCAGCCACTCCCATGTGCAACCGATACGCCCCGCCACGCCCCGAGGAGGTGGTGCGCCGCTGGCTGCCGCGCCAGGCGAGCGTGAGCTTCCCGCCCGGGCCGGTGTTCCCGCGTGCGCAGGGGCCCTTCATCCGCGCGGCCCGGGAGGCCTCGGCGCCCGAGCGCGAGCTCGTCGTCGGCCAGTGGGCGCTCGTGCCGTGGTTTGCCAAGGCGGCGAAGCTGCCCTACTCCACCAACAACGCACGCTTCGAGGAACTGGGCGCCAAGGCCAGCTACCGCCAGCCCTGGGCCCGCGGGCAGCGCTGCCTGATCCCGGCCGAGTGGTTCGACGAGCCATGCTGGGAGACCGGGCGCAACGTGTGGTGGCGCTTCCGGCGCGCCGATGGCGACCCCTTCGGCCTGGCCGGCCTGTGGAACACCTGGGTCGACCGCACCACGGGCGAGGTCGTGGAGAGCTACACCATGCTCACGCTCAATGCCGATGCGCACCCGCTGATGCGCCGCATGCACAAGCCCGACCCGCAGTTGCCGGCTGACGCCCAGGACAAGCGCTCGGTGGTGCCAATCGAGCCCGAGGACGTGGACACCTGGCTCTTCGGGACGGTGCAGGAGGCTGCCTCGCTCGTGCGGCTCGTGCCCGAATCGGTGTTCGAGGCGGGCCCGGCCTGAGCACTGCCCGCCACCTTAGACTGCCGACCCATGGCCTTCAAGCTCCCCAGGAATTCGCTGTTCGCCGTGCTGCTGCGCTCGCGCTGGTGGGTGAGCCTTGCGGTGGGCGCGGTGCTCGGCCTCATCGCCACGGCACTGCTGCCCGAGGCCTACCGTGGCGTGGCACCGCTCACGGGCGCGCCATTCTTCGTGATCGCCGCGCTGGCGGCCTGGCGCCAGCGCCACGCCCCGAGCCCGGCCGAGATCGCCCGCACGCAGGAGGCGCTGACGCAGGCCACCTGGCCGGCTTTTGCCGATGCGCTGCACGCCGCCTTCGAGCGCGATGGCTGGCAGGTGGAGCGCGGCACGCGCGAGCCGGTGGACTTCGTGCTCGAGCGCAAGGGCCGGCAGATGGTGGTGGCGGCGCGGCGCTGGAAATCCGCGCGCGTGGGCCTGGAGACGCTGCGCGCGCTGCAGGCCGCGCGCGAGGCGCGCGAGGCACCCGATGCGCTGCTGATCGCGCTGGGCGAGCTCACCGACACCGCGCGGCCCTTTGCCGCGCAGCACCGCATCGCGGTGTGGCAGGCCAGCGAGGTGGCGCAGGCGCTGCGCGGAAGGCTGCCGGCGTGAAGGACGGCGCCCGCGGCGGCCTGACCCGGCGCGCGCTGGTGGTCGGTGCGCCGGCGGCCGTGGGCGGCCGGGCAGCGGCCAAGGCCCTGGCCGGCGGGACGCTGCTCGCTGCGTCGGCCCAGGCCGGCGCGGCGGAGGTGGAGGCGCTGCTGCGCCGTGGCGGCGTCGTGATCGCCTTTCGCCACGCGCGCGCACCGGGCACCTTCGATCCGCCCGGCATGCGGCTGGATGACTGTCGCACGCAGCGCAACCTCGACGACGACGGGCGCGCGCAGGCCCGGCGCATCGGCCAGTGGTTCAGCGCCCGCGGCCTGAAGCCCGCACGCGTGCGCAGCAGTCCCTGGTGCCGATGCGTGGACACGGCCACGCTCGCCTTCGGTGCGCCGCAGGTGTGGGCGGCACTGGGCTCGCCGGTGGGCCAGGGCGAGAACACCACCCGCGAATCACTGGCTGCGCTGCGTCAGGCGCTGTCGGCGACGGTGCGGCAGCCCGGGCGCTTCGAGGCCTGGGTGACGCACATGTTCGTGCTGTCGGCCCTCACCGGCGAGCACTCCGACTCGGGCGAGGGCCTCGTGCTCGGCACCGCGCCAGATGGCTCGCCGCGCGTGCTGGCGCGGTTGATGGCCTGAGGCTCCGCCGGCCGGGCAGGTGCAGCGGGCCGGGAGGCCGCAGTGCCGGCGCGCGGCGGACTTCAGCGCACGCAGCGCGCGCCGATGTAGACCACGGCCGTGTCGGCTGGCTTGCCCTGCAGGTGCGTGGCGCGCATCTGCGAGCTGCCGTACCACCACGAGCCTCCGCGCGTGCGCCGCTCGGCGTTGCCGCTGGCTCCCCGCGGCTCGTCCACCCACTCCCACAGGTTGGCACCCATGTCGTGCAGCCCGTTGACGCCGGCGGGCGTGGTGCCGGCCCGCGCATGGCCGTGGCCGCGCAGGAGCGCCGCACCGTGCCGCTGCGCGCGCTGCATCGCTGCCTCGCCGCAGTCAGCCAGGCACTGCGCGCCGGCCGGCGAGTCCCCCGTGGGGTAGGGGTAGGTGCGCCCGCGCTGCAACGGCGCGGAAGGGGCGGCGCGCTGCTCGGTGTAGGCCGCGCTCGTCCACTCGGCGTCGGTGGGCAGGCGCCCGCCGGCCCAGCGGCAGAAGGCCTGCGCCTCGTGGTAGGTCAGGTGCGCGGCAGGCTCGTCGCCCGCCACCCTTGACGGATCGCCGCCGAAGGGCGAAGCCCAGTGCCAGCCGGGCTTGCGCACCCAGCCCGCCTCGTAGACCTCTCCGCCACCCGTACGCTCGGCCTGCGTGACGGTGCCCGTGGCCTGCACGAAGCGCCGAAACTGCGCCACGGTGATCTCGGTGCGCGCGATGGCGAATCCCGGCAGTTCGACCCAGTCGATGCCCGCGGGGTTGGCGGCCGCGCTGGCGCGGGCCGACCCGGCGTGGAACACGACGGCCAGAACGGCCGCACAGGCGATGAGCACGAGCTTCAGCATGGCCGAGCATCCTAAGGGCCTCGCGATCCCCCTCTACACTGCGCGGCCTCGTGTGCGCTCGCCCTGGTGCGCCGGAGCCCCTTCGATGATCCACCCTTACCGCTCTGTCCTGTCCACCGCTGCGGCGGCCATGCTGGCCCTGGGCTGGCTGGGGGGCTGCACGACGGCCCCGGGCACCTCCCGCCTGCAGCCGGCCACGCCGGCTGCGGCCACCCAGATGGCCGCCACCGCCCACCCGCTGGCCACCCGCGCGGCGCTGCGCATGCTCGAGCGCGGCGGCTCGGCCGTGGACGCCGCGCTGGCCGCGCAGATGGTGCTCGGGCTGGTGGAGCCGCACGCCTCGGGCCCGGGCGGAGGAAGCTTCGTGCTGATGTGGGATGCGGCTGCTCGCCGCCTGAGCTCGCTCGACGGGCTGGCAGCAGCCTCGTCGCGGGCCACGGCCAGCCTGCGCACCGACACCGACGGCCAGCTGCTGCCCTCCGACCCTTTGCAGCGCGGCGGTCGCAGCGTGGGCGTTCCAGGCACCGTGGCGGTGTTCGCCCAGGCCCACCAGCGCGCCGGCCGGCTGCCCTGGCGCGAGCTCTTCGAGCCTGCGATCGAGGCAGCCGAGCAGGGATTCGGGATGCCGCGCTACCTGCACGCGGTGCTCTCGCAGCCCGAGGCCCGGCCAGCCCTGGCCAGGCTGGCGCCCGCCTACTTCGACGCGCAGGGCCAGCCGCTGCCGGTGGGCACGCGGCTGACGAACCCGGCTTACGGCGCCACGATGCGGCGTCTGGCCGAGGGCGGGCCGGCGGCCTTCCTCGCCCAGGGTGCGGCCGAGCGCATCGTCGCCGCGGCGCAACAGGGCTTCCGGCCCAGCCTCATGACGGCAGAGGACCTGCGCGCCTACCGCCCGGTCGAGCGCGAGCCGGTGTGCGGGCCCTTCCTCACCTACCGCGTGTGCACCATGGCCCCGCCCTCCTTCGGCGGGCTGACGGTGCTGCAGACCCTGCAGCTGCTTGAGGCGCGCGCGGCGGGTCGCTTCGACCTCGACGATCCGCAGGTGGCCCACCTGTACGCCGAGGCGGCGCGACTGGCACAGGCCGATCGCCGGCTGCACGTGGGCGACCCCGACTTCGTGCCCGTGCCCACGGCCGCGCTCGCGAGCCCGGCCTACCTGCTCGAGCGCGCGCGCCTGATCGATGCGGCGCGCGCAAACCCGAAGGCCGAGGCGGGGCGCCCGCCACAGTCGGTGGCGGGCCTGTCGAGCGACCCCGAGGGCACGGTGCACGGGCAGACGAGCCAGATCGTCGTGGCCGATGGGCGCGGCAACGTGGCGTCGGTGACGACGACCAACAACCTGAATTTCGGCGCCCGGCTGATGGTCGACGGCTTCGTGCTCAACAACGCCCTCACGAACTTCAGCGCTGCCCCGCGCCCGGGCGAGCGCCTGGCCAACCAGATGGAGCCGCGCAAGCGGCCGGTCACCTCGATGGCGCCGGTCATCGTCTTCGATGCCCAGGGCCGGCCAGTGGCAGCCGGCGGCGCAGCCGGAGGCGGGCCGATCGTCGACTACGTGGCGCGCGCGCTGGTGGAGATGCTGGCCAATGGCCGCACGCCTGCGCAGGCCGTCTCGCGCAGCCACCAGAGCCTGTCGCTCGCCGGCACGGTGCAGCTCGAGGCCGGCACGCCGGCGGCGGCACTGGCTGCACCGTTGCGTGCCCGTGGGCATGTGGTGGAGGAGACGACGCTGCTCAGCGGCGCCGCCTTCATCCGGCTCGATGCGGGCGGCTGGATCGGCGGGGCCGACCCGCGGCGCGACGGCGTCGCGGCGGCCCGTGCCTCCGACGTGCCCGCCGCCGAGGTGCGCGCGCCATGAGCCCCGGGCCGCTGTACGACGTGGACGGCCGCTCGGCCCTCGCAGGCGAGGGCTCGCCCGACCTGCCGGACCTGCCGGACCTGTCGCAAGCCCCGCGCACGCGCCGCCTGTGCCTGCTGGGCGGCGAGTCCGCGGGCAAGACCACGCTGGCGCGGGCATTGGCCGCCGAACTCGGTGCGCCCTTCGTGGCGGAGTACGGGCGCGAGCTGTGGCTGGACGTGGGCGGCACCTTCGGCGTGGAGTTGCTCCTCCAGGTCGCTCGCGAGCAGGTCCGGCGCGAGGAGGAAGCCCTGGAAGGCGCGCGCCTGGCCGCCGCGCGGCGCGGCGACTCCGAGGCCTGGGTGGTGTGCGACACCTCGGCGCTGACCACGCTCGTGTACTGCCTGCTCGACCACGGACACGCGCCGGCCGAGCTCAGGGCCCTCGCGCGCCGGCCCTACGACCTGACCGTGCTGTGCGCGCTCGACTTCGGTTTCGTGCAGGACGGCGCGCGCCGCGATGCCGGCTTCAGCGCCCGCCAGCAGGCACTGACCGTGCAGCTCCTGCGCGAGTTCGGGATGCGGTGGGTGCACGCGGCAGGCGACGTGCAGGCTCGCCTGCGGGCGGTGCAAGCTGCCCTTTCCGTCGACCGCTGAGCGCCAGAGGCCTCACGGGCTCGCGCCCGAGGCTACTTCAGCGAGAGCCAGATCTCGTTGCGGCGCATGAACCAGGGCTTCCAGGGCGCGTCGTAGCGCGACCACATCGGGTCACCCTGAACCTGCAGGCCCGCGGAAGCCAGGCCCTCGCGCAACTGCGCCAGGTGCCGTTCGTAGTTCTCCTGCGACCAGAAGCCCGAGAAGGTGATCGTGGCCCAGCGCGCCGCGGGCACCTCGCGCACCTTGACGCGCGGATCCAGCGGCTCGGGTGCGCGGTCGATGGTCACCTCGCGAGGCAGCACGAACTGCACCACGTAACCACCGTCCGTGGTGGTCTGCGTGACGGGCGCGGTCATCTCCATCTTCATCGGCGCAGTCGTCTGCGTGACCGGCGCCGTCATCGCCATCTTCCGCTCGCCCTTGTTGCGGCCGAAGATGTAACCCGCCAGCAGCGGAAAGGCGCGGTTGCCGGCGCTCTCGGCCGGACCCGGCACGACGACCTCGGCCACCACGTAGGGCGCGTAGGCGCGGATCTCGACCTCGCCGAGCTTGCGCTCGACGGTGTACGAGGGTTCCTCGATGGCGCGTGCGGAGGGGCTCACGAACGGCAGGCAGGCGGCAGCAGCCAGGCCGATGAGGCGCCGGCGCGCAGAAGAAGGAGAAGTGACGTGCGACATGCGCGCATTGTGGACCGGTCGATGAGACCCTGCCGGGGCCACCGCTGATCGCCCCGGTCGACCGGCGGGCCTGGGCGCTGCACGGGCTTCTCAGGCCGCATAGCCCGC
>JBBAPJ010000065.1:0-13916 GCA_040400855.1 Rubrivivax sp.
ACACGGGGCAGCACCCGTGCCGCTGGTTCACCGTGGCCAACCGCACGCTGGCGCCTGGCGCCCTCTGCGAATGACCGCGCCGCTTCGCTTCCGCATCGTGGACCGATCCGAGCCCGCCATCCGCGCGCGCGATGTCAGCCGCACGGCGCAGCAGGTCATGGCCGACACGTCCGAGCCCGCCACGGTGGCGCGTGACACGTCCGAGGGCCAGCAGTACGTCGCATTCTTCACGGGGGAGCGGTGATTGAGCAGCGCAAAACGATTTACCTGGCGAACGGCTGGCTGGTGCGGCAGGAGCTGCGCTATTACAGCCCCGCCACGGACGCGTTCGAGGTGTGGACCGGCGTACCGGCCACGGTGACGTTCGCCACCGACACGGCGGGGGCGTCGCCGGTGTCGGGGTTGTCGGGTATCACGCTGACCGAATCGGGGCTCAAGCCGGGCGTCTATTACGCCGTCTTGACGCCCGCGCAGGTGGCCAACCTGGCGGCCTACGTAGGCCAGACGGTGTACCAGATCACCGTGGCCGGGGCCTCGTCCGAGCTGCGGGCGGTGCTGCCCGTCATCGTCGCACAGCCCCGATACGTCAACCTTTGAGCCCGTGCCCGTCACCTTTACCGACAGCAGCCGCCGAGTGCAGGACCGCTACCGCGAGGCCGCCCGCATGGCGCTGGCGGCTGGCGGCCAGCTTTTGGTGCGGGAGCTGAAAAAGGCGCACGGGGACAGCTATTACAAGGGCGGCAAGTATCGCACCGGCCAAGTGCGGCAATCAATCAAGGCCTCAAGGCCGCGCTGGAATAACGGATGGACGCTTTATGTGGGCACCAAGCTGGTGTTTCCGCTCTACTGGGAGCTTGGCCACACCAACACGTTCACGCGCAAGCGCGAGCGGGTCCGCATCTGGGTGCCGACGTACCTGGCGCAGGTTAACGCCATCCAAGCCGAGTTCGCCAAGACCCTCAAGCGGTACATGACATGACCGACGTGACCGGCCTACCGCGCTGGGTGGTCCCTGGCACCCTGCCGCGCGACAACACCAGCAGCACCGTAGCCCTGTACGCCCGCCTGCGCTGGCTCATGCTGCAATACATCAGCCCGAGCGGCCAGCGGCTGGTGGACTACCTCGGCGGGGAGCGCCTCTACGTCCGCGCGCAGCCCGAGCCGCCGCTGTTCCCGTATATCACGCTGCTGCTGGACCGCACCACCACGCCGGGGTTCAACGGCTACCGCGAGACGGCCACGCTGGAGGTGCAGGCCATCGGGCGCCCCGAGGCGCAACTGCCGCTGGTCGAGTCCGCCATGGACATCGTGGACCAATGCCTGTTGAGCTACACCGACGCCACGGCGGGGCTGACGGTCAGCCGCAACCGGCGGAGATACACCATCCCGCAATTCACCGACCCCGCCGACTCCACCGTGGTGGGCGTCGTGGGTCAGTACGACCTGTACCTGTGGCCGCAGCTATTGACTGACCGCGCCGAATAGGCCACGCAGCCCGTAGCGGCCCCGTCCTGCTCCCCATAGCCTACCCGTAACCCCCCGCTCCCCGAGGACACCATGACTGCCCCGCTGACCGGCTACACCAGCACCCTCCCGTCCGACGTCATTATCGACAGCGGCGTCCTGTACGTCGGCGCCACCGTGTTCGGCGCCACCACGGGGGGCCTGAAGTTCGATCCCGGCACCGAGTACCGCAACGTCGAGTTTGACGGGCGCCGCTCGCCCGTGCGGCTGCTGGACCGCAAGGCGATGTTTATGCCCAAGCTCTCGGGCACCGTCATTCAGCTCTCCACCACGAACGTGGGCCAGATCGAGCCCGGCGCTACGGTGGTCGCGTCGGGCGCGTGGACGGCTTCGACCAGCTACCAGCCCAAGGCGGCGGCGCTATTCCTGGCCTCGGGCGACTACCTGACCGACGTGCGCGCCATCTGGCAGCGCGGTTCCGGCGCGTATGTGCAGGTGCGGTTTCCGGCGGCCCTGCTGACCAAGTACGACGTGACCTCGCAGGATAACGCGGAGGTGGCCATCGCCATCGAGATCGAGGCGCGGCTGGATATGTCGGTGAGCGGCACGACCACCGGCACGGCGCCGTTCCGCATCGAATATCTGGCGGCGGTGTAATGGTCCGCACCATCGACCTTGACGCCCTCACGTCCGAGGACGCCCTGCCCCGCGTGCGCCTGTTCGGGCGGGAGCTGCTGGTGCGCCCCCTGACCGGCGCGGCGGCCCACAAGCTGGCCGTTGTGCAGGACAACGACCCGAGCGGCGTGGGGATGCTGGGCGCGCTACTGGACGTGGTGCGGGTCTGCGTGCCCGGACTCAAGGCCGACGAGGTGGACCGGCTGTCGGTCGAGCAACTTGGCGCGCTGGTGAGCCTGACGCGCGGCGCGGTGGCCGACGTGGAGGCCATGCTGGCGGCGCAGGTGGAGAAGGCGGGACCGGCGGCTGGGCCGGAAGGAACGACCAGCGGAGCGGAGAGCGGAGCGGGAAACTAGGTCGCGGCACGGCGGGGGCAGTCGCCGTGCCGTGGACCGTCTCGCAATATGTGCAGCGGGTCATCGTGCAGGTCGCCCGCGAGACGGGGCGCCCGGTGCGCGAGGTGGCGGGGGAATCGTTCGCCCTGACGCTGTGGGCGTGGGGCGAGATCATGGCGATGGACAAGGAGGCGGCGGTGGAGCGCATGGGTGAGCGGACAGACCTAGCGGGCCTCGTCGCCGTTGCATTTCACGAGCCCGCGAGCCTACAGAAGGCCGAGTTCCGCTACCTCAAGGCGGCGGGTCGGCTCACGCGGATGCTGGACGCGCAGCGGTCGCGGCTGTCGGCCATGGTCGAGCAGCACGCGCACCTCGTCCCGGTGGCGCAGCCGGTGGAGGCGTAAATGGCTGAAGTGTTTTCGATGTCGGTGGGGCTCAAGGAAACCGGAGCCGCTACGGTTAAGGCCGCCATCGACAAGCTAAAGGCGTCCATGAAGGATGCGGGCAAGGAGGCCACGGCGATGGATTCCGCCGTGAATGGCCTCTCCAAGCAGCTCAAGGCCTTTGCCATGCAGGCCGCCGCCACGCTGGGCGTGCGGGAGCTGGTCCGTATGGCAGACGGCTACGCAACCATGACGGCGCGGCTGCAACTCACGACGGATAGCGCCGCCGAGCTGGCCATGGTGCAGGCGCAGCTCCTCAAAATCGCGCAGGACCAGCGGGTACCGCTGGAGGCGGTGGCGGACCTTTATGGGCGCATCGCGCTGTCGGCTGACGACTTGGGGTTTAGCCAGCAGGAAATGCTGCACTTCACCAAGCAGGTGAGCCAGGCGCTGACCATATCCGGCACGTCAGCCGGGCAAGCAGCGGGCGCGCTTATGCAGCTCGGGCAGGCGTTGGGCGGCGGCACCGTGCGGGCCGAGGAGTTCAACAGCATCCTTGAGGGCACCCCGCGCCTCGCGCGTGCGGCGGCGGAAAGCCTCGGCATGACGGTATCCCAACTCCGCAACGCGGTGATAGCGGGCGAGATGTCGTCGCAGGTGTTTGCGCGCGCGATCTTGAATAACACCAAGCTGTCCGACGAGTTCGCCAAGATGCCCACCACCATCGGTGGCGCCTTTACGCAGCTCATGAACCAGCTTACCGTGGCCGTGGGCGAGATGTCCAAGGTGACCGGCGCCGCCGAGGGCATCGTGACGGTGCTAGGCGTGCTGGGACGCATGGCGACCACGGTGACCCGCGAGATTAGCGGGCTGGTGGTGATGGTGAAAGGCGCGTATGCCGAGTTTACCGGGTTCTTCCGCATCTTGCGCGGCATGGAGCACGGCGCGATCTACCCCGAGATCTACCGGGGCGTCACCGACGACATTCGCGCGCTGCGCCTTGAGGCCGAGCGGCTGAAAAAGCCCATCCAGGACATCGGCACCACGTCCCAGCAGGGCGCTGATTTCATCGCCAAGATGAGCGGCAGCGCGATCCAAACGGCTGGCGCGTTTGGCTCTATGGCGGACGGGCTGTTCAAGGCGGCTCCCAAAGCGCGGGAGTTCGTGCGTTTTGCCAAGGACGCGCCCAAGCAGATGGCCGAGGACAGCGCCGAGCTGAAGGCGGAATGGGGGAAGCTGCTGACGTGGTGGGAGGGCGAGCAGGAAAAGCTCCGCGCCAAGCAAGTGCAGGAACAGGCGCGGCGCATGGCGGGCGCCCCCGCGACCAGCGCGGCGACGGGCTTTGTGCCCGGCATGATTGGCAGCGTTTCGGCCAACATCGTGGCGCAGGTGCAGGCGGGCGTGCAGACGGCCAAGGCGGCGGCGGACCTCGCCATCTTGCAGTCAGCCGAGGCATTCCGGGACTTCATCGCCCAATCCTTTGCCAGCGCCATCGCGCAGGGGCTCCAGCAGGCGTTTGCCGTGGGGCTGGCCTCGCGCAGCATTAGCGCGGGCTTCGCGGCGCTGGCGGCCACGATGATTTCAGGGCTCGGGTCCATGATGGTCCAATTTGGCACCAAGGCGCTAGCGGCGGCACTCGCCATCAGCAAGCTGTGGAAATTCATTTCCGCGCCTGGCCCACTTGGGGTGGCGGCGGCGCTTGGCATTATCGCCATCGGCGCGTCATTGCAGGCGGCGGGCGGTGCCATTTTCAACAACACCAGCGGACGCGGCGGAGGTGGCGCCGGGGCTGTTGGCGGCAGCTACATGGCCACCGCGCCGGGCGCTGGGGGCACTACCCTTCCCGGCCTCACCTTTGGCCCCACGATGGCGTCCAGCGCGTCCAGCGTGTCGGCCATGGCGCCTGTAGCCGTCACCATCATCGGGCCGAACGATCCGCAGGCGCAGCGCCAGATGCAGGAGCTGATCCGCAACGCCAACCGGCGCGGCAACATCATGGGGGCCTAGTGGCTTCGATCACATTCAACGACGGCACCAGCGCCACGCTGGACAACGGGCTTACGGCCACGGCGGCGGGCGTCGGCTCGCGCTTCGCATCGTGGACGCCCTTCACGCGGCGCGTGGGCGACACGGCGGTCGCGCTGGCCACGGGCGCCCGGCATATGTTCACCTTTCGCGTGGACTACGGCGCCAGCTTTGAGATGCGCGACATCCCCGCCAGCGCGCAAGGGACGGCGCTGCGCCTTATCCGGCACCTGCAAGGCGGCGGGACGTGCAGCGTGACGACCACCGACAACGCCGCGCGGGTCTACACCACTTGCGGGCTGGACCCTGAGGGCGACGTGTCGCTCGCGTTCCAGGACAACACCTTCCTGACGTACACCCTCCAGCTCTCGCTGATCAACCTGGCGAGCCCGGGCGCCGATATGCTGTGCGACTATGCCTAACACGCTGCTGGAGTACCAGCTCCGCATCCGCAACGCCTCAACGGTTGCGTTTCCAAACGGCACCGCCGACGCGCTGACGATCACCAGCGTCCCCACCGGCACTAACCCCTACATCGCCGCCCCGCCAAGCGGGGACGGGCAAGAGCTGGACCCGGTGACGGGGGCCGTGCGGACGGGCGCGTATGTGGTCGAGGTGGCGGACGCGGCCACCGGCACGGACGGCACCGGCACGATCCGCGTGGTGACCAACGCCCTCGAGGACGCGGCGGCGCTCCAGCAGCTCTTGGGGCGCCGGGCATTCGTCGAGTACCGCGCCAACGGCGGAGCGTGGCAGCCGCTCCAGACCGGGTACATCCTGAACGTGCGGCTGGTGTCGCCGGTGCGCTGGGCCATCACCGTGGGCGATACGCGGCGCGTGGAGCGGACGCAGCCGATCTTCTCGGGCGCGACCCTTGGCAGCTACGCCACGCGCGGGTGCCTAACGGGCGGGCCGGTGACGGCGGATTTCGGGCCGGTCAAGGCGCGCGGCGGGTGGGAGTACCGGCTGTACAACGCGGGCGGCCCCAACTGGTTCGCGGATTTCGTGCAAGGCTACCTGCCCACCGCCAACAGCACGCCTACCCGCGACTGGCGCACCCTCCAGAATCCAAACGTCCCGGCGCTCATCGCCGGGTTCGCGCGCGTCAATCCGTATGCCTTGCTTGGCGGCGGTTCCAACTACGTCACGGCGTTCGGGGAGCTAAACCAGGCGGGCACCGCCGTCACGGACGGCATCACGGTCTATGCGGGCACCAGCCCAACCGCGACCGCCTTGCAGTCGGCGCTCTTGGTCAGCACGTCCACGCCGAGCGCCGAGACGCTGGGATACGCGCGGCTCAACTTTTACTGGCCGTCGTGCCCGTTTGGCAACGGGTCCACGGTGTACCTGTCGCTGTCCACCGCCAAGGTGTCCGAGCCTTGCCCGCTGTACATCGACGCGCATCCGGTGGACATTGTCACCGCTATCTGGTCGGCAAACCGCATTCAGTACGACACCGGCGGCGCGTGGATTGCCAGCCTTAAGGCCCTGATCGGGCTGGAGGTGCGGCTGGCGCTGCGGATGACCGAGGTTCCGGTCATTGAGCAGTTCTTGCAAGACGCCATCCTTGGACCGTTCGGTCTAGCCATCCGCACCACCACGGCGGGGAACCAGGAGCTGGTCAGCACGCGCATTGCCACCACGGCCACGCCGACGCTCACCGTGGCCGCCGCCGACCTAGCCAGCGCGGACCCGGTGGTCTTTGAGCTGGACGAGCGGACGGCCATTTCGTCCGTGACGCTCACGCAGAAGGTGCTGGCCCCGGCGGTGCTGCAATACAACATGGCGCAGGCCAACGTGAATACGGACGGACTCCAGGTGTCGGAGGTGTCCATCACGGCCAACTACGGCAACGACCCGACGTTCACGACGTTTGCCGCGCGCGATGTGGCGTTCACCGTGCCGGGCATGATTCACACGGCGGCAGATTTCACGCCGACCCCGGCGCTAACGCTGGACGCCATCGCCAAGACGATGGTGCCGCGCTTCGGGCGTGGCGTGGCCGCTGCCGAAGTGCAGGTGCTGGCCAGCGCCGCGAGCGCCGCCGCGCAAGTGGGCGACGAGGTGTATCTGGCCGCGCCGCACTACCCGAACCGCAACTACCGGATTGGGGAAAGCAGCGTCGGCGCGCGCATCATGCAAGTGGTTCGCCGCACCGACACGCCCACGGGCCCGCTGCTGCGGCTGCTGGACTCCGGGCTGGCCGCGCAGCCGGTGAGCCCCGCCGCGACGATCACGGCGGCCAAGAACCCAAGCAATCCGACGTTGGTGGCGCGGTTCACTATCACCAACGCGGGCACCATCAACGCCGGAAACACGATAGGCGTGGAGGTGGAGTGGGCGACGGGTGCCAGCGCGCCGACCGGCAACGGGACGACCTTTGCCATCTACGAGCCCGGGGACGTGCCCACGGCGGCGGTAGATCTGCCGGGGCTATTGGCCAGCGGCCAAACGGTTCATGTGCGGGCGCGCACCACGCAGTTCCAGCGGCGGCCCTCGGCGTGGACCGCGTGGCAGTCGGTGACGCTGGACACCATCCCGACGCCTGGCGCCATCACGGCGACGGCGGTGAGCGCGACGGCCACGGACATCGCCTGGGCCAACACCAGCAACGACTACCCTATCGCCGTCTTTGCCTTCCTCGGCGGCAGCGTCCCGGCCAACTGGTCGCCCTATTTTGTCGGGGAGCTTCCCGCCGGGTCCACCGCGACCACGATTCGCACGCTGTCGGCGGGGACGTGGCAGCTCGCCATCGCATACGACGCGGCGGGGAGCTTCGGGCCGTTCCGCACGGGCAGCGTCACGACGACCGGGACCGGCGCGGCGGCCACGCGCCCCGCCGGGCTGGCGGCCATTGACCTGCTGGACGATGTGAGCCTGCGCCAGGGCGTGGCTCTGGGCCTGTTCCCCAGCGATCAGACGCTGGACATGGTGGTCGAGCGTGCGTTCCTGCTGGCCGGGCCTTATGCCGAGGTGGGGCGCGTCAACGGCGCCACCGAATCCATCGTGGACATCCTGCCGCGCGACAACCAGCTGTATTTCTACCGCGTGCGCCACGCGCTGGGCGGGTACGACACCAGCGCCGCCACGCCGGTCGTCGCAGCCCGGGCGCGCGGCGTGCCGCCGACGGTCAATCGTCCGCCCGCGCGCGTGCCCACGGTGCAGGTGGGCGTGTCTGAAACGTCTACCACGGGCACGGTGTCGCTGATCGTGAGCGACACGCAGGGGCGGTTTGTGCAGGCGCGGTTCCGGCACCGCACCAACGGGGGCGCATGGAGCGCGTGGACGGTGGCCACGGCCACGCCGACGACCAACCCCAGCGGCACCATCAACGGGTACACCGCGAGCTATGCGGCCAGCCTCCCCGCCACTGGCTTCCTTGACATCGAATACGAGGTGACGGCGTTTGGCGCGGACGGCGTGGTGGCCGTCATCGCGGGCGGCGTGGAATCGTTTGACGTGGGCGTGTCGGCGGATTTCGTGTCAGTCGTGGGCAGCTTCGGCGTGAATGGGAATTTCATTTTGACGCTATCGGCAGACACGGACACGGCCAGCTTTAAGTTCGCCACTAGCACCATCTCGCAGCCCACGCTGGCGACGACGCAGGCGCAGGGCGCGATTAACGGGCGCAACTACTCGACCACCTTCGCGGGGCCGTATGACATCGGGACGGTAATCTACGTCTCGGCGCTGGGTTACACGGGCGCGGGCGGCACCGGCAGCGAGTCTGTGCTGTTCGAGTACCAGTTCACGCGCGGCGCGGCCAACATTCAATGCCTTGCGACGGAAACGGCTAGCACCAACACGGCGTCAACGGCTACGGTCGCAGCGCTCAACGCGGCAGGTGGCGCCATTTCCGGCGCCGAGGTGCAGCTCGTCAGCTTGAGCGGCCCCGCTGGGGGCGCGGCATCGATCAGCAGCGGGGCGGCCATCGGGGTGTGGGTGAGCGCGCCAGCCGTGTGGGTGTTCAACCGTGGCGCGCCGCTATCCGGCTCGTCGGATGCGGTGTTTCGCGTGCGCCGAAGCGCGACGAACACCAACGAAACGGACGACGACGACTTCGTCATTACCGAAGAAGGCATTGACACACGCCCGCTGGCAGTGCGAGTGCGTGAGTTATCGACTAGTACGGCCACCACGATGGACGTGCGCGTGGCTGTAAACGTCCCAGCCGCTGCCGTCACGGGCGTCACTGCGACAATTCGCTATGCGGCGGTTGGAGTTAGCGGTATTGCGCCAGCCGATAGCGCGTCAAATACCGTCACCACCGGGGTCGGCAACTTTACTACACCGGAAACGGCGAGCAGCTATATCGATTTCAGTATTCCGCGCCCCGGCCTTGGACAACCTGCGGGTCGCGTGGTGTTTACGGCGACGGCGAGCGGCTTCACGACAGACAGCAACCCGATAGACGTAGCCCCGCAGACGAAAGACTTCACCCCGCCCACGTTCTCGCCCACGCTCACGCTGTCCAGCACTACGGGGCAGGTGTCGTGGCCCGCCGTGGCGGTTGGCGTGACGGTCGAGGGCTCCACGGACAACGTGACCTTCACGACGGCAACAGGCACCGTCTACCCGACCGCCGCGACGGGCCGCAATGCGTTCGGCGGGGCCACCAAATTCTTGTTTGTGCGCGCGTATAACGCAGCGGGCGTCTATACCCCGACGTACAGCTTCGCGGTGCCGCCGCAGGACCCCACGGTGCCAGTCATCACCAAGGTCACGGCGTACACGCTGACGCTCAACTACAGCACGGACCCGACCGACCCCAACACGTTCCAGCTCGATTACACGATTAGCAACTTCCCGAGCGGCGGCAGCATTGAGGTGTCTGTGTTGCAGGACGGCGTGGACATCGGCATTCCGGTCATCTCCAGCAGCAGTAGCACGCAGACCATCGTGGCCTCGCCCATCGTCCTAAACGCCTCGGGCGCCACCGCCGTGCGGTGGGATATTATGTTCCGGGTCATGGATAGCACCGGAATCAACGTGGAAGCCACGTCCAAAGTGTTGGACGCCACCAGCTACATCTAGCCATGCGCCTGCACCTGCTCTCGGTCCCGCACACCGTCACCCGCGCCGACTTCGCGCATTGCGCGTTCACCCAGAAGGTGCGCCGGTTCGCCCCCATGCTGTTCGGGCACGGCTACCGGGTGATCCACTACGGCGTGGCGGGGAGCGAGTCGGGGGCCGCCGAGGACGTGGTCCTCATGGACCAAGACGAACACCAGGCGTTGCTGGGCCACTCGTACCACGCGCACGGCGCGGGGTTTTACGGGGATGACGCGGTGGACGGCTCGCCCGTCTACCGCCAATGGAACCTGTACGCGCGCGAGGAGCTAAAGGCGCGCGTGGAGCCCGGGGACTGCATCCTGCTCCCCTTTGGCCACGCCCACGCCGCCGCCGTGCGCGGGCTGCCGGTGCTGAAGGCGGGCGCGTCGGCCATCGAGTCGGGCATCGGCTATTACGACTGCCTGCTGCCTTGGCGGATCTACGAAAGCTACGCGGTGCGCCACGGCACCATGGCCAAGGAGGGGCGCCACGGCGTCCAGCTCGACAGCGCCAGGCTGGAGTTCGTCGCGCCCAACTATTACGACACGGACGAATGGCCGCGCGGCACCGGCAAGGGCGACTATATCGCCTTCATGGGCCGCCTGACGCAAGGCAAGGGCGTGGAAATCGTGCTGGAGCTGGCCCGCCAGCGCCCCGAGCTGACGTTCAAGCTGGCGGGACAAGGCGACCCCGCCGCTTTCACGGACTGGCCCGAGAACGCGGAATACGTCGGGGTCTTGGGCGAGCAGCGCGCCGACTTCTTGGGCAGGGCGAGGTGCATCCTGGCGCCGTCGCGGTTCGCGGAGCCCTTCTGCGGGTCGGTGGTGGAGGCCGCGCTGTGCGGCACCCCGGCGGTGACCAGCGATTTCGGGGCCTTCGCGGAGACCGTGGTGCAGGACGTGACCGGCATTCGGTGTAATACGCTGCGCGAGTTTTCGCGCGCGCTGGACGCGGTGACGGCGTGCGACCGGGGCGCGGTGCGCGGGCTGGCGCGGCGGCGCTACGGCATGGAGGTAGTGGGGCAGCAGTACGGGCGGATCTTCGACGAGGTGGCGCACGCCACGCGCGCGGGGCGTTTCCCCGCTACGGGCTGGTAAGGCAAAAACTTTTACCTTCACGGGCGATGACGATCGAGCAGACGGTAGGGGCGACGGTGGGGGTGCTGTCGGGCGTGGCGTCGGCGGCCCTGGAGGCCAGCGCTGGGCAATCAGGGATGTCGGTCCCCATTATTTCGGCGCTCGTGGGCGGCGCGGTGAGCTACGGCATCCTGCGCGGGACCGTGATCGCGCTGGAGGCGCGGCATAAAGACCTGCGCGAGGAGCTGCACGGCATCCGCGACACCCTCCATGCGACCGCCGAAAAGGTGGCGCGCATTGAGGGCACCATGGAACGCCGAGGCCAGCCCCGTGGCTGAAAGGACGAAGGGGAGCTGGCTCTACACCCGCGACGGCGACCTCGACCCGCTCTGGCTGTTCCTCGGCGCGCACCTGCTGCTGGGGGTGCTACTGGTCATCGCAGCGGCGTTCCACGGGAAACAGGCGTTTTTGGCCGCGCTGGCGTATAACGCTGTGTCCGTGCTGACGCTGGCGATCATCAAGGTGCCCATTGACCGCGCCCGCCTGCTGGCCCCGGCGCTGCCTAAGGCCATGGGGGCGCTCACCGCCGCCGTGAAGCCGCCGTACCCCGGCATGGACATGGGCGAGGGGGACGCGGAGTCGTGACGTACAGCCCGCCCATCGGCGCGCCCGTGGAGGCCGGGGTGCGCTGGCGCGAGTCCCCGCACCATTCAGACCGGGGCGCGGCGCGCGTCCGCTGGGTGGTGCTGCACGCCGATGTGAGCCCCGCCGAAACGGCCACAACGGCGTGGATCTGCAACCCGGACAGCCGGGTGAGCTATCACGGCCTCATCCACCGCGACGGCAGCCTCACGCGCTACGTCCGCGACGAGCGCGCCGCGTGGGCGTGCGGCAAAAGCCGGTGGCAGGATGTTGAGTGGCTCAACCGCTGGACCCTCAATCTCGCGTTCAGCAATCGCCACGACGGCAAGGAGCCCCTGACCCGGGCCCAGATCGACCGGGCGCAGCGCATCCTCGATGCCTGGCGCAGCCGCTACAGCATTCAGGCCGTGCTGACCCATGCCATGATCGCCCCAGGCCGCAAGAGCGACCCCGACCGCATCCCCAACTTCCGCCTGAGCGACTACGCATGACCGCCAGATGGCAGGCCCTAGCCCTGACCCTGTCCGTGGCCGCCGCCGCCCTTGGCGGGGCCTTCTACGCGGGGCAATGGGTGGCGCGGGACGCCGCGCTCGCCGCCAAGCGCGACACCGTGCGCGTGGAGCTGTTGCGCCTGGACACGGTGTACCAGCTGGACACCGTGCGCTTGACCCGCTGGCGGGAGCGGTGGGACACGGTGCGGCAGGATGTGGAGCGGTGGAAGCATGACACCATCCGCGTGGTCGAGTACGTCCGCGTGGCCGACTCCACGATCCGCGCCTGCGTGGCCGCCTTGGCGACCTGCGAGCAGCAAAAGGCCGCGCTGACCCGCCGCGCCGAGCTGGCCGAGGAGGCGTACCGCCGCACCATCGTGCAGGTGCCCACGGCTAAGCGGCAGGCGCTCACCCACGCGGCAGCGGCAATATTGGGGCTTGCGGCTGGGCGGATCGCGCGGTAACGTAGTTTCCCGGACGTTCTCCGGGTTGGAGATCTCACGGCGTCGCACCAGACTCTTGGCGGGGTTGGGTGCGACGTTCGTGCATCCGCCCCTGTTGTCATTACCCGTGCCGCCCGTTAGCTTGCGCGCATGACCGGGTGGCACCCGGACTAGCCACGGTGGCGCGTCTCCCCGCACACCAAGGCCGACACGCCCCCTAAGCCGAGGCTGGGGGCTTTGTCGTTTCTCCCCTTGCCGGAATCGGCGCAGGGCGGTAGGTTAGGGGGCGCGGTGATCCGACCATTGCGCGTGCAAAGACAACTGAGCCCCCCGGATTCATGGTGCCGCTCCGCTCACGCGGGGCGGGTCGGACACCAAGGAACCGGGGGGCCTTTGCGTTTATGCCAGCGCAGGCATGACGCAATGCAACCTGACGGGCCTGATGCGGCTCTCCCGTCTGGCCGAGTGAGCGGCCATCAACAATCCTGAGCCAAAGCGACGACTGGGCATCACAATAAATCCAGGCGCTGCCGCCCTGCAACTTGGTCGGCCATCCACCCAGCCGTTGGACATCATCGCCCATGCGTTAGAGGGCGGAAAGCGTTACCTGAGGGCGGGACGACTGACCATCGGCCCGGAGGCAGGAACGCGCTAGCAGGCACTCACACCGCGCAAGACAAGGACCACCGCCCCCGGCCGCCACCCAAACTACGGATGGCCGGGTATGGGGGCTCACGCCCAGAATCGAACACCGGAGACTGCCATGTCGATCCGCCGTCGCCCGCAAGGACAAAAGCTGCCGCTGCCGCCAGTCGTCGAGGAGCCGCCTGCGCCGCCCAAGCCGCGTAAGCTGGACCCGAAGAAGCACAGCAAGCACCGGTCCAAGGACCGGGCCGCGTGGCTTGAAAAGCGCCAGATGGTCATTCGCCGAGCCGGTGGGATGTGCGAGCGATGCAAAGTGGTCAAGGGCGTTCACGTCCACCACAAGAGTTACCCGGAAGTCATTGGGCATGAAAAGCTGACGCAGCTTCTTCTGGTGTGCCTGCCGTGCCACAAGGTGTTTCACCCTGAGCGCACCTTTAACAGCCCGCTCTTTGCCGCGCAGTCTGCGCTGCGGAAGCGAGCGGGGTGGCGCGAGCCCGCCAAGAAGCCCCGGTCAGACTATGCGTCATGCGCCTACTGTGGGGGCACCTACACCCGCGCCAGACATAAGGCAATCTGCCTGAAACACGCCGTGAACAAACCCAAGCCGGTGGCGTAAAAGAATCTTTCCCAACCCCCTTGCGCGGTTTTACACCCGGTGTATATTCCCTTGTGTCGGCCAGCCACC
>JBBAPJ010000066.1:0-13431 GCA_040400855.1 Rubrivivax sp.
TTCTTGAGCTTCTTGCCGTTGTCGCCCAGCACCTTGCGGCCCAGCAGGTCCAGCGCCTGGATGGTGTTGGTGCCCTCGTAGATCATGTTGATGCGCGAGTCGCGCACGTACTGCTCCATGCCCCACTCGCGCACGTAGCCGTGCCCGCCGTAGACCTGCAGGCAGTGCGAGGTGGCGATCCAGGCGTTGTCGGTCATGAAGGCCTTGATGATCGGCGTGAGCACGGCCACGAGGTCGGCGCACTCGGCGCGCTCGTCGGCGTCGTCGCTGCTGAGCTCGCGGTCGATCAGCAGCGCGCACCACACCGCCAGCGCCCGGCCGCCCTCGGCGTACGCGCGCGCAGTCAGCAGCATCTTGCGCACGTCCGGGTGCACGATGATCGGGTCGGCCGGCTTGTCCGGCGCCTTCGGGCCGCTCAGGCTGCGCATCTGCAGCCGGTCGCGCGCGTAGGCCACCGCGTTCTGGTAGGCCACCTCGGTCAGGCCGAGCGACTGGTTGCCCACCCCCAGGCGCGCCGCGTTCATCATCACGAACATCGCCGCCAGCCCCTTGTGCGGCGCGCCCACGAGCGTGCCCACGGCCCCGTCGAGCACGATCTGGCAGGTGGCGCTGCCGTGGATGCCCATCTTGTGCTCGATGGCGTTGCAGAAGATCGCATTGCGCTCGCCCAGGCTGCCGTCTTCGTTGACGAGGAACTTGGGCACGACGAAGAGCGAGATGCCCTTGCTGCCCGCCGGCGCATCCGGCAACCGGGCCAGCACCAGGTGCACGATGTTGGGCGCCAGGTCGTGCTCGCCGGCGGAGATGAAGATCTTCTGGCCTGTCAGGCGGTAGGTGCCCTCGGGCGCGCCGGCCACCGGCTCGGCCTTCGTGCGCAGCATGCCGAGGTCGGTGCCGCAGTGCGGCTCGGTCAGGCACATCGTGCCCGTCCACTCGCCCGAGGTGAGCTTGGGCAGGTAGGTGGCCTTCTGCTGCGGCGTGCCGTGCGCGTGCAGGCACTCGTAGGCGCCGTGCGACAGGCCCGGATACATCGTCCAGGCCTGGTTGGCCGAGTTCAGCATCTCGTAGAAGCACTGGTTGAGCACGATCGGCAGGCCCTGCCCGCCATAGGCCGGGTCGGCGCTGAGCGCCGGCCAGCCCCCTTCGACGTACTTCTCGTAGGCCGCGCGAAAGCCCTCGGGCGTTCGCACGTCGTGCGTGGCCTTGTCGTGGCGGCAGCCCTGTGCATCACCGCTGGCGTTGAGCGGGAAGATCACCTCGGCGGCGAACTTGCCGCCCTCCTCGAGCACGGCGTTGATCGTGTCGGCGTCGATGTCGGCGTGCGGCGGCAGGGTCTTGAGCGTGGAGGTGACGTCCAGCAGTTCGTGCAGCACGAACTTCAGGTCACGCAGCGGCGGGGTGTAGGTGGGCATGGTGGGCTCCGTCAGGACGAGGAGGTGGGGTGGATTGCGGGTTCAGGTCGAGGTGCGGCTGGTGCTGCGACGGCTCGGTGCGGAGCTCCTGCGGGCAGGCCTGCCGCCATGCGCGGGCGCAGCCGCCTGCAAGACGATGCGCTCGAAGGCACGGCGCGCCCTCTGCGGGGCATCGGGGCTGCGCAGGAAGCGCGCATCGTGGTGCAGGGCGAGGATGAGGCCATGCACCTCGAACAACATCTGCTGCACATCGGTGCCGGCCCGCAGGTGGCCCTCCTCGATGGCGATACCGATGGCCCGCGCCAGCGCGCGGTGCCAGGACACGACCATGGCGACGAGAGCTTCGCGCACCGGGCCCGGGCGATCGTCGAACTCGACTGCGCCGCTGATGTAGATGCAGCCCGAGTCGAGCTCCATCGAGACCCGGCGCACCCAGCGCTCGAAGAGCGCGCGCAGGCGCGGCAGGCCCCGCGGCTCGACCAGCGCCGGGGTGAAGACCTCGGCCTCGAAGCGCGCGTGGTATTCCCGCACGACACTGATCTGCAGTTCCTCGCGCGAGCCGAAGTGGGCGAAGACGCCGGACTTGCTCATCTGCATCAGCTCGGCCAGGGCACCGATGGACAGGCCCTCCAGGCCCATGTGCGAGGCAAGCCCGAGCGCAGCGTCCAGGATCGCCGCGCGGGTGAGTTGCCCCTTGTGGGGGGGGCGGGCCAGCGCGGAGCCGCTCGGCTGGGAGGTGGAGGTGGCTTCGTTCACGGCGGTGACAGGTATCGCTGGAAAAATGAAACGAACGATCGTGCTATTTTGACCTGAAATCGGGCCGCGGGTTCCAGTGAGGCCGGCACGCGCTGCCAGCGCTTCGCCGGTAGCCCGCCGGTCCCGCCTCGAGACCTTGCTATGCTTGCGCGCAATGGACGTGCTCCAGCTCGACATCTCCGGCCGGCCTCAGGCCTGGATCTCGACCGAGGATGCCGCGACCCTGTATGCCAGCAGTGCGGTCGCGTGGACCCTTGGCGAGCCGCTGCGGGTCCTGCGAGGCGGGATCCAGCGTGCCACCGGCCGCCAGTCGCAGATCGAGGTGCACCCGATCGTGGCGGTACGCGGTGCCATTCCGAGCCGTGCCTGGAGGCTCGAACCCACGCTCAGCAACCCCAAGCTCTTCACCCGCGACAGGCAGCTGTGCGCCTATTGCGGCGGGCGCTTCCGCAGCGAGGAACTCACGCGCGAACACATCGTGCCCGTCTCGCGCGGTGGCCGTGACAGCTGGATGAACTGCATCACCGCCTGCCGTGCCTGCAACGCCGCCAAGGGCAATCGGCTGCCCGAGGAGGCACGCATGGCCCTGTTGTTTCTGCCCTATGTGCCCAGCCTGCACGAGGACATGATCCTGCGTGGGCGGCGCATCGTGGCCGACCAGATGGACTTCCTGCTCGCCGGCGTGCCCCGCACGTCGAGGCTGCACGGCTGAAGGCGTCGATAGCGCCCGGCTCGAAGACCTTGCCCAGGCCTGTCCCGGCCTGATCCTGCCCCCCTCCTTCGGAGAACCCGATGAAGCGTTCCCTTGCCCTGCTCGCCGCCACCGCCGCCCTGGCCACCTTCGCAGGCTGCACCACCACGAGCCCGGACGTCATAGGACGCCAGGATGCCAACCGCATGTCGACCGTCCTTGACGGCACCGTGCTGTCCGTGCGAGACGTGACGGTCGAAGGCAGCCAAAGCGGCGTGGGGGCAAGCGCCGGCGGCGTGGTCGGTGCGATTGCCGGAGGCTCCGTGGGTGGCCGGCGCGAATCGGCGGCCGGCGCCGTGCTCGGCGCAGTCGCCGGTGCCGTGGTGGGCAATGCCGTGGAGCGCATGGGCACGCGCGAGGAGGCGGTGGAGATCATGGTGCAGCTGCGCAACGGCGAGCGCCGCGCGATCGTGCAGGCCAAGGGCACCGAACAACTCAAGCCGGGTGATGCGGTCGTGATCGTCACCACGGGCGGAAAGGCTCGCGTCTCGCGGGCGCCCTGAGCGCCCGGGCGCCTCACACGCGCCCTGGACGCTCCACATTGTCAATCCGGCGTGACATACTCGCGGCGTCACAGCCCTCGTGCCGCCAGCCCGGGCCTTGCCGACCCGTGATGTTCCCCGCTGACCACCCCGAACGCTACCTCCTTGCCAACGAGGTGCACGCCCGCCCGCCCGAGCCGGTGCAGGCGCCGGCTCGCGTCACGTACGTCGCACTGCTCATCGAGGCGGAGGCTCGCGCGCGCGAGCAAGCGCACGTGGAGGCCCTGTGCCGGCGTTTCGGCGTGCCACCACCTCCTGCAGGGGCCAACCACTACAGCGTGCGAGTCGGGCCGGTGCGCCTGAAGTGGGAACGCCACGGCGAGTTCTCCGGGTTCCTGGTCTCGGCTGCAGGCTCGAGCAGCACACCGTTCACCGAGCCGGCCTCGACCCTCCTGCCCCCCGGCTGGCTCGCCGGGCTGCCGGGTACGACGGTGGCGGCGGTGCACGTGGAGGTGCTGCCGCAGCCTGCCGACATGCCGGACATGGCCGCTGTGGGCGCGGCCTTCGGCGGGCATTCGGTCGTCGGCTCGCGCATCGCCGAGGGTGCCGGTGCCGCCTTCACGGACTTTCGCATCCACGACGACGGCTTCTCGCGCTTCGTCGTGCTCGACCGCAACATGACGCAGGCCCAGGCCGGGCGCATGGTGCAGCGCCTCGTGGAGATCGAGGTCTACCGGATGCTGGCGCTGCTGGCTCTGCCGATCGCTCGGCGCATCGCCGGGCGCATGCTCGAGATCGAGCGCTCGCTGGCCGCCCTCACCGACAGCCTCGCCCTTGGCCAAGGCAATGACGAGACACTGCTGCACGAGCTCACGCGGCTGGCAGCGGAGGTGGAGAGCGGGATCGCCGCGAGCCAGTTCCGCTTCGGTGCCTGCCGTGCCTACTTCGAGCTCGTCACGCGCCGGATCGACGAGCTGCGCGAGGCGCGGCTACGCGGGGTGCAGACGATCGAGGAGTTCATGGCACGGCGCTTCAACCCGGCCGTGGCCACCTGCCAGAACGCCGCCCAGCGTCTGCTCGGGCTGTCCGAACGTGTGGCCCGCGCCAGCAACCTCCTGTCCACGCGCGTGGACATCGCACGCGAGCGCCAGAACCAGGCGCTTCTCGCCTCGATGGACCGGCGTGCGCGCCAGCAGCTGCGCCTGCAGCAGACGGTGGAGGGCCTGTCGGTGGCAGCCATCGTCTACTACCTGGCCGGCCTGGTGGGCTACGCCGCCAAGGGCGCAGTAGCCGCCGGATTGCCGGTGGACCCCGAACTCACCATCGGCCTGTCGGTGCCGCTGCTGCTGGTGGGCACCGTCCTCACCGTGCGCCGCGCGCGCCGCCTGGCCACCGCGCGAGACCCGTCGGGGGGCTCGCCCACGGCCCTGAGCCGGCTGAGCACCTTCGACGACACGACACGCCGCCCATGAACGCTCCCTTCCCCTTCTCAGCGATCGTCGGGCAAGACGAGATGAAGCTCGCGATCCTTGCTGCGGCCGCCGACCCGCGCATTGGCGGCGTGCTCGTCTTCGGCGACCGGGGCACGGGAAAGTCCACCGCGGTGCGCGCGCTGGCTGCCTTGTTGCCGCCGATGAAGGCCGTCAAGGGCTGTGCCTATCGGTGCGACCCCACCGACACCCGCACGCGCTGCGCCGAATGCGCGCGCCTGAAGCCGGGTGCGCGGGTGGCCACCGAGCGCGTGCCCGTGCCGGTCGTGGACCTGCCCCTGGGCGCCACCGAGGACCGCGTCGTGGGCGCACTGGACCTGGAAAAGGCGCTGACACAGGGGGTGAAGGCCTTCGAGCCCGGGCTGCTCGCCCGCGCTCATCGCGGGTTCCTCTACATCGACGAGGTCAACCTCCTGGAAGACCACCTGGTGGATCTGCTGATCGACGTGGCCGCCTCCGGCGAGAACGTCGTCGAGCGCGAGGGCCTGAGCGTGCGCCACCCGGCGCGCTTCGTCCTGGTGGGCAGTGGCAACCCCGAGGAGGGCGAGTTGCGGCCCCAGCTCCAGGACCGCTTCGGCCTGGCGGTGGAAGTGCGCACGCCCACCGACCTCGCCCAGCGCGTGGAGGTGGTGCGTCGGCGCGACGCCTACGAGCGTGACCCGCAGGCCTTCACCGCCACGTGGGAACGCGAGGATGCACGCATCCGCCGACAGCTCACGCGGGCGCGCGAGCGGCTCGAGCAGGTCCAGGTGCCCGACTCGGCACTCGAGCAGGCGGCGCGGCTGTGCATGGGATTGGGCACCGACGGGCTGCGCGGCGAGCTCACGCTCGTGCGCGCCGCACGCGCCTGCGCTGCGCTGGCCGGCGACGACACGGTGGGCGTGGCACACCTGCGGCGCATGGCCAGGCCGGCGCTGCGCCACCGGCTGCGGCGCGACCCGCTGGACGAGACCGACGCCGGGACCCGCGTCGAGCGCATGCTCGACGAGCTTCTTCCGCTGCCGGCATGAACACGGCCGGCGCCTCGTCACCCGAGGCCCCGCCCTCGGCTGCTCAGGCAGAGGAAGACTTGGCCTGGGCCGACGCCGCCTGGGCAGCCGCGCTGCTGGCGGTGGACCCCAGCGGCCTGGCCGGAGTCTGGGTACGCGCAGGAGCCGGACCGGTGCGCGAGCGCTGGACAGCACAGCTGCTGCACCTGATGCCAGCTGACGCGCCCACGCGGCGCCTGCCCTCCCATATCGCCGACGACCGCCTGCTGGGCGGCCTGGACCTGCCCGCCACGCTCCACGCCGGGCGCCCCGTCGCCCAGCGCGGCCTGCTGGCCGAGGCCGATGGCGGGCTCGTGCTGGTGCCCATGGCCGAGCGCATGGCTGCGGGCACCGCCGCGCGGCTCGCAGCCGTGCTGGACGAACGGGCCGTCGGCTTCGAGCGCGACGGCGTGAGCCGGCGCTGGCCGAGCCGGCTCGCCGTGGTGGCGCTCGACGAGGGCCAGGGCGACGATCCGCCTCCGCCCGCCTGCCTCGTCGACCGGCTGGCCCTTCGGGTCGACCTGTCCGCGCTGGCACTGCGCCACACCGGTGGGCCGGCGACCTCCCGCGAGGCGGTGGCGCAGGCGCGTGCGCGGCTGGCGCAGGTCGAGGTGCCCGAGCCCATGGTGCGTGCGCTGTGCGCAGCCGCGCTGCAGCTCGGGGTGGACAGCCTGCGCGCCAGCGTGGCAACGGTACGTGCCACGCGTGCGGCAGCGGCGCTGGAAGGCCGCACGCAAGCGGGCGAGGACGATGCCAGGCTCGCCGTGCGCCTCGTGCTCGGGCCGCGCGCCACGCGGATCCCCGCCGAGGAGGCCGGACCGCAGGAAGAGCAGGAAGAAAACGCCCCTCCCCCGCCGCCGCCCGATCCCGAGCCGCAGACTGCGCAGGCCGATCGGCCACCCGAGGACGAGCAGCCCGAGGCCGCCGAGCTGGAGGAGCTGCTCGTGGCCGCCGCGCAGGCCGTGGTGTCCGAGCGGTGGCTGGCCGCGCTGCGCACGCGCGAGCGCGCGCAGTCGGCCGGGCGCATCGGCGAGCTCTCGTCCACGCCGCGTGGCGGGCGCCCGGTGGGCTCACGTGCCGGGATGCCACGCGGCGGCGTGCGCCTGAGCCTCATGGACACCCTGCGTGCAGCCGCACCGTGGCAGCCGCTGCGCCGGCGTGACCAGGAGGCGCGGACGCCGGCACCCCGACTGCGCGTGCACGCCAGCGACTTGCGCGTGAACCGCCTGCAGCAGCGCGCGGCCACCGCCACTGTCTTCGTGATCGACGCCTCAGGGTCCTCGGCGCTGCACCGTCTGGCCGAGGCCAAGGGGGCGATCAACCTGCTGCTTGCCGACTGCTACGTGCGCCGTGACCAGGTCGGCGTGATCGCCTTTCGCGGTGCGCGAGCCGAGGTGCTGCTCGAGCCCACGCGCTCGCTCGTGCGGGCACGGCGCAGCCTGGCGGCGCTGCCAGGCGGCGGCGGCACGCCGCTGGCCTCGGCGCTGGAGGCGGCGCTGCGCATGGCCGCACAGGTGCGCCGCAGCGGCTGTGCCCCGGTGCTGGTCCTGCTGACGGATGGCCGCGCCAACATCGCGCGCAATGGCGAGCCCGGGCGCGCGGCGGCCGAGGCCGATGCACTGGCCGCCGCCCGGCTGCTGCGCGCGCAGGCCCTCACCAGCCTGCTCGTGGACACCTCGCCTCAGCCCGCGCAGGCAGCCCGGCGCCTGGCCTCCGAGATGGGAGCTGTCTACCGTGCCCTGCCGCATGCGGGGGCGGCCGAGCTCTCCGCAGCCGTGCAGGCGCTGCCGCGTCCAGGTTCCTGAGGGCAAGGGCCCCAGCCACCGCCCGACCCGGGCCACGCAAGGGCCACGCACCGCAGATGGACTTCACGCAAGACGGCCCCGCCTGGCCGCATCACGCCCGCAGCCGCCTGGTCGAGGCGGCTGGCCTGCGCTGGCATGTGCAGGCCTGGCCGCGCCCGCCCGGCGCAGGGCAGGATGTGCTGCTGCTGCACGGCACCGGCGCCTCCACCCACTCCTGGCGTGACGTCGCGCCGCGGCTGGCCGGTCACGTGGGCGTGTGGGCGCTGGATCTGCCCGGTCACGCCTTCAGCGCGCCGGCACCGCCCGGTCTGGGCTCGCTGCCCGGCATGGCCGGCGGCATACGGGCCCTGCTCGAGGCGCTCGGCGTGGCCCCATCGTGGATCGTGGGCCACTCCGCCGGCGCGGCGATCGGGGTCCAGATGGCACTGGATGCGCCGCGCGGGCTGCGCGGCATCGTGAGCCTGAACGGGGCCTTGGTGCCGCTGGACGGCATGCACTTCGCCTTCTTCTCGCCCCTGGCGCGGCTGCTCGCGCTCAATCCGCTCGTGCCGCGGGCGGTGGCCTGGCACGGCGCGCACGGTGGCCTGGCCGCCCGGCTGCTGGCCTCCACGGGCTCGGCGCTCGATGAAGAAGGCCAGGCCCTGTACCACCGGCTGGTGTCCGATCCCGCCCACGTGCAGGGTGCGCTGGCCATGATGGCACGCTGGGACCTGCATGCGCTGGAGCGGCGGCTGCCGGAACTGGCCGTGCCGCTGCACCTCGTCACTGGCTCTGGCGACCGCACCGTGCCGCCGGCCGATGCGGCGCGGGTCCAGGCGCGGGTGCGCGGCGCGAGCTGGACCTCGCTGAACGGCCTCGGTCACCTCGCGCACGAAGAGCGCCCGGCCGAGGTGTCCAGCAAGATTCTCGAGTGGATCGTGCCTTGATCGATCGCGCTTGATCGGGCGCCGGGCCTGCTGCCGACGGGCCGCGGCGATGGCGGAGCTTCAGTGCCGCTGCTGGGGCAGGAAACAGCGCGCCACCGTGTGCGCCACCGCCTCGCGCTGTGCGCCGTCGCCGCCACGCAGCTCGGCCAGGGCGCCATGCATCAGCTTGGCCACCAGGCCGCGGGCCAGCGCGTCCATCACCTGCGCCGGGTCGTCCCCGCGCGACAGCAGCCTCCGGGCACGTGCGAGCTCGTGCTCGCGCCAGGCGTCGGCCTGCTCGTGGATGGCGCGGATCAGCGGCACCGTGTCGCGCTGGTGCAGCCACTGCGTGAAGCTGCGCACGCCTTCCTCGACGATCGCCTCCGCGCGCGCCACCTCGGCCTGGCGCCGCTCGCCGGCCTTCTGAACGAGTTCGGAGAGGTCGTCCACCGTGTAGAGGTACACGTCGGGCAGACGGGCCACCTCGGGCTCCACGTCACGCGGGACGGCGAGGTCGACCACGAACATCGGGCGGCGGCGCCTGGCCTTGAGCGCCCGCTCCATTGCTCCCAGGCCGATGATGGGCAGGGAGCTGGCGGTGCAGGTGACGATGATGTCGAAGGCGTGCAGCCGATCGGGCAGCTCGGCCAGCGGCATCGACGAGGCCCCGAAGCGGCGTGCCAGCGCCTCGCCCCTCTCGGCCGTGCGGTTGGCCACCGTCATCGAGCGGGGCTTGCGGCTGGCGAAGTGCGCCGCGCACAGCTCGATCATCTCGCCTGCTCCCACGAACAGCACCTGCGCCTGCTCGAGACTGCCGAAGAGCTGCAGGGACAGCCGGGCCGCAGCAGCGGCCATGCTCACCGAGTGCGCGCCGATCTCGGTGGCGCTGCGCACCTCCTTGGCCACGGCAAAGGAACGCTGGAAGAGCTGGTGCAGCGTGCTGCCCAGCGTGCCCGCCAGCCCGGCCTCGCGCACCGCGAGCTTCATCTGGCCAAGGATCTGCGGCTCGCCCAGCACCATCGACTCGAGCCCCGCGCTGACGCGAAAGGCGTGCCGCGCCACCTCCTCGCCCTCGGCCACGCGCACGTGCGCATCGACCTCGCTGCGAGCCGCGCCGCCGCGTTCGGCCAGCCACTCCAGCGCCGGCGCGACGGCATCGGCTGCCGAGACGGAAGCGGTGGGGGCGACGTAGAGCTCGGTGCGGTTGCAGGTGGACAGCAGCGTCACCTCCGGCGCCGCGCGCTGCAGCCGCCCGCGCAGCGACTGCAGCGCCTCGGGCAGCTGCGCCGGCGCAAAAGCGAAGCGGGCACGCAGGTCCAGCGGCGCGCTGTGGTGGTTGAGGCTCAGGGCGAGCAGGCTCATCAGGGGCCCGATCCTATAGATGTCATGTCTGATTGACAATTGTAATTGTCGCGCTATCGTGACGCATGCCTCCCCGGGTTTGCAGGGGGAGGCGCGAAAGCAGCCATCCGGAGGGACGAGTCGATGCAGGTGCTGGAACGGATCGATCAGGCGCTCGGGCGCGCGCTGGCCTCTGCGGAAGCGCCGGGCTGCCCGCCTCGCCTGGCGCAGGCGATGCGCCACGCCGTCTTCCCGGGAGGCGCGCGCATCCGGCCCCAGCTGTGCCTGGCGGTGTCGCTGGCCTGCGGCGACCGC
This sequence comes from Rubrivivax sp., assembly GCA_040400855.1. Taxonomy (GTDB): domain Bacteria; phylum Pseudomonadota; class Gammaproteobacteria; order Burkholderiales; family Burkholderiaceae_C; genus Rubrivivax. The sequence continues at coordinate 10,286 of JBBAPJ010000066.1, forward strand.
CACCCCCGCCTGGCCGACGCCGCAGCGTCGGCGATCGAGCTTCTGCACTGCGCCTCGCTCGTGCACGACGACCTGCCCTGTTTCGACGACGCCGCCACCCGCCGCGGCGTCCCCTCCGTGCACGCAGCCTACGGCGAGCGGCTGGCCGTGCTCGCGGGTGATGCACTCATCGTGCTGGCCTTCCAGAGCCTGGCCATCGCGGCCACCGCCACGCCGCAGCTGCTCGTGCCGCTGCTCGTGGGCATCGGCCGGCGCGTGGGCATGCCGCTGGGCATCGTGGCCGGGCAGGGCTGGGAGTGCGAGCCGGCAGTCTCCCTGGCCGCCTACCAGCGCCTGAAGACGGGTTCGCTCTTTGCCGCCTGCACCGAGGCCGGCGCCCTGGCCGCCGGCGCCGATCCCGGCGTGTGGCGTGCCTTCGGCCTGTCGCTGGGCGAGGCCTACCAGGTGGCCGACGACATCCGTGACGTCGTGTCCACCGTCGAGACCATGGGCAAGGCACCTGGGCGCGACCGGGCACTGCACCGGCCGAGCTCGGCCGCCGAGCTCGGCCTGTCTGGCGCCCTGGCCCACTTCGACCGGCTCATCGCCCGGGCACAGAACGACATCCCCCGCTGCGAGGGTGCCGAGGCGCTGCGCGCGCTGGTGCGTGCCGAATCGGAGCGGCTGCTGCCGACAGACACCGTACGCAACGTCGCCCAGGCAGCCGCCTGATCCGGACCCGCCCGCCATGCTCGAGGCCCACCCCCAACCCACCGCGACGTCCTCTCCGGCAGGCTGGCGGGAGCGCTGGCGCGCCTGGCGCGACGGCGTCCTGACCAACCCCACCTTCCAGCGCGAGGCCGTCCGCTGGCCGTTCACGCGTACTGTTGCGCGCCGGCGCGCGCGCTCCCTGTTCGACCTGGTGGGTGGCTTCGTCTACTCGCAGGTGCTGCTGGCCTGCGTGCGTGTGCGCGCCTTCGAGGTGCTGGCCGAGGGCACGCAGTCCCTGGAGGGGCTGGCGCGGCGCTTCGGGCTGCCCACCGGCGCGGCCGAGCGGCTGCTCGACGCCGCCGTGGCGCTGGAACTCGCCGAACACCGCGGCCCGGGTCTGTACGGCCTGGGCGCGCTCGGCGCGCCGCTGGTAGGCAACGAGGCGCTGACGGCAATGATCGAGCACCACGCCGTCCTGTACGCCGACCTGGCAGATCCCGTGGCGCTGCTGCGCGGCGACGGCCCCGCCCCGGCACTGGCCCGCTACTGGGCCTATGCCACCGCGGAGGCGCCCGGCGCCCTGCCCACGGGCCAGGTCGCCGCCTACTCGGCGCTGATGTCGGCCTCGCAGCCCCTGGTGGCTCAGGAGGTGCTCGATGCCTATGACGTCTCACGCCACGGCTGCCTGCTCGACGTCGGCGGCGGCGAAGGCCGCTTCCTGCTGGCAGCGGCCCACCGCGCGCCGCGGCTGCGCCTGAAGCTCTTCGACCTCCCGGCGGTGGTACCCCCGGCACGCGAGGCCTTCGCCCGCGCGGGCGTGGCCGACCGCGCCGAGGTGCACGGCGGCGACTTCACCCGCGACTCGCTACCCGTGGGCGCAGACATCGTCTCGCTCATCCGCGTGATGTACGACCACGGCGACGCACGCGCGCTGGCGATCCTGCGAGCGGTGCATGCCGCGCTGCCACCGCGCGGCACCCTGCTCGTGGCCGAGCCGATGGCCGGTGCCCCCGGGGCCCCGCGCATGGGCGACGCCTATTTCGGCTTCTACCTGCTGGCCATGGGCAGCGGGCGCAGTCGCACGGCAGCCGATCTGGCGGAAATGCTCCAGGCCGCGGGATTCGAGGATGTGCAGGAGCGACCGACCGCGCTGCCGGTGCAGGTCGGCGTGCTCGTGGCCCGGCGAGCCCGGGAATGACCCCCCAGCCCGGGTCCAAGGACCAAAAAAAGCGTAAACCTGCCTTGACACACATCAAAGTCAGTCTACGATGACATCTGAGCCGTCCCCCACCGGAATGCCCGTTCGCCCATGAAGACCCACGCCGTCGTCCTCGACAGACCTCAGCATCTGGCCTTGCGCCCCCTCGAGCTCGAGCAACCGGGCGAGGAAGACCTGGTCGTCGACATCGAATGGAGCGGCATCAGCACGGGCACCGAGAAGCTGCTGTGGACGGGGCGCATGCCGATGTTCCCCGGCATGGGCTACCCGCTCGTGCCCGGCTACGAGTCGGTGGGTCGCGTGAGGAGTGCCGGCGCACGTGCGGGCCTGAGCCCCGGCCAGCGCGTCTTCGTGCCCGGTGCGCGCTGCTACGGCGAAGTGCGCGGCCTGTTCGGGGGCGCGTCCTCGCGCGTCGTGGTGCCTGCGCAGCGCGTGTTCACGCTCGACGAGTCCGTGGGCGAGGAAGCCGTGCTGCTGGCGCTGGCGGCCACGGCCTACCACGCGGTGGCCATGGGCGGGCGGCGCGAGCCGATCGTCCCGCCCGAGCTCATCATCGGCCACGGGGTGCTCGGGCGGCTGCTTGCGCGCATGACGGTGGCCGCCGGCTGCGAGCCGCCCACCGTCTGGGAGACGAACCCCTTGCGCCAGGGCGGCGCGCAGGGCTACCGCGTGCTCACGCCCGCAGACGACCCGCGGCGCGACTACCGCGCGATCTACGACGTCAGCGGTGACTGCTCGATCCTCGACACCGCCATCGCCCGCCTGCGCAAGGGCGGGGAGGTGGTGCTGGCGGGCTTCTACAGCGAGCCGCTGCAGTTCCTGTTCGCACCGGCCTTCATGCGCGAGGCGCAGATCCGCACCGCCGCCGAATGGGAGCGCGCCGACATGCTGGCTGTCAAGGAGCTCACCGCCGCCGGGCGCTTCTCGCTGGACGGCCTGATCACCCACGTGGACGCGCCCACCCACGCGGCCGACGCCTACCGCACCGCGTTCGACGACGCGGGCTGCCTGAAGATGGTCCTCGACTGGAGACAGATGCAATGAGTCCCACACCAACGGGCGCGCAGGTCGCCACCGTCCAGTTCATGCAGCGCGAGCGGCTGCGTGCCGAGGCGGCCATCGAGCCCGACGAGCCGGCCACCGGCCCTGTCACCAAGGCCACCCAGATCATCGCCATCTACGGCAAGGGCGGCATCGGCAAGAGCTTCACGCTGGCCAACCTGAGCTACATGATGGC
>JBBAPJ010000067.1:0-13427 GCA_040400855.1 Rubrivivax sp.
TGCACACGCACCTGGCCGAGAACGACCACGACGTGGCCTACAGCCGCGAGCGCTTCGGCATGACGCCGGCCGAGTACGCCGAGTCGCTCGGCTGGGTCGGCGCGGACGTGTGGCACGCGCACTGCGTCAAGCTCGATCCCGCGGGCATTGCCGCCTTCGCCCGCACGCGCACGGGCGTGGCGCACTGCCCGTGCAGCAACATGCGGCTGGCCTCGGGCATCGCGCCGGTGCGCCGCATGGTCGATGCCGGCGTGCCGGTGGGCCTGGGCGTGGACGGCAGCGCCAGCAACGACGGCGCGCACCTGCTGGGCGAGGCGCGCACGGCCATGCTGCTGGCCCGCGTGGGCCGCGCCCTCGAGCCCAACGGCTGCGACCACGGCCCGAGCGAGATGACGGCGCGCGACGCGCTCGCCCTGGCCACGCGCGGCGGCGCGCAGGTGCTCGGCCGTGGCGACATCGGCCACCTGGCGCCCGGCATGGCGGCCGATCTGGCGCTTTTCGACACGCGCGGGCTCACCCACGCGGGCGCGGCGGTGCACGACCCGCTGGCTTCGCTGCTGATGTGCGCGCCGGCTCCAGCGGCCTGGACCGTCGTCAACGGCCGCGTCGTCGTCGAGCGGGGGCAGCTCACCACCGTGGACCTCGGCCCGCTGGTGGAGCGGCACAACCGCCTGGCGCAGCGGCTCGCCTCGGGCGCGGGCTGAGGGCCCTTATCCTTGCCGACCATGAACACCCCCACTCCACACGTCACCATCGTCACAGGCGCCTCGCGCGGCCTGGGCCTGTCCATGGCCTCGCAGCTGCTGGCCCGCGGGCACCGCGTGCTGACGCTCCAGCGCCAGCCCAACCCGGCCCTGCAGGGCAAGGTCGAGCAGTGGTCGGTGGACCTGGCCGATCCGGCCCCGGTGGCCGAGCGGCTCGCTCAGTGGGTGGCAGCGCTGCCGCGCGCGGACCTCGCCTCGCTCACGCTCATCAACAACGCCGCGCTGCTCGTGACGCCCGCGCCGCTGCGTGACGCCGATGCCGCCGAAGTCAGCCGCGCGCTGCGCGCCAGCCTGGAGGCGCCGCTGCTGCTCACGGCAGCCTTCCTGCGTGCCAGCGCCGGCATGGGCGCGCCGCGCAAGGTGCTCAACATCTCCTCGGGCCTGGGGCGCTTCGCGATGGCCGGCAGCGCCGTCTACTGCGCCTCCAAGGCCGGCATGGACCACTTCAGCCGCGCCGTGGCGCTGGAGGAAGCGGAGAAAGGTGGCGGCGCGAAGATCGTCTCGCTCGCCCCGGGCGTGATCGACACCGACATGCAGGTTCAGCTGCGCAGCGCCGACCCGGCGGCCTTCACCGCTCAGGCGCGCTTCCAGACGATGAAGGAAAGCGGCGGGCTCGACAGCGGCGAGGCCGCAGCAGCCAAGGTGCTCGCCTACCTGGACCGCCCCGACTTCGGCGCCAACCCGATCGGCGACGTGCGCGACCCGGCCTGAACGGGCCGCGGCGTGCTCAGCTCGCCAGCCAGGCCGCCAGATCGGCCTTGAGCTGGCGCAGGTCAGCCTCGCGCGTGTACATCATGTGGCCGGCGTCGTAGTAGCGGTGCGTCAGCCGCGCGCGCACCTCGGCCGGTATGTCGAGCTGCGCGAGCGACCAGTCGGTGGCGCTGTAGGGCGTGCCCAGGTCGTAGCGGCCGCTGGCCACCAGCACCTTCAGGTGCGGGTTGCGGCGCATGGCGCGCGACAGGTCGGCGGTCGTCGTCGTGTAGTTGTTGCCCTTGTCCTCGCCGCGGTTCCAGTTCCAGCCGCGGTTGACCTCCCCGTTCAAGGCCTCGTAGCGCGTCTGGATCGAGATGCCCAGCGTGCCGGCGAAGTAGGCCTGCGCGGCCATCTTGTAGGGACCGGAGATGGCGTCGATGCCGGGGTCGAACTCCCACTCGCGGCTGCGCGTGGCGCCCATCGGGCCCGTCACGCGCGACTCGAGCCGGCCGACGATGCGGCCCTGCGCACGCATGGCCTCGAAGAAGAAGGTGTGGTCGCTGATGCGCAGGTCATGGTGCTCCACGACCTCGCGCGGCAGCCCGGTGAGCTCGGCGATGCGTCGCGCCACGCGGCTGCGACGAGCCGGCGCCAGGCGCGAGCCCGCGTGCAGGGCCGCCAGGTACTCGCCTTCGGCGAAGGCCTCGGCCTCGGCACGCGCCGCTTCCGAGGAGGCGGCGAGCGATCCCTTCAGCAGGCCGTGGTACTGCGCCGTGTTGGCGAAGGCGGGCAGAAACAGCGCGTAGGGCAGGTCGTTGCCGCGGTGGAAGACGATCGTCTGCAGGTCCATTGCACAGGACACGAGGATCACCCCCGACAGCGCCAGGCCCGACGCCTGGAGCTGGTCCGCGATCGCGGCGCCACGGGTCGTGCCGTAGCTTTCGCCGCACAGGTACACGGGCGAGCCCCAGCGCTGGTGGCGCGTGAGCCAGGCGCGCACCACCTCGCACATCGCGGCGACGTCGCCGTCGACCGACAGCAGCTTCTTGCGTGCCTCCTCACCCGCGGCGAGCGACCAGCCCGTGTGCGGCGGGTCGATGAAGACGAGGTCGAAGTGCTCGAACCACGACAGCGGGTTGTCCACGACCCCGTAGGGCGGCGCGGGCGAGGTGCCGTCGTCGCCGACGACCACGCGCTTGGGGCCGAGCGCGCCCAGGTGCAGCCACAGCGACGCCGAGCCCGGCCCGCCGTTGAAGGCAAAGCACACGGGCCGCGAGCCGGCTTCGGCGCCACTCTTCAGGTAGGCCGTGGTGAAGACGGCGGCGTCCGGAGGCGCACCGGCCGACGCCAGGCCCGAGGCGGCCACCGGCACGAAGGCGGCGTGCACGGTGTAGGCGTGCGCAGCCCCGCCGATCGTGGCCGAGCCCTCGCTCTTGGCAGGCGCCATCGCGAGCAGCCGCTCGACGGCCTCGCGCTGGCGCTTGGCAGCGTCTTCCGTGGCAGGGGCGGCGGCGGGCGAAGGGGAAGCGTTGTCGCTCATCGGGTGGTTCCTCGAAGGGTTTCAGGCCAGCAGTTCGGCCAGGCGTCGCACGTCCACGTTGCCGCCCGACAGGATCACGCCCACACGCGCGCCGCGCAGGTCGGGCAGTCCCTCGGCGCGTTCGAAGAGCGCGGCCGCTGCCAGGCAGCCAGTGGGCTCGACGACGATCTTCATGCGCTCGGCGAAGAAGCGCATCGCCTCCACCAGCTGCGCGTCGCTGACCGTGACGATGCCCGAGACGAGGGCCTGGATCACCGGGAAGGTGAGCGTGCCGCTGTGCTGGGTCTGTGCGCCATCGGCGAGGGTCTTGGGCGTGTCGATGTGGACGATGCGGCCCTCGGCGAGGCTGCGCTGCGTGTCGTTGCCGGCCTCGGGCTCCACGCCCCACACCTGCACGCCCGGCACCAGGTGGTGCGCCGCCACGGCGCAGCCGGAGATGAGGCCGCCGCCGCCCACGCACACGAGCAGCGCATCGAGCCCGCCGCCGTCGAGCTCACGCAGCTGCTCGACGAGTTCCAGCGCCGCGGTGCCCTGCCCGGCCATCACGTGCGGATGGTCGTAGGGGGGCACGAGCGTCATGCCGCGCTCGGCGGCCAGGCGACGCCCGATGGCCTCGCGGTCCTCGGTGTAGCGGTCGTAGAGCACGACCTCGCTGCCGGCCTGGCCTGCCTGGTAGCCGCGCGTGGCGGCGAGCTTCGTGGCGGGCGCATCGTGCGGCATGACGATGACACTGGGCATGCCCAGCAGCCGCGCCGACAGCGCGACGGCCTGCGCGTGGTTGCCCGAGGAGTACGCGATCACGCCGCGCGCGCGCTGCTCGGGCGTGAAGTGCGCCAGCGCGTTGAAGGCTCCGCGGAACTTGAAGGCGCCCATGCGCTGCAGGTTCTCGGCCTTGAAGAAGACGCGCGCGCCGGTGCGCGCATCGGCCGTGCGGGAGGTGAGCACCGGGGTGCGGTGGGCGTGGCCGGCCAGGTGCCGCGCCGCGCGCGCGACGTCGTCGAAGGTGATGGCCAGGCTCATGGGGCGGCGTGGCCGTAGCGCTCGCGCGCCAGCGCCGCACCGGCGGCGAGCGCGCGCAGCTTGCCCTCGGCGGCCTCACGGCTCATCGGCGCCAGGCCGCAGTTGGTGCAGGCGATCAGCCGCTCGCGCGGCACGTGCTGCAGCGCGCGGCCGATCGTGTCGGCCACTTCCTCGGGGCTTTCCACGGTCTCGCTGGCCACGTCGATCACGCCCACCATCACGTCCTTGCCGGCCAGCAGGGCCATCAGGTCGGGCGGCACGTGCGAGTGGATGCACTCCAGGCTCACCTGCCGGATCGAGCTCGCGGCCAGCGCCGGGAACACCTTCTCGTACTGGCGCCACTCCTGGCCGAGCGAGGCCTTCCAGTCGATGTTGGCCTGGATGCCGTAGCCGTAGCAGATGTGAACCGCAGTGGTGCAGTGCAGGCCCTGCGCCGCACGCTCCAGGGCCTTGACACCCCAGTCGGCCGCCTCGTCGAGGTAGACGTTGAAGGCCGGCTCGTCGAACTGGATGATGTCCACGCCCTGGGCCTGCAGCGCCAGCGCCTCCTGGTTGAGCAGCTCGGCGAAGGCGAAGGCCATCTTCACGCGGTCGCCATAGAAGCGGTCGGCCACGGTGTCGACGATGGTCATCGGGCCGGGCAGCGTGAACTTGATGCGGCGCGTGGTGTGCGCGCGCAGCAGTTGCGCCTCGGTGGCGTGCACCCGGCCCTTCAGGCGCAGCGGCGCCACCACCTGCGGCACCATCGCCTTGTAGCGGTCGTTGCGGATGCCCATCTCGACCTTGTTGGCGAAGTCGATGCCCTCGACCTGCTCGAGGAAACCGTGCACGAAGTGCTGGCGCGACTGTTCGCCGTCGCCGATCACGTCCAGCCCGGCGTCTTCCTGCATCTTGATCCACAGCAGCGTGGCGTCGCGCTTGGCGCGCGCGAGCTCCTCGCCCTCGGCGCGCCACTGCGGCCAGAGCTTGCGGGTCTCGGCGAGCCAGGCGGGCTTGGGCAGGCTGCCGGCGATGGCGGTGTCGAACATGGTGGAACTCGCTTCGGCCAGGTGGGAGGAGGCCGGGAGGTTAGCGCAACTCAGCAGGGGTCGATGAAGGCGCGGCGCGGGGGCAGCGCACGGCCGTCGAGCGTGCGCAGATGGCGCAGCAGCCACTCGCGCGTGTGGGCCGGATCGATGACGTCGTCAATCTCGAGGTGGCTGGCCATGTTCAGCGCCTGGCCGCGCGCGAGCGACTCCTCCACCAGACGCTGGAACAGCGCCTCGCGTTCGGCGCCCTGCACCGCCTCAAGCTCCTTGCGAAAGCCCAGCCGCACCGCGCCTTCGATGCCCATCGGGCCGAACTCGCCGCCGGGCCAGGCACAGGTGGCCAACGGCGCGTGGAAGTGGCCGGCCGCCATCGCCATGGCCCCCAGGCCGTAGCCGCGGCGCAGCATGACACTGAGCACCGGCACGCGCAGCGCCGCAGCAGCCACGAAGACGCGCGCGGCCTTGCGCACCATGCCGGTGGCCTCGCTTGCCGGCCCGACCATGAAGCCCGGGGTGTCGACGAAGGTGACGACCGGCCAGCCGTAGGCATCGGCCAGCTGCAAGGTGCGCGCGAGCTTGTCGCAGGCCGGGGCGTCCAGCGCCCCGCCGAGGTGGCGGGGCTGGCTGGCCACCAGCATCACCGGGCGGCCTTCCAGGCGCGCGACGGCCGTCACGAGCCCGGTGCCGAAGTCGGGGCGCAATTCGAGCAGCGAGCCGGCATCGGCCACGGTGCGCAGGATCGGGTGCGGGTCGATGAGGGCACGGCGGCTGGCGGGCACGGCTTCGCGCAGCTGCGGCAGGTCTCCGCCCGGTGGCCCACCCGGCGCGGGGCCTGCCGCGAGCGCCAGCCACTGCCGCGCCACCTCCACCGCCCGCGCCTCGTCGGGCACGCGCACGTCCAGGACGCCGGCGCGTGCCAGCACATCCACCGGGCCCACGTCCTCGGCCGCCACCTGGCCCAGGCCGCCGCCCTCGATCATCGCCGGGCCGCCCAGCCCGATGCTCGCGCCCTCCACGGCGATGACGAGGTCGCAGCAGCCCAGCAGCGCGGCGTTGCCGGCAAAGCAGCGGCCCGCGGCGATGCCCACCAGCGGCACCTGGCCCGAGAGCGCCGCCAGGCGCGCGAAGGTCGTGCAGTCCAGCCCCGCCACGCCGTGCCAGTCGACGTCGCCCGGGCGCCCGCCGCCGCCCTCGGCAAAAAGCACGAGCGGCAGGCGCTGGCGCTGCGCGAGCTCGAGCAGCCGGTCGGCCTTGGCATGGTTCCACACGCCCTGCGTGCCGGCCAGCACCGTGTAGTCGTAGGCCATCACGGCGCAGGGCCGGCCCTTCACGGTGCCGGTGCCGGTGACCAGGCCATCGGCCGGCGTCTCGCGCTGCAGCTCGGCCTCGGGGCGGCGCGTGCGCTGTGCGGCCACCGCAAAGGCCCCGTACTCGTTGAAGCTGCCGGGGTCGAGCAGGTCGGCCACGTTCTCGCGCGCGCTGCGCAGGCCGGTGGCATGGCGGCGGGCGATGGCCTCGGGACGGGCGGCATCGTCGAGCAGCGCGCGGCGGGCGGCCAGGGCCTGAAGCGCCACGCTCGGCGCGGCCTGTGCGGGGTCAACAGCTCCGGGGCGCGCGGGGTCGGCCGGACCGGGGTCGCCGCTGGCTCGGCAAGCCGGCCCGTCCTGCGCGAGCCCGGTCGGCCGCGACGCGGCTTGACCAGGCCATGCCACGCGCTCGAAGCGGCCCAGTACGTCGCCCGCCTCCACCGCTTCGCCCGCCGACACCTGCCAGGCCTGCACCGTGCCGGCGCCGGGCGCCTCCACCGGCACTTCCATCTTCATCGACTCGAGCACGAGCAGCACCTGACCTGCGGCCACCGGAGTGCCCTGTCCCACGAGCCGCTCGAGCACGCGGCCGGCCACCGGGGCACGCAGCAGCCCGGGATCGCCCCCGTGCTGCGCACCGGGCCGCGCGGCCATCCGTTCAGGCCTGCGCGGCGGCGGGGGCCGTGGCTTCCAGCAGGCCCTTCTTCCTGAGCATCGGCTCCACCTGCGGCGCGCGGCCGCGGAAGGAGGCGAAGGCGAAGCCGGGTTCGAGCGTGTTGCCGCTGCCGTAGATGAAGCGGCGCAGCGCTGCGGCCACCTTCGCGTCGAAGGGGTTGCCCGCCTCGACGAAGGCGCCGTAGGCGTCGGCGTCGAGCACCTCGGCCCACAGGTACACGTAGTAGCCCGCGGCGTAGGAGGAGCCGGAGAAGAGGTGCTGGAAGTGCACGAGCCGGTGGTTCAGGCCCACGCCGTGGGGCAGGCCCAGGCGCGCAAGCGTCTCGGCCTCGAAGGCGCAGGCATCGGCCGGCGGCTCGGGCAGGCTGTGCACGGCCATGTCCACGAGGGCACTGGCCGTGTAGCGCACGGTCTCGTAGCCCTGGCCGAAGCGCTGCGCGCGGCGCAGCCGTGCGATGAGGTCGTCCGGAATGGGCTCGCCCGTCTGCCAGTGGCGGGCGTGGCGCTTGAGCACTTCCGTCTCCTGGGCCCAGTGCTCGAACAGCTGCGAGGGCAGCTCCACGAAGTCGCGCAGCACCTGGGTGCCCGACAGCCTGCGGTAGGTGACCTGGCTCAGCAGCCCGTGCAGCCCGTGGCCGAACTCGTGGAAGAGCGTGCGCACGTCGTCCATCGACAGCAGAGTGGGCTCGCCCGGCGCACCCTTGGCGAAGTTGTTGTTGTTCATGATCACCGGCAGCTCGAAGCCGCCGGCTGAGCCGGGAGCGTTGCGGTTCTGCCAGCGCAGCGAGCTCATCCACGCGCCGCTGCGCTTGGTCGGGCGCGCGAAGTTGTCCTGCAGGAAGATGCCCACGGGCGAGCCTTGCGCGTCGTGCACCTCGAAGGCGCGCACGTCCGGGTGATACACCGGCAAGTCGGCGCGGGGCCTGAAGCGCAGCCCGAAGAGGCGCTGCGCACAGTCGAAGGCGGCCTCCACCACCTGCTCGAGGCGGAAGTAGGGCTTGACTTCCGCGTCGTCCACGGCGAAGCGCGCAGCCCGTACGCGCTCGGCCCAGAAGCGCCAGTCCCAGGGCTCGATCGCGCCGTCCGCGCTGCCGGCGCCGGCATCGGCCATCGCCTCGCGCAGCATCGCCGCCTCGCGCGCCACGGCCTGCAGCGAGCGCGACCAGACCTCGTCGAGCAGCCCACCCACCGCCTCGCGCGTGCCGGCCATCGTGTCGGCCAGCGCGTGGTCGGCGTAGCAGGCGCGGCCGTGCAGCCGGGCCTGCTCGGCACGCAGCGTGAGGATCTCGCGGATCACGCCGCGGTTGTCGTGCTCGCCTGCGTGCTCGCCCCGGCTCACCCAGGCACGCCAGGCCTGCTCGCGCAGGTCGCGCCGCTCGGAGTAGGTGAGGAAGGGCACGATGAGGGAGCGGCTGAGCGTGATCACATGCCCATCGGGCAGGCCGCGGTCGATCGCGGCCTGGCGTGCGGCCGCGCGCACGAAGCCCGGCAGCCCGGCGAGCTCGGCCTCGTCGCGCAGCACGAGTCGGAAGCCCGCCTCGTCGGCCAGCACGTTCTGGCCGAACTGCGTCGTGAGCTGCGCCAGGCGCTCCATGATCTGGGCGTACCGTGCGCGAGCCTCGGGCGCCAGGCGGGCACCGGCCCGCACGAAGTCCAGGTGCAGGCGCTCGAGCAGCCGGCGCTGCTCGGGTTCGAGCCCGAGCGCGTCGCGGTGTGCGTGCAGCCAATCCAGGCGCTGGAAGAGGGCCTGGTCCATGTAGACGGCGCTGGCGTGTGCCGCCAGGGGGGCCGCCATCTGGCGCTGCACGGCCTGGATGGCGGGCGAAGTGGCCGAGGCGGTAAGCGCGTAGAAGGCGTGCTCGATGCGAGCCAGCAGCCGCCCGCTGCGGTCGATCGCGGCCACCGTGTTGTCGAAGCTCGGCGGCGCGGGATCGGCCGCGATGGCCTGCAGCTCGGCGCGGTGCGTGCGCATGGCCGCCTCGAAGGCGGGGGCGAACTGCGAAGCGTCCAGGCGCTCGAAGGGCGGCAGCCCGTGGGGCGTTTCCCAGGGCTGCAGGAGCGGGTTGGCCGCGATCTCGATATTGGCGTCCATCGACGTTCCCCCCATCTGCTGTGTCGGCCCCTGCCGGACGGGCAGCCGAGTGTCGGATGATGCCAGCCGCCCGTCTCCGCACCAATTAGGTGCAAACTAAGGCGCCGATTGACGGCGCCTATCATGCCGCCATGTCTCTTCCCATTTCTCTTCTGCTCGCCGCCCTTGCCATGTTCCAGCCTGCCGCAGCCGGCGCCGCTCCCGTGACAGCCGCCAACCCGACGGCCGAGGATCCCTGGCTCTGGCTCGAGGAGGTGCAGGGTGAGCGCGCACTTGCGTGGGCCCGCGCACGCAACGCGGCCACGCGCGAGCGGCTGCAGGCCTGGAGCGAATTCGGTGCCACGCGCGATGCCCTGCGGGCGATCCTCGACTCGCGCGCACGCATCCCGTCCGTCGCAAGGCGCGGGCAATGGCTCTACAACTTCTGGCAGGACGCGGCCAACCCGCGCGGGGTGCTGCGCCGCGCCACCCTCGACGAGTACCGCCGCCCCGAGCCACGCTGGGAAACGGTGCTCGACCTGGACGCGCTGGCACGCGCCGAAGGCGAGAACTGGGTCTGGGGCGGATCGAACTGCTTCGGCCCGGAATACCGGCGCTGCATGATCAGCCTGTCGCGCGGTGGCGCCGACGCCAAGGTCCTGCGCGAGTTCGATGTCGTCCACAGGGCCTTCGTCCAGGGCGGCTTCAGCCTGCCCGAAGCCAAGTCGACCTTCACGTGGATCGACGCCGACACGGCCTTCGTGGCCACCGATTTCGGCGCCGGCTCCATGACCGACTCGGGCTACCCGCGCGTGATCAAGCGCTGGAAGCGCGGGCAGCCGCTGGCCGATGCGCAGACGGTCTACGAGGGCCGCCAACAGGACGTCTCGGCCTGGGCCTGGGTGGACCGTACGCCCGGCTTCGAACGCACGGGCTTCGGCCGCTCGGTGGATTTCTGGCGCAGCGAGATGGTGCTGCTCGATGGCGAGCGCCGCCTGCCGCTGGCCAAGCCGGCCGATGCGCGCCTGTCGTTCTGGCGCACGCAGGCGGTGATGGACCTCAAGAGCAACTGGACCGTCGGCGGGCGCACGTGGCCAGCCGGCACGCTCCTGGCGGCCCCGGCGCAGGACTACCTTGCCGCGGTGCGCAGCGGGCAGCTCGACGCGCTGCAGTGGACTGCGCTCTTCAGCCCCACGCCCGCGCGCTCGCTGCGTGGCTGGTCGACCACGCGCACGACGGTGCTGCTGTCGGTCCTCGAGGACGTGACCGGCAAGCTCGAGGAACAGCGCCTGCAGGACGGGCGCTGGACGCGCCGCGAGGTGCGCACGCCGTCTCCGGGCACGCTGTCGGTGGCGCCTTTGCACGACCCGCTGCTGGGCGACGACCCGCTGCAGGAAACCTACCTGCTGAGCTACACCGACTTCCTCACCCCCGACTCGCTCGCGCTGGGCCGCACCGGCAGCGATGCGCGCGAGCCGCTGAAGGCGCGGCCGGCCTTCTTCGACGCTGCGGGCATGCGCGTGGAGCAGCTCTTTGCCACCTCGAAGGACGGCACCCGCGTGCCCTACTTCGTCGTCTGGCCCAGGGGCGCGCGCGCCGACGGCGAGAACCCGACACTGCTCTACGGCTACGGGGGCTTTCGGGTATCGCAGGTGCCGTGGTACTCGGCCGGCTTCGGCACCGCCTGGTACGCGCGCGGCGGCGTGCTCGTGGTGGCCAACATCCGCGGCGGCGGCGAGTACGGCCCGGCCTGGCACCAGGCGGCCATCCGCGAGAACAAGCAGAAGAGCTACGACGACTTCGCCGCCGTGGCCGAGGACCTGATCGCGCGGCGCATCACGAGCCCGCACCGCCTGGGCATCCAGGGCGGCAGCAACGGCGGGCTGCTGGTGGGGGCGGTGATGCTGCAGCGACCCGAGCTCTTCGGTGCCGTGGTGTGCTCGGTGCCGCTGCTGGACATGCAGCGCTACCACCGGCTGCTGGCCGGCGCGAGCTGGATGGCCGAGTACGGCGACCCCGACAAGCCCGGTGACTGGGCCTTCATCTCGCGCTACAGCCCCTACCAGAACGTGCGCGCCGGCACGAAGCTGCCGGCGGTGCTCTTCACCACCAGCACGCGCGACGACCGCGTGCACCCGGGCCACGCGCGCAAGATGGCCGCGCGCATGCTCGAGCAGGGACACGCGGCCCTCTACTACGAGAACATCGAGGGCGGCCACGGCGGGGCAGCCGACAACGCGCAGCGCGCCGACCTGCTGGCCCTCGAGTTCGCTTTCCTGTGGCAGGAGCTGGGGGCCAAGCGCGCGCGCATCCCGGCCGAGCCGGAACGTTCGACGACCCGCTGAGACGGGCGCACGGCGCGTGCCCCGGTGCGCCTGCCTGCAGCGCGTGCTCAGTGCGCCAGCAGGCGCCGGATCATCGCGTCCATGTCGGCTGCCGTCTCGTGCGGCCGCTCCATCGGAAAGAGGTGGCTGCCTTCGACGATGCGCAGGCGCGCCGGATCCTGCGTGCCCACGATCCTGCGCGTCATCGCCAGGCCCACCTGTCGCAGCTCCTGCGAGTGCGTGCCGCCGATGAAGCCCACCGGGCAACGCAGCGGGTGGCGCTTGAGCAGGCGGTCGAGGTTGTGCGGCAGCGTGTTGTAGATGGCCGTCTCGACCTCGCGGTCGAAGCTGAGCACCCGCCGGGTGTGGCCGTCAGGCCCGGTCTCGTCGCGCGTGCCGTGCTGCACGTAGTCCTCCAGCACTGCGGGGTGCCAGCGCGCGAAGGCCCGCTTGTGGCCGAAGTGCTCGCGCACCGCCTCCACGTCGGGCCAGTGGTGGCGCCGCTTGCGGCTGATGCGCCCGGGCGAGACCGAGCCCACGAGCTGGGTGAGCTTCATGAGCTCGATCGTGCGTGCACGCCAGCCGCCCAGCAGCGGCGCGTCCAGCAGCAGCACGCCAGCCACGCGGCGCCCGCCGAGCTCGGGGTGGCGAGCCGCGCACATCGCGCTCAGGAACCCGCCCAGCGAGTGGCCGGCCAGCAGCAGCGGCCCGTCGTGCGCGGCCGCATGCGGCGCGGCGAAGTCGGCCAGCTGCTGCACCAGGTGGCGCCAGTTGCTGGTCACCGGGTAGCGCGGGTCATGCCCGAAGTGCTCGGGGGCCTTGACGGTGTAGCCCCGCGCGCGCAGCGAGCGAAACAGCACGCCGTAGGTCGAGGCCGGGAAGCTGTTGGCGTGGGAGAAGACGATGAGCGGCATGGGATGACGTTCAGCGCAGCAACTGCACGCTGCCGGCTCGCAGGCGGTCCTCGAGCATAGCCCCGCCCGGCCAGGCTGCCCCGCTGCGACGTCCCTCCGCCAGGTCCAGGGCCCAGGCCGCCGCCAGGCCACGCAACGCCGAGACGAGCGCCGCATCCGGCCACAGCCGCCCGCAGGCCATGAAGGCGAGCCAGTCGGTGTCCTCGCCCTCGGCGTCCATGTGCGTGGAGCGCGCGCCGAAGACGACACCGGCAAAGTCGTCGCGCCCAGCCGCACGCGCCGCCTCGGCCATGCGGCGCAGCGCCGGATGCGCGTTGTGGCGGGCATTGCAGCCGTCGGACTTCGCTGCCAGGGAGAGCACGGGGCGCTCGCCCTGCGCCGACAGCCGCTCCAGTGCGGGCTCGAAGGCGCGCCCGGCCACGGGGTCGAGCAGCACGGCGCCGGCCAGGCGCGCGGGAGCGAGCTCAGCCAGCCGCGCACCCGCCACCACCGCGAAGGTGGCCCCGGCAGAGAAGCCCGCCACGACGATGCGCGCGGGCGTCTGGCCGCCATGGGGCAGCCTGAGCTGCCCGGCCGCCAGCGCATCGGCCAGCGCACGCGCGAGCTCGGGATTGCCCCCGGCCACCGACGTGTTCAGGCACAGCGTGGCCAGGCCTGCGCGTGCGATCGCCGCAGCCGTGCCACGCAGGTGGCGGCACTGGCGCATGAAGCCGTGCTGCAGCGTGACGAGGCCATGCAAGGCGCCCGTCGACGGTGACGGCAGGTGCCACTCGGCGGACACGCGCTCGCCGCCCAGCACGAGCAGGGCGTCGTGACGCTCGGGCGCAGGCTCGGCGGGCGGCGGCGGCGCACCGGTACCGCCCTCACCGTCGCGCGGGCCGCCCGGTGCGGCGCAACCGGCGAGCGTCAGGGCGAGCGCGAAGGCCAGGGCGAGGACGAACGCGCAACCCGCGCGGCTGCCCTGCGCACTACCGCGCACGCGCAGCCTCCTGCTCCTGCAGCAGCCGCCACATCACCTTGCCCGAGCCGCTCTTGGGCAGCGACTCGACGAACTCGACCAGGCGCGGCACCTTGTAGGCCGCCATGTGCGC
>JBBAPJ010000068.1:0-13384 GCA_040400855.1 Rubrivivax sp.
CCGCCTCCACCCCCGCCCGCAGCGGCGGCCAGCACGCCTGCAAGCAGCCCCGGCACCAGCATGGGCACCGCAGCGAAGCCGCTGAGGGCCTGAACCTCCAGACGCGGGAACTCGATGATCTGCGTGGTGACGGAAGTCAGCGTGGACAGCTCGCGGTGAAGGGGGGCCTGTTGCACCCCCTCGATGCTCACCATGTAGCTGCGCAGCAGTGCGTTGTCGTCCAGCCCGACGAGGGTGTCGGCCGGGTTTGCGACGAAGGCAGGATCGAAGTAGTGGCCGATCACGAGGTCAGGACGCGCGACGCTTGCATCGAGCACGGCCTGCGTGTCCAGCGCAATCCACAGGTCGTTGGCCACGCGCCAGACGCGCAGGCGCCGAGGTGCCTTGCCTGTGCCGGGGTCCTTGAGCTCGTAGCGCTCGCCGGGGTAGGCCTCGATCCGCACGGGGATGCCGTCGACGGCCGGAACGAGGACGATCTCCAGGACCTTGCGCGGCCCGACGGGCCGCAGCACGGCGGCCGGACCCGGCGCAGGGGTGCTGGGGCTTGCCGGGCTGCCCGCGGGACGTGCAGACTCGGTCACGGGCGGGCTTTCGGCGCCGCGCGCCCTGGATTGAGCCATCGGGAACGGGCGGGCTTGCTCAGGAGTGCGGCCCTGGCCACGCACGCGGCAGGAAGGACGCTTGGGGGCAGCCCGGCACGCTCAGCGTGCGCATCGCGAAAGTGACGGGGGAGACCGATCCTGGCGCATCGCCTGGCAGCGATCGGGCCTGGTTCGAAGAGTCTCGGCCTGCCTCGTGGCAGGCCGATCCGGTCGGCGGCGGAGGGCACGCGAGGGTCGTCGGGTCTCTGGTGGTGTAGCCGCAGCGGCGCGGGCTGTGCAAGTGTAGCGGCAGCCGGCGGGGCTCCGATGCACGGCCCTACACTCGGCAGACCACTTCGCATGCCCCGCATGAAGGCCCGAATCCGCTCGGTCTCTGCCTGCATCCTGCTGGCCTACGTGGTCTTGCACCTGCTCAACCACGCGCTGGCGCTGTGGTCGCTTCAGGCGGCCGATGCGGTGCTCGCGCTCCTGTCAGGGGTGTGGCGGTCCTGGCCCGCCACGCTGCTGCTGTCGGCCGCCTTCCTCGCGCACTTCGGCAACGCGCTGCATGCCGTGTGGAGCCGGCGCACCTTGCGCATGAGCCGGTGGGAGTGGGCGCAGTTGCTGCTGGGCCTGTCGATCGTGCCGCTCGGGCTGACCCACGTCATCGGCACGCGCCTTGCCCACGAGCTGCACGGCGTGCACACCAACCACTTCTGGGTGCTCTGGTCGGTCGCGCTCGACCCGTGGCAGCTGGCCCGGCAGTTCGGCCTCGTGGGGGTGGTGTGGCTGCACGCCTGCATCGGGGTGCACTTCTGGCTGCGCCTGCGCCCGGGCTATGTCCGGGCGCTGCCCGCGCTGTACGCGATCGCACTGCTGCTGCCGGCCCTGGCGTTGGCCGGAGCGGGAGTGGGCCTGGGGCATGTGCTCGCGGTGATGGAGGACCCCGACAGGCTGCGCGCTCTGGCGGCGCAGACGCACCCGCCGAGCCGGGCCGAGGTGGCCGAGCTCTACTGGCTCTCCGACATGCTCAAGCTGGTCGCCGCGGCCTTGCTGGGGGCGGTGCTGTTCGCACGACAGCTGCGTGGTTGGTGGTGGCGGCGCCAGGGCGTGCTGCGCCTGGCGTACCCCGGCTCGCTGCGGCGCGAGGTGCCGGCAGGCGTGACCTTGCTGGAGGCCAGCCGCATCGGCCGCGTGCCGCACGCATCGGTTTGTGGCGGGCGCGCGCGCTGCTCGACCTGCCGGGTGCAGGTGGGCGGGCCATCTGCCCACCTGCTGCCGGCACCGACGGACGAGGAGGCGCGTGTGCTGTCCCGGCTCGGGCTGCCGCCTCAGGTGCGGCTGGCCTGCCAGGTGGTGCCTCCGCCGGGCGAGTACCTGGTCACGCCCCTGCTGCCCGCCGGGGTGCAGCCGCGCGATGCCTACCGGGGCAGCCCGCTGACCCTGGGCGCCGAGCGCACGCTGGCCGTGATGTTCGTCGACCTGCGCGGCTTCACGGGCTTCGCCGAGCGCCGGCTGCCCTATGACGTCGTCTTCGTGCTCAACCGCTACTTCGCCTGCGCGGGCGAGGCTGTCGAGGCAGCCGGCGGACGCGTGGACAAGTTCATCGGCGACGGCGTCATGGCGCTGTTCGGGCTGGAGGGACCACCCGACCAGGCTGCGCGCCAGGCGCTCGAGGCGGCACGCGGCATGGTCCGGGCCCTGGAGGACCTCAACCGCTCGCTCGGTGCCGAAGGGGGCCCGCCGCTGCGCATCGGCATCGGCTTGCACCTGGGCCCGGCCATCGTTGGCGAGCTGGGCCACGGCCGCGCCAGCGGGCTGACTGCGATCGGCGACACGGTGAACACCGCCAGCCGGCTCGAGGGCGTGTCCAAGGACCAAGGCGCGCAGCTCGTGGCTTCGCGCGAGCTCCTGGACCATGTGCCCGGGCACGGGCTCGTGGGCCAGTGGTCAGCGGTGAACATTCGCGGGAGGCAGAGGCCCCTGGAGGTGCTCGTCGTTCCCAGCGTGCTCGGACCATCGGCGCAAGCCGCGGTATCGTTCGCCTGAATTCCTCCCCCACGAGCCCACGCCTGCATGCCGAACCACAATGCGCCGATCTCCTGGGCCCGTGCCACCGAGGGTGGCCGCAACCGGGCAGCGTCCAGCCGGCTGCGCCGGCTCGGATGGGCCACTGCGCTGGCCGCCGGCCTGATGGCTGCCCCCGCCTGCGCCTGGGCGGCCGCCAGTGACCCGGCGCCGGACGATCCCTTGTGGCTGCAGCAGGCGCGCAAGGAGATCACCTCGCGGCAGTTCGACGCCGCGCTGGCGGTGCTCAGGCCGGCGAATGCGCTGGACAGCGCGGAGTGGCACAACCTGATGGGCTATGCCTTGCGCAGCCGCACGCCCCCGGATCTCGCCGCCGCCGAGAAGCACTATGTGCGCGCGCTGGAGATCGAGCCCAGACACCGCAGCGCCCTCGAGTACTACGGCGAGCTGTTCCTGATGAAGAGGGACCTGCCGGGCGCGCTGGCCATGCAGGGGCGGCTGGAGAAGGCGTGCCGCTTCGGCTGCCCGGAACTCAAGGACCTGCGCGAGGCCATCGCCCGCTACCGGGCCGCCGGGGGAAAGTAGGACGGTGGTGGCGCTTCAGGGATTCGAACCCCGGACCTGCGGATTATGATTCCGTCGCTCTAACCGACTGAGCTAAAGCGCCCCGAACCGCGCAGTATAGCGGCAACCAAGGCCTGCGTGAGGCTGGCCGCCAACCACCGTAGACCATGTTCAGCTTCTTCAAGCGGCGAGCCACGCCCGCGGCTGCGGCGTTGCCAGCTGCCCCGGGCGTCACCGCCCCCGCCAGCGTGCCCCCGGCCGCCGAGGCCTCCCCCGCGGCAACTGCCGGGCAGGCCGGGCGCGCGGGCTGGCTGGAGCGCCTGCGTACGGGCCTGCAGCGCACGGGCGCCGGACTGGCGCAGGCCTTCTCGGGCGCGCGCATCGACGAAGCGCTCTTCGACGAACTCGAGGCGGCGCTGCTGATGGCCGATGCGGGGGTGCCCGCGACCACGCATGTGCTGGCCGAGCTGCGCCGGCGGCTGCGCCAGTCGGGTACCACCGAGCCGGCGGCCGTGAAGACGCTGCTCGTGGAGGTGCTGGCCCAGATGCTCGCCCCGCTGCAGCGTCCCCTGGAGATCGGCGCCGGCCCGCCCACCGTGCTGATGGTGGTGGGCGTCAACGGCGCGGGCAAGACCACGAGCATCGGCAAGCTCACCCATCACTTCGCCGAGGGCGGCTGCAAGGTACTTCTGGCAGCTGCGGACACTTTCCGTGCCGCCGCGCGCGAGCAGCTTGCGGTGTGGGGCGAGCGCAACCGGGTCGACATCGTGAGCCAGCAAGGGGGTGACCCGGCCGCGGTGAGCTTCGATGCGGTGTGCGCCGGCCGGGCCCGTGGCTGCGACGTGGTGATTGCCGACACGGCAGGGCGCCTGCCGACGCAGGCCCATCTGATGGAGGAGCTGCGCAAGATCCACCGCACGATCGGCAAGGCCCAGGCGGGCGCTCCGCACGAGGTGCTGCTGGTCGTCGATGGCAACACCGGGCAGAACGCCCTGGCCCAGGTGCAGGCTTTCGACGCCGTGGTGCCGCTCACCGGCCTGGTCGTCACGAAGCTCGACGGAACTGCCAAGGGCGGCGTGCTTGCGGCGATCGCGCGCTGGAGCGTGCAGCAAGGGCGGCCGATCGCCGTCTACTTCATCGGCATCGGGGAGGGCCTGCAGGACTTGCAGCCCTTCGATGCACGCGAATTCGCGCAGGCGCTCGTGCCCTGATCCTGGCCCCGGCGCCGAGCAGCCTCAGTGCATCGGTGCCGATGGCGACTGCGGGCGTGCCTCGAACTCGTCGAAGAAGGTCAGCGAAACCGGATCGAGCGTGCGGTGGCGCGCGGCGATCTCGTCGCCCTCGGCCAGCAGTTCCGAGATCTCGGCAACGGGAATCAGCGGGGCCGCGCCGCCGACCCGGGCACCTGCGGGTGCTGCGGTGCGGCGCGCGGGTTCAGCAGGGCTCACGGGAGCGTGCGCCGCGGGCGTGTCCACGGCTCCCAGCTCCGGCTCGATCCGTTGCGCGGGCGCGGGCGCGGGTGCGACGGGCCGCCTGGCCGACCCGGCCGCCCGGGATGCCGCGGCGGCCGCCGGTGCGGGCTTGCCGGCCAGCTGCATCAGCTCGTACAGCTGAGCGCGCACCTGGTCGGCGTCGGGGAGCCGCCCTTCCTGCCAGACGACCACCCGTATCCCGACACCCTCGAGCAGCTGGCGCATGCGTTCGTGCCGCTCTCGGCTGCGCGCGCCTGACTTGGGCGGAAGGATGTCGACGGCCAGCAGGGGACGCGATGTCGTGTCGCACACGAGGATGTCGGCGCTGAGCATCGACAGGCCTCGCAGCCAGTCGTCCTCGGTACGCTTGTCCTGCACCCTCAGGTAGCGCACGAGCGGGACCTGGGCCATGACGAGGTGGCCAGGCAGCGCGTCGCGCACCAGGTCGAAGGCCGTGCGCTCCGCAGCAGTCAGCACGCGGACGGCATTCGGGTGGTAGCGCGTCAACAGGGCCTGCCCTTCGGGACGGGCGGCAGTGGCCCCACTGTCCCCCGTCTTGGCCGCACGCCGACGCCTGCGCAGGCGCCACGCCAGCAGCGCCAGCACCAGGCAGGCAGCCCCAGCCACGGCAGCAACTGCCATCGGTAAGGGTTCCGTGTAGAGCATGGCGGGCGGTCCGGGCAGGTCAGGTCACCGTGTTATCGGCCTGTCCCGGGCCCGACTTGAGCGCGCCCGGCCTGGCGCCGGGCCGGATCTCAGCGGGGAAGGCCCGGCATGCCGGGCATCCCGCCCATGCGGCGCATCATCTTCATCAGGCCGCCGCCCTTCATCTTCTTCATCATGTCGCGCATCTGCTCGAACTGGTTGAGCATGCGGTTGACCTCCTGCACCTGCACGCCCGCACCCGTGGCGATGCGGCGCTTGCGCGAGGCCTTGATGAGCTCGGGCTTGCGCCGCTCCAGCGGCGTCATCGAGCAGATCATCCCCTCCATGCGGCGAACGTCGCGCTCGGCACGGCCCAGGTCGGCCTGCTGGGCGCGCGCGGCCAGCTGCGAGGGCAGCTTGTCCATCAGCCCGCCCAGCCCGCCCATCTTCTTCATCTGCGAGATCTGGGTGAGGAAGTCGTTGAGGTCGAAGCCATCGCCACTCCTGACCTTGGCGGCAAGCTTCTCCGCCGCCGCCGCGTCCACGCCCTTGCGCACTTCCTCGACGAGCGCGACGATGTCGCCCATGCCGAGCACCCGGCCGGCGTGACGCTCGGCGTCGAAAGCCTCCAGGCCGTCGATCTTTTCCGACACGCCGGCGAACTTGATCGGCACGCCCGTGATCTGGCGCACGGACAGGGCTGCGCCGCCGCGCGCATCGCCATCGAGCTTCGTGAGCACCACGCCGGTCAGGGGCAGTGCGTCACGGAAGGCCTTGGCCGTGTTGACGGCGTCCTGGCCCTGCATCGCATCGACGACGAAGAGCGTCTCGATGGGCGACAGCACCTCGTGCAGTTCGCGGATCTCGGCCATCATCGCCGCATCCACGCCCAGGCGGCCGGCCGTGTCGACGATCAGGACATCGAAGTGGTGGCGCCGCGCATGGTCCAGCGCGGCGCGTGCGATGTCGCGCGGCGCCTGAGCGGGCTCGCTCGGGAACCACTCGGCGCCAGCCTGGCGGGTGACGGTGCGCAGCTGCTCGATGGCCGCCGGGCGGTAGACGTCGGCCGAGACGGTCAGGACCCTCTTCTTGCGCTGCTCGAGGAGATGACGGGCGAGCTTGGCAGTCGTGGTCGTCTTGCCAGCGCCCTGCAGGCCCGCCATCAGGATCACGGCCGGGGGCTGGGTGGCCAGGTTCAGCTCGCAGGCGCCCGCAACCGGCGCGCCCGCGTCGTCGACCGCGCCCATCGTGCGCGCGAGTTCGCGGTGCACGATGCCCACGAAGGCCTGGCCCGGGTTGAGCGAGCCGGCCACCTCCTGCCCCAGCGCCCTGTCCTTGACGCGCGCGATGAAGTCGCGCACGACGGGCAGTGCGACGTCGGCCTCGAGCAGCGCCATGCGCACCTCGCGCAGCATCTCCTGGACGTTGCCCTCGGTGATGCGCGCCTGTCCGCGCATCGTCTTGACGAGACGCGACAGCCGATCGGAGAGGGTGGATGCCATGCGGGTGCGCCGAAAGTAAACTGGCGGAATGATTCTATCTGCCGCCCTGCCGGGCCCCTGGGCCCTGCTGCTGGCCCTGGTGGCCGTCATCGGCTACGTGTTGGCGGCCTGGCCGGGAGAGGCGCTCGGGCGCCTGGCGGCGCGCATGTTCGTGCTCGGCATCGCCGGCCATGCCGCGTTGCTGGCCCTGGAAATCGGTGGAGCGGGCCCGGGAAGCGTGCGCCTGGGGTTCGGACCGGTGCTCTCGCTGACGGTGTGCGGTGTGCTGGTCGTGCACGCCTTCGAAAGCCGCCTGGTGCCATTGCCGGGCGTGCGGCGCGCGCTGGCAGCCCTCGGGGCCCTGGCAGTGGGGCTCGAGCTGGTCTTTCCCGGCGAGCCTCGCACGCTCGGCTCGGGCTGGGCCTCGCTGCACTGGCTGCTGGGCGTGGGCTCCTATGGCCTTTTCGGAGCGGCCGTGCTGCATGGGCTCATGCTCGACAGCGCCGAGCGCCGGTTGCGCCGGCGCAAGGGCCTCACCGGGCCCTTCGGGCTGCCGCTGCTGCAACTCGAGCGGCTCACCTTCCTGTTCGTCAAGGCGGGTTTCGGCGTGCTGACCGCAGCCATCCTGCTCGGCGCCCTGACCACTGCCCACTGGCGGTGGGACCACAAGACGGTGCTGTCGATGCTGAGCTGGGTGATCTTCGCGCTGCTCCTGGCCGGGCGTCACTGGCGCGGCTGGCGTGGCCAGCAGGCCACGCGCTGGCTGTACGCGGGGGTGATCGTGCTGCAGCTGGCCTACGTCGGCTCGCGGTTCGTGCTCGAGGTGCTCCTCGAGCGTGGCGCCTGAGACGCACACCGCGACCGGCTCATGACCAAGCTGCTCGTCGTCTTGCTGGTGGTGGCGGTGGCGTTGTGGGCGCTGCTTTCCCGCACGCGTGGCGGGCGTCGCCCGACCCGGGAGCAACGCCGCAAGAAGTCGCCCGAGGCTGCAGGTGCAGCCCAGGACATGGCGCGCTGCGCCCACTGCGGGGTGCACCTGCCCGCATCGGAGGCCGTGCATGCAGGTGGCCTGAGCTACTGTGGCGCCGAGCATGCGGCCGCCGGCCCGCGCGGCCCATGACGCCTGACGCGCGGGACGCCGAGGCAGCCGAGCGGCGCCGGCAGGACAGGCGCCGCGCCGATCGACGCCAGGTGCCGCGGGGCCCGGCCTCGCACCATGGGCTGGACGCTTTGCGCGATGCGAACCTCGGTGCAGGCTCCGTGCTCGCCGCGGAGCCCGCCGAGACGGAGGGGGCGGACCGGGCGCGGCCGCGCATCTTGCGGGTGTACCTGTTTGCACGCGTCGTGGTGGCGGCTGCTCTGATGGGCGTGCAACTGGCCGGACCGGGTCTCGGTCTGATGACCTCCTGGGGGATGAGCGCGGTGGCCTGGCTGTATGCGGCGCAGGTGGTCGCGTTGTGGCTGGTGCCCGGCCTGCGCCAGCTGGCGGCGCCATCGAGCCTGGAGGGCCACGGCCAGGCGCGCTGGCTGCTCACGATCGGCGTGGACCTGCTGGCCTTCTTTGCGCTGCACGTGCTGCAGGCCGAGGCAGCCTCGAGCTACACGGCCCTGCTCGTGCTGCCTGTGCTCATGGCAGGGGTGCTGAGTTCGCGCGTGCTCGCACTGGGCACCGCTGCGGCCGTGTCGCTGATGCTTCTGGCCGTGGGCTCACGCGCTGCGCTGGGCGCTCCCGACGGGCTGGTCCTGCTGGCCCAGCAGGGCTTCACCGGCATCGGTTTCTTCCTGATCGCGCTGCTCACGAGCGAGCTGACGACGCGCCTGGTGCGCGAGGAGAAGGCGGCGGCAGGCAGCCTGGAGATGGCACGCCGGCAAGCGGAGCTCAACCGGCTCGTGCTCGACGAGATGGCCGAAGGCGTGCTGGTGGTGGATCGACAGATGTGGGTGCGCGCGGCCAACCCGGCCGCGGGGTTGCTGATCACCCCCGGCAGCAGCCCCGCGGCCGCTCCGCCCTTCTTGCTGGCGCGCCAGGGCAGCTGGGGTGGGCTGGCGCAGGCCGTGGACGCGGCCTTCCAGGGCGAGGCGTGGCCCGAGGCCGGGCGCGCCCTCGAGCTGCGTTTTCCCGAAGGCGCGCGCCGGTCGCTGATCGTGCGCATGCGCTTCACGCGCAGCCTTGGCGGTGCCGGGCCGCATGCCGGCGAGCTCGCGGCCGGCGAGGAGTACTGCGTGCTCTTCCTCGAGGACGCCCGCACCGTGCAGGCGCGCGCCCGCCAGGACAAGCTCGCCGCGATGGGCCGCATGTCGGCCGGCATCGCGCACGAGATCCGCAACCCGCTGGCGGCGATCGCGCAGGCCAATCAACTGCTGGGCGAGGAAGTGCGCACGGCCGGCCAGCAGCAGCTGTCGAGGATGGTCGACGACAACGTGCGGCGGCTGCAGCGTATCGTGGAGGACGTGCTGGAGGCCGTCTCCGGGCCGGGACCTGCCGAGCCGCCTCCTTGCGATGCACGCGACACCGTGGGCGCCGCCGTGTCGGACTGGGCTGCCACGGCCGGCTCGCAGGCGGTCACGCAGGATCTCGTGAGGCTGGACATGCCGGCGTCGCCCCTGCCGGTGCTCTTCGATGCCGAGCACCTGCGCCGCGTGCTGGTGAACCTGCTGGACAACGCGCGACGCCACGGGTCGGGCGAGCCCGGATCGATCCAGCTGCGCCTGGCCGTGCGCGACGAGGCCAGTGCCGTCATCGCCCTGGCCAGCGACGGCGAGCCGATACCGCCTGCCGTGGAGCGGCACCTCTTCGAGCCCTTCTTCTCGACGCGCAGCCGAGGCTCGGGATTGGGCCTGTATATTTGCCGCGAGCTGTGCGAGCGGCAGGGCGCCACGATCGAGTTCCGGCTGAAGTCGCCGCCCGAACGTCACCGCAACACTTTCGTGATCGTCATGCGCCGGCTCGCCAGCGGCTCCGGTGCGCAGAGGGTGCAGAGTTGAGCGAGACCCAGGCCCATCGCGTGCTCGTCGTGGACGACGAGCCCGATCTTCGTACCCTGTACGAACTCACGCTCGTGCGAGAGGGCTACGACGTCGAGTGCGCGGGGTCGCTGGCGCAGGCCTGGGAGCTGCTGAACACGGGCAGCTTCCAGGTGGTCGTCACCGACATGCGGCTGCCCGACGGTACCGGGCTCGAGCTGCTCGTCCAGCTCGATGCCATGGGCCGCGGTGAACGCGTCATCGTGATCACCGCATTCGGCTCGGCGGAGAACGCGGTGGAGGCCTTGAAGGCAGGCGCCTTCGACTACCTCACGAAGCCGGTGGACCTGCGGCAACTGCGTGCCGTCATCGCATCGGCCCTCGGACGACTTCAGCCTGCCACACCAGGCGAAGCGGCTCAGCCAGCCTCCACGCGCGGCTTCTCGCCGGCGCACCCCTCGAGCAGCCCCTCGCGCTCGCTGGCGCGGCTGGTCGGATCGTCCGAAGCGCTGCAGCAGGTGCGAGCGCTCATCGACAGGGTCGCGCGCAGCATGGCGCCGGTGCTCGTGCACGGGGAGTCGGGAACGGGCAAGGAGCTCGTGGCTCGCTCGATCCACGAATGCTCGGCACGCGCCGTCGGACCCTTCGTGGCCGTCAACTGCGGCGCCATTCCCGAGGCGCTGCTGGAAGCCGAGTTCTTCGGCTACCGCAAGGGCGCCTTCACGGGCGCGCAGGAGGACCGCTCCGGCTTCTTCCAGGCCGCGCAGGGCGGCACGCTCTTCCTCGACGAGATCGGGGACCTGCCGCTGGCCATGCAGACGAAGCTGCTGCGCGCGGTCCAGGAGCGGGCGGTTCGGCCAGTGGGTGCGGTGGCGGAGGTGCCGGTCAACGTGCGACTGCTCAGCGCGACGCACAAGGACCTTGCCGAGGAGGTGCAGGCGGGACGCTTTCGGCAGGATCTGTACTACCGCCTGAACGTGATCCGCATCCACGTGCCGCCGCTGCGCGAGCGCGTGGCCGACATCGGCCCGATCTGCCGGGCGCTGCTCGAGCGCATCGCCGGCGAGGCTGGGCTCGGCGTCGTGCCCGAGCTGAGCGCCGACTGCCTGCGCCAACTGGCGTGCCAGACGCTTCCGGGGAACGTGCGCGAGCTCGAGAACCTGCTGCACCGGGCATTGGCGCTGTCGGACGGCAGCCGCATCGAGCTGGAGGACCTGCGCATCGACGTCTCCCCCCGTGTGCCAGCGGCCCGGGCGAACGGCGCGGCGGCTCACGATGGGGTCGAGCGTGCGACCGATGCCGCAGTGCCAGCCGGACCGGCGCGCGTGGGGCCGCTGCCCTCGGACCTCGCGGCCCACCTGGACAGCGTGGAGCGCGACATCCTCGAGCGTGCGCTGCAGGTGCATCGCTTCAACCGGACGGCAGCCGGCGCGAGCCTGGGCCTGTCGCTGCGCCAGATGCGCTACCGCATGGCGCGCCTGGGCATCGGGGTCGACGAGGGGCCAGAAGCCGACTGAGCGCTGCCCGAAGCGACATTCGGGCAGAATTGGGGAAGTCCCGATGCGGCGCTACCGGTAGTGCCTTGAAGGGCCCCGGGGCCCCATATATAGTGTCAGCCGCGATGTTTGACGCATCGCCATCCAGCACCCGCGGCGCCATGGGGCCGTCTAGCGCACGCGGGCACGAGAGAGTCGTTTTTCCAGGGGAATTCATGCAGACAGTCACGATCACGGGCCAGGATCTGTCGGGTGCACCTCGCCTGCCGCAAGGCGGCGCGTCGACCCCGGCATCGGCCTTCTCCGCCTACCAGGTGATCCGGCGCAACGGGGCGGTCGTCTCGTTCGAGCCGAGCAAGATTGCCGTGGCGCTGATGAAGGCCTTCCTCGCCGTGCACGGGACCCAGGGCGCCGCCTCGGCCAGCGTACGCGAGACCGTGGACAACCTCACCGAGGCCGTGGTGCGGGCGTTGCTGCGCTCGCGCCCGGGCGGCGGCACCTTCCACATCGAGGACGTGCAGGACTCGGTCGAGCTCGGCCTGATGCGCGGCGGCCACCACGAGGTCGCGCGCGCCTACGTGCTCTATCGCGACCGGCGTGCGCAGGAGCGCGCGCGCCAGGCCTCCAAGGCCGCGCCGGCTGCGGCGCCCGAGCTGCACGTGACCGAAGGCGGCCAGCGCGTGCCGCTGGACATGGCCGCGCTGCAGGCGCTCGTCGAGCACGCCTGCGCGGGCCTGGGTGCCGACGTCAAGCCCGACCCCATCCTGGCCGAGACGCGTCGCAACCTCTACGACGGTGTGCCGCTGGATGAGGTCTACAAGGCGCTGATCCTGGCAGCGCGCACGCTGCTCGAGAAGGAGCCGGCCTACACGCGGGCCACCGCGCGGCTGCTGATGCACACGATCCGGCGCGAGATCCTCGGGCCGCAGGCCGACCTCTCCGACATGGCCACGGCCTATGCCGAGTACTTCCCCGGCTTCGTCAAGCAGGGCGTGCAGGCCGAGCTCCTGGACGACAAGCTGCTGCAGTTCGACCTCGCCAGGCTGGGCGCGGCGCTCAAGCCCGAGCGCGACCTGCAGTTCGACTACCTGGGCCTGCAGACCCTGTACGACCGCTACTTTCTCCACATCGACGAGCACCGCATCGAGATGCCGCAGGCCTTCTTCATGCGCGTGGCGATGGGCCTGGCGCTGGGCGAGATCGACCGCGAGGCGCGCGCCATCGAGTTCTACGAGGTGCTGTCGAGCTTCGACTTCATGTCGAGCACGCCCACCCTCTTCAACTCCGGCACGCGGCGCTCGCAGCTGTCGAGCTGCTACCTCACGACGGTGGCCGACGACCTGGACGGCATCTACGAGGCGCTCAAGGAGAACGCGCTGCTGTCCAAGTACGCAGGCGGCCTGGGCAACGACTGGTCGCGTGTGCGGGCGCTGGGCTCCTACATCAAGGGCACGAACGGCAAGAGCCAGGGCGTGGTGCCGTTCCTCAAGGTGGTCAACGATACGGCCGTGGCCGTGAACCAGGGCGGCAAGCGCAAGGGAGCCGTGTGCTCCTACCTCGAGACCTGGCACCTGGACATCGAGGAGTTCCTCGAGCTGCGCAAGAACACCGGCGACGACCGGCGGCGCACGCACGACATGAACACGGCCAACTGGATCCCGGACCTGTTCATGAAGCGGGTGGCCGAGGGCGGCCAGTGGACCCTCTTCTCTCCCTCGACCTGTCCCGACCTGCACGACCGGTTCGGCAGCGACTTCGAGGCTGCCTACACGGCCTACGAGGCCAAGGCCGACCGCGGTGAGCTCAAGCTCTTCAAGCGTGTCCCTGCCCGTGACCTGTGGCGCAAGATGCTCTCGATGCTCTTCGAGACGGGGCACCCCTGGATCACCTTCAAGGATGCCTGCAACGTGCGCAGCCCGCAGAGCCACGTGGGTGTGGTGCACTCGAGCAACCTGTGCACCGAGATCACGCTCAACACGAGCGACACCGAGATCGCGGTGTGCAACCTGGGCTCGGTGAACCTGGCGCAACACCTCGTGGACGGCCCGGACGGCACGAAGCTGATCGACCAAGCCAAGCTCAAGAACACGGTGTCCACGGCCATGCGCATGCTCGACAACGTGATCGACATCAACTACTACGCCGTCAAGAAG
>JBBAPJ010000069.1:0-13164 GCA_040400855.1 Rubrivivax sp.
ACTGGAAGGAGGTGGTGTGGGCCATCACCACGCGCATGGACCCGGTGCGCGACACCACGCTCGTCGAATCCACCCCCATCGACTACCTGGACTTCGCCTCGCCCGTCAGCGGCCTGGGCGGCAAGATGGGGCTGGACGCCACCAACAAGTGGCCCGGCGAGACCACGCGTGAGTGGGGGCGGGCGATCCGGATGGAGCGCGAGGTGGAGGAGCGGGTGGCGGGGCTGGTGGAGCAGTTGCTGGCGTCGGGAAGTCCGCGCGGCTGAGCGGCGTGCGGGCTGGGAACTCGACCTGTTCGGGTGCCAGGCGATCGGACGCGCGGGCCGCTAACGTGGCGGGCCGTCCCAAGGATCGATCAGCCGGACGCCACACCCACTGAAGTCGCCCGTATTGCGGGTGGCGACGGCGGCCGCGCGGGCGCGCGCAATCGCGGCAATCTGGCAGTCGAACTGGCTGATGGGTCGGCCTGCCGCTCGCCGCTCGACGGCGATGGCCGCATAGCAGCGGGCGGCCTCCCGGTCGAAAGGCAGGATGCGGCCCCGGAAGTCCTCTTCGAGGATGCTCTCGACCGCCCGGGCCAGTGCAGTGCGACGCTTGCCGGCCGGCAGCAGGGCGACTCCGTGGCGAAGCTCCGCCTCGCCGATGGTCGTGAAGTGGATGGAAGCACCCTCTTGCGCGGCGAGCCAGGCCTCGACCTGGGGAGCGGGTGTGGGCCGCAGGAGCTCGGAGATGACGTTCGTGTCGACGATGATCATCGACGGTCCCGGCCCACGGCCGGCGGCTCGCGCATGGCGTCCCGCTCGGGCAGCACGAGTTCGGCGCGGTCGGCTGGGGTCAGGCGTGCGCGAATCGCCGCAGCCAGGTTCCTCGGTGGTGCTCCCTCGCCCATGACCCGGCGGAGGATCTCCCGGGCCTCCTCTTCCATCGAACGGCCATGTTCGGCCGCCCGGATCCTCAGGCGATGCTTGATGTCGTCATCGAGGTTGCGGATGGTGATGCTGGCCATGGCCGCTGCAGTGTAATCGTTGATTGCAATGCAATCAACGCGGCCCGGGCCCTTCTAGAATCCCGGCGGCCGCCGCCCCTCCCACGGCCGAGCCCGCTCCAGCTGCCCGGCCAGCCGAAACAGTGTGGCCTCATCCCCGAAGCGCCCCACCACCTGCACGCCCACGGGCAGGCCCTCGTCACTCCAGTGCAGCGGCAGCGACATGGCCGGCTGCCCCGTGACGTTGAAGGGCGGCGTGTAGGGAATGAAATCGAAGACCTTGCCCGCCATCTGCTGCAGCGCGCCGGCTGCGCGCAGCAGCCAGGGCTGGTTGAGCCAGCCCATCAGCGCCAGCTGGCGCTGCTCGGCGGGAGTGGGTTGCAGCGAACCCACGAGCGGGGCAGCGGAGGCGAGCGTGGGCGTGAGCAGCACGTCCATGTCCTCGAAGCAGCGTCCGATCGCGCGCGCGGTGCGCTGCAGCGCCCGCTCGGCCGTGACGAACTCGTCGGCCCGGAAGGCCCGGCCCATCATGCCCATCGCCCAGGTGGCGGCCTCGAAGTCGTGGCGGCGCGCGCGCGTGCGGGCGAAGGCCGCCGCCTCCTCGATCTCGGCGCGCACGTTGCCGGCCAGCACCGTCAGGAAAGCCTCCGCGAAGGCGGTGCCGGCAATCGGCAGCGACGCTTCGAAGACCTCGTGGCCGAGCTCGCGCAGCAGCGCGGCCGTCTCCTCGACGGCGCGCACGCAGGCTGGGTCCACCCCGTGCCCGAGCCAGGGCTCGGTGCACACGCCCACGCGCAGGCGGCCGGGGTCGGCCTGCACCTCCTGCACGAAGGGCCGTACCTGCGAGGGGGCGGCATAGGGCGCGCCGGTGTCGGCGCCGGCCACCGCGTCGAGCAGCACGGCGCTGTCGCGCACGCTGCGCGTGAGGGCGTGCTCGATCGCAAAGCCGCTCCACAGGGCGCTGAAGTCCGGCCCGCTGGGCACGCGCCCGCGCGTGGGCTTCAAGCCGAAGAGGCCGCAGCAGGCGGCCGGGATGCGGATCGAGCCGCCGCCGTCGCCGCCCGTAGCCAGGGGCACCAGGCGTGCGGCCACCGCGGCGCCCGAGCCGCCGCTGGAGCCACCGGGGGTGCGATTGAGGTCCCAGGGGTTGCGGGTGGGGCCCGTGAGCACGGGCTCGGTGTAGGGCACGAGCCCGAACTCGGGCGTGTTGGTCTTGCCCACGATGAGGGCGCCGGTGGCGCGCAGGCGCTGGATGAACGCGCTGTCGTGGTCGGCCGGGCCGGTGACGCGCTGCAGCAGCCGGTTGCCGTGCCAGGTGGTCAGGCCGCGCACGCTGCTCACGAGGTCCTTGACCAGCACGGGCACGCCAGCGAGGGCGCCCTCGCGCTCGGTGCCGGCGCGGCGACGCAGCGCGAGTTCCGCGCGCGCCGCCTCGAAGGCCTCGACGATGACGGCGTTCAGGCGCGGGTTGTGCGCGCGCACCCGCTCCTCGCAGGCCTGCAGCAACTCCTCGGGAGAGACTTCGCCGCCGCGCACGAGGGCGGCCAGCGCGGTGGCGTCATGGGCGGTGTAGTCGAAAGGCATGGCGGGGGCCCTCAGGCTCGGGTCGCCGCCGCGCGGATCATCTGCGCCGCCTTCTCCGCGATCATCACCACTGGCGCATTCGTGTTGCCGCTGACGATGCGCGGCATCACCGAGGCATCCACCACGCGCAGTGCCTGCAGCCCGTGCACGCGCAACTCGGCGTCCACCACGTCCAGCGGCCCTGGGCCCATGCGGCAGCTGCCCACCGGGTGGTAGATCGTGTCGGCGTGGTCGCGCACGAAGCGCTCGATCTGCTCGTCCGTCTGCGCGCCGGCCGAGGCGGCCGACTCGCGCCCGCCGTGGCGCGCCAGCGCCGGCTGCTGCAGGATGCCGCGCATCAGCCGAAAGCCCCGCACCAGGCGCTGCACATCGTCGGGCTCGCGCAGGAAGGCCGGGTCGATGAGCGGCGCGGCCATCGGGTCGGCGCTGGCCAGACGCACGTGGCCGCGGCTGGCCGGGCGCAGCACGCACACGTGGCACGAGTAGCCGTGGCCGAAGACGGTCTTCCTGCCGTGGTCCACGAGCTTGGCGATCACGAAGTGCAGCTGCAGGTCCGGCAGCGGCTCCTCGGGGCGGCTGCGGATGAAGCCGCCGGCCTCGCCGAAGTTGGTCGTGAGGATTCCGGTGCGCGCGCGCCGCCACTCGAGGATGCCGCCGGCCGCACGCGCCAGGCCCCCGAGGCTCAGGCCGAAGGTCTGCGCCAGGCCCGGCGCGTTGACCACCTGCACGACGTCGATGTGGTCGTGCAGGTGCTCGCCCACGCCGGGCAGGTCGTGCCGCACCTCGATCCCGAGGCCCTGCAGCTGCGTGCCTGGCCCGATGCCCGAGAGCATCAGCAGCTGCGGCGACTGCAGCGCGCCCGTGCACACCAGCACCTCGCGCCGGGCCTGCAGCTGCTGCCGCGTGCCCTGGACGATCGCCTCCACGCCCGTGGCGCGCCGGCCCTCCAGCAGGATGCGCGTGGCGCGTGCCCCGGTCAGCACCTCGAGGTTCGGGCGGCCGCGGTTCGGGGCCAGGTAGCCCTTGGCCACGCTCCAGCGCTCCCCGCCCTTGTGCGTGACCTGGTAGCGCCCCACGCCCTCGAACTGCGCGCCGTTGAAGTCCGCGCTTTGCGCATAGCCGGCCTGCACGCCGGCGCGCACGAAGTCGTCGGACAGCGGGCAGGGGCTGCGCACCTCGGTGACGTTCAGCGGCCCGCCGCTGCCGTGGAACGCGTCGGCCCCGCGCTCGTTGTGCTCGGCCCGCTTGAAGTACGGCAGCACGTCCTGCCACCCCCAGCCCGGGTTGCCCTGTTCGGCCCAGTGGTCGTAGTCCGACGGGTGGCCGCGCATGTAGATCATCGCGTTGATCGAGCTCGAGCCGCCGAGCACGCGGCCGCGCGGCTGGTAGCCACGCCGCCCGTTCAGGCCCGGCTGCGGCTCCGTCTCGAAGGCCCAGTTCAGCTGCCGGATGCGCGCCATGGCAGCCAGCCCGGCCGGGCAGTGGATGAGCGGGCTCGTGTCCGGGCCGCCGGCCTCCAGCAGGCACACCCGCACCGAAGGATCCTCGCTCAGGCGGGCGGCCAGCACGCAGCCGGCCGAGCCGGCGCCGACGATGACGTAGTCGTAC
Organism: Rubrivivax sp.; assembly: GCA_040400855.1. Taxonomy (GTDB): domain Bacteria; phylum Pseudomonadota; class Gammaproteobacteria; order Burkholderiales; family Burkholderiaceae_C; genus Rubrivivax. The sequence continues at coordinate 4,178 of JBBAPJ010000069.1, forward strand.
GAAGACAAGTGAGCGCCTCCTGCCGGCGGGTGCCTCGAGCCTGCCCTGCCGGCCGCACACCGGCTGGGTGCCGGCTGCCGACCATCCTAGCCAGCCCGGCCCGGGGCGGTCACCCCCATCTTCCCGGGTATGGCACCAGGCCTGGCGCCGGGTCAACGCGGCGCGAACTCGGCCAGCGCCGGCTCGGATCGCGCGGGCGTGGGCCCGGGCGTGCTTGCGCCCAGGCCGAAGGCGCGCGCCAGCAACGCGTAGGAGCGGCGCCGCACGGCCGGGTCGTGGGCCCAGGTGTTGACGACGAGCTCGTCGAGCCGCAGCGCGGAGGCGAGTTCGCGCAGCTGCCCGGCCACCCGCTCGGGCGTGCCCACGAAGGCCCGCGCCCGCATCGCCTCCACCGTGGGCAGCTCGGCCGGCGTGAAGCCCTCCTCGGCAATCGAGGCGGGCGGCCGCAGCGGCCCGAGCACGCCGCGGTTGCGGTCCACGCGCCAGCGCTCGCGGCTCAGTGCATGAAAGCGCGCCTCCTCGTCGGTGTCGGCCACGAGCGCCCACACGCAGATCGTGGGCTGGGGCGTGGGATGCCGTGCACTTGGCCGGTACAGCGTGCGGTACAGGTGCAGCGCCTGCTCCACGCCCTGGCCATCCATGAAGAAGTAGGCGAAGGCGTAGGGCAGGCCCAGGTGCGCGGCGAGCTGTGCGCCGTAGTCGGAGCTGCCCAGGATCCACATCTCCGGGCTGCGCGCCACGGAGCCGATGTCCGCTGCCGGCGGGCGCGGGTGCGCCGTGAGCCCGCGGTGCGGGGCGCCCGACACCCAGGCCTGCAGCTCGAGCACCTGCTCGGGGAAATCCTCGGCCATGCCCGAGACGTGCGGGTTCAGGGCCTGCGCCGTGCGCCGGTCGCTGCCCGGGGCGCGGCCCACGCCCAGGTCGATGCGGCCAGGCGCCAGGGCATCGAGCACGCGGAAGCACTCGGCCACCTTGAACGCCGAGTAGTGCGGCAGCATCACGCCGGCGCTGCCGATGCGGATGCGCGAGGTGCGCGCGGCGATCGCCGCCATCAGCACCTCGGGCGCGGTGCCCACGATGGTGGGCATGCCGTGGTGCTCGCTCACCCAGAAGCGGTGGTAGCCCAGGGCCTCGCAGTGCGAGGCGAGCTCGAGCGTGTCGCGCAGCGCCGCGTCTTCACCGCGCCCGGCGGCGGCCGCCGATTGATCGAGGACCGACAATCTCATCGTGGGAATTGTGCCCTGGGGCACGGTCTGGACTGCAGGAGTGGCGATGAAGCTCTGGATCAGGAGGGTCGCATGGGGGCTGGGTGGGCTGGTGGTGCTGGCCGCAGCGGGTGCTTGCCTGTACGCCTGGCGCGCCCACCCGGTGCACGACGGCACGCTTCGCCTGCCCGGCCTGAAGGCCGACGTGCTGATCGAGCGCGATGCCCAGGGCATCCCGACCATCCGCGCGCAGAGCCTGGAAGACGTCCTCTACGGCCTGGGCGTGGTGCACGTGCAGGACCGCCTGTGGCAGATGGAGGTGCACCGGCGCATCGGGGCCGGGCGCCTGGCTGAAGCCTTCGGCGCGCCCGCGCTGAACAACGACCGCTTCCTGCGTGCCCTGGGCGTGCGCCGTGCTGCGCAGGCGCAGTGGGAACGGGCCTCGCCCGCGAGCCGCGCGGCGTTGCAGGCCTACACCGACGGCGTGAACGCGGCGCTGCGCGAGGCCGTGCGCGCGCGCCCGCCGGAGTTCCTGGTGCTGGGCATCCAGCCCGAGCCCTGGACGCCGGTGGACAGCCTGGCCTGGGCCGTGATGATGGCCTGGGACCTGGGCGGAAACTGGACGGCCGAGATGCAGCGCCTGCGCCTGTCGGCGCGGCTGACGCGCGAGCGCATCGACGAGTTCCTGCCGCCCTACCCGGGCGACACCCCGCTGGCGGTGCGCGACTACCCGGCCCTGTACCGCGAGCTCGGCCTGAACCAGGGCGCGGTGCGCCAGGCCTGGCTGCAGCTGCCCGAGATCGCGCCCCCCTCGGGTATCGAGGGCACGGGCTCGAACAACTGGGTGCTGGCCGGCAGCCGCACCACCACCGGCAAGCCACTGCTTGCCAACGACCCGCACCTGGGCCTGAACGCCCCGGCGCTGTGGTACTTCGCGCGGCTGCAGGCACCGGGCCTGGACGTGGCCGGCGCGACGATGCCGGGGCTGCCGGGCGTGGTGCTCGGGCAGAACGCGCGCGTGGCCTGGGGCTTCACGAACACCGGCCCGGACGTGCAGGACCTCTACATCGAGGAGGTGGTGCCCACCGCGCCCGCGCGCTACCGCACGCCGCAGGGCACCGAGCCCTTCGAGGTCTTCGAGGAGACGATCCGCGTGCGCGGCGGGCAGGACGTGACCCTGAAGGTGCGCCGCACGCGCCACGGCCCCGTCATCTCGGATGCCGGCACGCTGGCCGATGCGCTCGGGGCACGCCACGTGCTGGCGCTGCGCTGGACGGCACTGGACGCCGACAACGACGCGATGGCGGCCTCGCTCACGATGATGCGGGCGTCCTCGGTGAGTGCCTTCGTGCAGGCCGCGCAGAGCTGGATCGCGCCGATGCAGAACATGGTGGTGGCCGATGCGGACGGCGCGATCGGCTTCGTGGCCGCCGGCCGGGTGCCGCTGCGCAGCCCCGAGCACGACCTGCGCGGCCTGGCGCCCGCGCCGGGCTGGGATGCGCGCTACGACTGGGTGGGCTGGGTGCCTGCGGCAGAGACCCCGCGCGAGCAGGACCCCTCACGCGGCTGGATCGCCACGGCCAACCAGCGCGTGCATGACGCCGCCTACCCGCACTTCATCACGAGCGACTGGTCGCTGCCGTACCGCCAGCAGCGCATCGAGCAGCTGCTGCAGGCCAAGCCCCGGCACTCGATCGAGGACCTGGCCCGGATGCAGGCCGACGAGAAGTCGCTCGCCGCCCCGCGGCTGCTGCCGTGGCTCGTGCGCGCGGCGGCGGCGGGGTCGCCGCACCCGCTGGCCGCGGCGGCACGCAAGGAGCTCGAAGGCTTCGACGGCACGATGGCCGCCGACCGCGCCGCCCCGCTCGTCTTCTGGGCCTGGCAGCGCGCACTCGCGCGCGCCGTGCTCGCCGACGAGGCCGGCGCCCCGCTCTTCGACCGCAGCTTCGCGGGGCGTACCTTCCAGGACACGCTGGAAGGCATCCTCGCGCGCGACGACGCCTGGTGGTGCGACGACAAGGCCACGCCCCAGGCCGAGACCTGCGCGCAGCAGGTGGACCGGGCGCTGTCGGCCGCGCTCGACGAACTCTCCGCGCGCTTCGGTGACGACCCCTCCAAGTGGCGCTGGGGTGATGCGCACCGCGTGCACGCCGAGCACCGGCCGTTTTCCAACGTCGGGGCGCTGGCGCCGCTCTTTCACCTCTCCGTGCCCGTGGGCGGCGACACCTACACCGTCAACGCGATGCGCGTGGGCCTGGGTGACGCCGAGGCGCGGCGCTACCGCACCACGCACGGCCCGAGCCTGCGCGCGCTCTACGACGTGGCCGACCGCAGCCGCTCGCGCGTGATGCACTCCAGCGGCCAGAGCGGGCTGCCCTGGGCCGGCGCCTACCGCGCCTTCCTGCAGCCCTGGGCGGCGGGCGAATACGTGCCGCTGTGGCCGGCAGGGGCGGGCTCGCGCGCCGGGGGCACGCTGCTGCTGAAGCCGGTCGGGAACTGATCTTTGGTGACAACCCAAGTGTCAGGCCCGGCGCTTACTTCCTTGCAAAACGAATATTAGATGTTATAAATGCAAGGATGATTCGCCGCGTTGCCGAGGAATATGTGCGCGCTGCCCTGGAGCGCCAGGCCGCAGTAGGCCTGATCGGGCCGCGTCAGGTCGGCAAGACGACCTTGGCGCTGCAGATTGCCGAGGAGCGCCCCTCGGTCTACCTCGACCTGGAATCGCCCCAGGACCGTGCGCAACTGCAGGAGCCCGAGCTCTTCTTCGAGCGCACTGCGCACGAGACCGGGAAACTGATCATCCTCGACGAGATCCACCGTGCGCCCGACCTGTTCCAACCCATGCGTGGATTCATCGACCGGCAGCGCCGAAGGGGGCAACGAACCGGGCAGTTCCTGGTGCTGGGCTCTGCGGCCATCGAACTCCTGCGGCAGTCGGGCGAAACCCTGGCCGGGCGAATCGATTACGTGGACATGACCCCGGTCTGTGCCTTCGAGATCGAACCCGGTCTGGTCGAGTTGGAGCGGTTGTGGCTGCGCGGCGGCTTCCCGGACAGCCTGCTCGCGCGCACCGACAAGGACAGTTACCTGCTGCGCAGGAACCTGATCCGAACCTATCTGGAGCGCGACGTTCCGCAATTCGGCCCTCGCATGCCCGCGCAGGCGCTGGACCGGCTGTGGACCATGCTGGCCCATAACCAGGGGCAACTCCTGAACGCCTCCCGGCTGGCGGCGTCGCTCGAGGTGTCCTCGCCAACGGTGGCTCGCTACATCGACCTGCTCGCGGACTTGCTGCTGGTCAGGCGCTTGCCACCGCTTGCAGCCAACGTGGGCAAGCGGCTCGTCAAGTCACCCAAGGTCTACGTGCGCGACAGCGGCCTGCTGCACGCACTGCTGGGGCTGCGTACCCTGCAGGACGTGCTGGGGCACCCTGTGGCCGGATCCAGCTGGGAAGGATTCGTGCTGGAGAGCCTGCTGGCCGCCGCCCCGGAGGATGCCGACGCCGCCTTCTACCGCACTGCTGCTGGCGCCGAGGTGGATCTGGTGCTCGACCTGGGCCACCGGCTTGGCCGCTGGGCCATCGAGATCAAGCGCACGCTGACGCCTTCGATCTCCAAAGGCCTGCGTCACGCGATCGAAGACCTGAAGCCCGATCGGGTCTACATCGTCCACGGGGGCGAGAAGTCCTTTCCGCTCGGTGCGGGCGTGGAGGCGATCGGCCTGCGCGACCTGTGCGAGACGCTGCGGGCCAGCCCTTAGGGCGCCTGCGGCGGGCAGGCCGCGCCTGGCGCACCTGAACTCGGAAACGGCCGCGCCCGAAACCGGGCACACTGTCGGGTTTTCCCCAGCCGCCTTGTCCGTGTTCCAGCGCTTCGAACGCCTCGTCGACCCCTATCCGGCCGCCCCCCCGCCCCGGATGCCCCAGCGTTTCTGGCCCTTCTTCTGGGCCTGCAGCGCCGGGATGCGCCCGTACATCGCCCTGATGACGCTGTTCTCAGCGGCCATCGGCGCCTTCGAGGCGCTGCTGTTCGCGATGATGGGGCGCATCGTCGATTGGCTGGCCGCGGTGCCTCCGGCCGAACTCTGGGCGCGCGAGGGCGGCACGCTCGCCGTGCTGGCCGCGGTGCTGGCCGGCAGCATCGTGCTGGCGGCGCTGCAGACGATGTTCAAGCACCAGGCGCTGTCGGGCAACTTCCCGATGCGCCTGCGCTGGAACTTCCACCGCCTGATGCTCGGCCAGAGCATGGGCTTCTACCAGGACGAGTTCGCCGGGCGCATCGCCACCAAGGTGATGCAGACGGCGCTGGCCGTGCGCGACACCTGGATGATCCTCACCGACATCCTGCTTTACGTGGTCATCTACTTCGTCACGATGGTGGCCGTGCTCGGGGACTTCCGGCTGTGGATGGTGGCTCCCTTTGCCGGGTGGCTGGCCCTGTACATCGTCTCGATGCGCTTCTTCGTGCCGCGCCTGGCGCGCACGGCGCAGGCGCAGGCCGATGCGCGCTCGCTGATGACGGGACGTGTGACGGACGCCTACACGAACATCGCCACCGTCAAGCTCTTCTCCCACGCCAACCGCGAGGCGGGCTTCGCGCGCTCGGCGATGCAGGATTTCCTGAAGACCGCCTACACGCAGATGCGGCTGGTCAGCGGCTTCGAGATCGTCAACCAGGTGCTGTCGGTGCTGCTGATCTCGAGCACCGCGGGTCTGGCGCTGTGGTTCTGGGCCCGCGGCGAGGTGGGGGTGGGGGCGGTGGCGGCCTCGATTGCCATGGCGCTGCGGCTCAACGGCATCTCGCACTGGGTGATGTGGGAGATGGCCTCGCTCTTCGAGCACGTCGGCACGGTGCAGGACGGCATGGAGCTGCTCGCGCGGCCCAACGCCATCACCGACCGGCCCGATGCCGGCAAGCTCCACGTCAAGCGCGGCGAGGTGCGTTTCGACGGCGTGAACTTCGCCTACCCAAACGGCCGGCGCGTGATCGAGGACCTGAACCTCGTCATCCGCCCGGGCGAGAAGATCGGCCTGGTGGGCCGCTCGGGCGCGGGCAAGAGCACGATCGTGAACCTGCTGCTGCGCTTCTACGACGTGCAGCAGGGGCGCATCCTCATCGACGGGCAGGACATCGCCGGCGTCACGCAGGAGTCGCTGCGCGCGCAGATCGGCATGGTCACGCAGGACACCTCGCTGCTGCACCGCTCGGTGCGCGAGAACATCGTCTACGGCCGCCCCGACGCCACCGACGAGGACATGATGCGCGCGGCGCTGCGCGCCGAGGCGCACGAGTTCATTCCCGACCTCGTCGACCCCAAGGGCCGGCGCGGCTACGACGCCCACGTGGGTGAGCGCGGCGTGAAGCTCTCGGGCGGCCAGCGCCAGCGCGTGGCGATCGCGCGCGTGATGCTCAAGGATGCGCCGATCCTGCTGCTGGACGAAGCCACGAGCGCGCTGGACAGCGAGGTGGAAGTGGCCATCCAGGCGAGCCTGTACCGCCTGATGGAGGGCAAGACGGTGGTGGCCATCGCGCACCGCCTGTCGACGATTGCCGCGATGGACCGGCTCATCGTGATGGACCGCGGCCGCATCGTGGAGGAGGGCACGCACGCCGAGCTGCTGGCGCGCGAGGGCATCTACGCGCGGCTGTGGGCCCACCAGAGCGGGGGCTTCATTGGCGAGGAAGTCGACGACGTGCCGGCACCGGGACAATAGCGTCGTGACCTCGACCTCCACCCCCACCGCCCGCCCGGCGCAGGGCGCGCGCGCGCTGACCGGCTACCGCCCCTTCTGGGCCAAGCGCTTCGGCCCGGCGCCCTTCCTGCCGATGAGCCGCGCGGAGATGGACCTGCTCGGCTGGGACAGCTGCGACGTGATCATCGTCACGGGCGATGCCTACGTGGACCACCCGAGCTTCGGCATGGCCGTGATCGGCCGCACGCTGGAGGCGCAGGGCTTCCGGGTGGGGATCCTGGCACAGCCCGACTGGAACGGCCCCGAGGCCTTCCGCGCGCTGGGCCGCCCGAACCTGTATTTCGGCGTGGCCGCCGGAAACATGGATTCGATGATCAACCACTACACGGCCGACCGGAAGATCCGCAGCGACGACGCCTACACCCCGGGCGGCGTGGCCGGCAAGCGGCCCGACCGTGCCACGCTCGTCTACACGCAGCGCTGCAAGGAGGCCTTCGGCGACGTGCCGGTGATCATCGGCGGCATCGAGGCGAGCCTGCGGCGCATCGCGCACTACGACTACTGGCAGGAGAAGGTGCGCCGCTCCGTCCTGGTGGACAGCAAGGCCGACTTGCTGCTGTACGGCAACGCCGAGCGCGCGATCATCGAGGTCACGCACCGGCTGGCCAAGCGCGAGCCCATCGCCTCGATCACCGATGTGCGCGGCACGGCCTTCATCCGCCGCCGCGACGACCCGTCCGCCGCCGGCTGGTTCGAGCTCGACTCCACCGAGGTCGATCGGCCCGGCCGCATCGACGAGCACATCAACCCCTACCTGATGCCCGAGGAGGCGGCGCAGGCGCAAGGCGAGAGCTGTGCGCGCGCCGATGGGGCGGATGCGCCGGCGCAGCCGGGCGCGCAGGTGGCCGAGGCCGTCATCGCGCTGCCCGTCTCGCGCAAGGCCGGGCGCGTCACGCTGCCCGCGCGCGAGCGCACCGTGATCCGCCTGCCCGACTTCGAGCAGGTGCGCGACGACCCCGTGCTCTACGCGCACGCCAGCCGCGTGCTGCACCTGGAGACCAACCCCGGCAACGCGCGCGCGCTCGTGCAGCGCCACGGCGAGGGCGCGACCGCGCGCGACGTGTGGATCAACCCCCCGCCCATCCCGCTGACCACGGCCGAGATGGACCACGTCTTCGACCTGCCCTACGCGCGCAGCCCGCACCCGGCCTACGCCGACGAGACGGGCGGCCACGACGGGCCGACGAAGATCCCGGCGTGGGAGATGATCCGGTTCTCGGTCAACATCATGCGCGGGTGCTTCGGCGGCTGCACCTTCTGCTCGATCACCGAGCACGAGGGCCGCATCATCCAGAGCCGCAGCGAAGACTCGATCATTCGCGAGATCGAGGACATCCGCGACAAGGTGGCGGGCTTCACGGGCGTCATCAGCGACCTGGGCGGCCCCACCGCCAACATGTGGCGCATCGGCTGCAAGAGCCGCGAGATCGAGGCCGCCTGCCGCAAGCCCAGCTGCGTCTACCCCGGCATCTGCCCGAACCTGAACACCGACCACGGGCCGCTGGTCAAGCTCTACCGGCGCGCGCGCGCGCTGCGCGGCGTGAAGAAGATCCTCATCGGCTCGGGCCTGCGCTACGACCTGGCCGTGCAGTCGCCCGAGTACGTGCGCGAACTGGCCACGCACCACGTGGGCGGGTATCTCAAGATCGCCCCCGAGCACACCGAGGGCGGGCCGCTGTCGAAGATGATGAAGCCGGGCATCGGCACCTACGACCGCTTCAAGAAGATGTTCGACGAGGCCTCGGCCGCGGCGGGCAAGAAGCAGTACCTGATCCCGTACTTCATCGCCGCGCACCCGGGCACGAGCGACGAGGACATGATGAACCTCGCGCTCTGGCTCAAGCGCAACGGCTTCAAGGCCGACCAGGTGCAGACCTTCTACCCCAGCCCCATGGCCACGGCCACGGCGATGTACCACACCGAGCTCAACCCGCTCAAGGGCATCAGCCGCGACCCCGCGCGCGCCGAGCGCGTGGACATCGTGCGCGGCGAGAAGCGCCGCCGCCTGCACAAGGCCTTCCTGCGCT
>JBBAPJ010000070.1:0-13161 GCA_040400855.1 Rubrivivax sp.
GGGTCTTCGCCCGAGCTCCAGTCGACGGCCTCGACCCAGGGCCCGCCGTCGGAGCGCCAGAGCTGGTTGAACTCGCGGAACTGGTGGTTCAGCCGCGTGCCGCGCACGGTGACTTCCTGCCGGTCGGGCTGGCGACCGCCCGTGGTGGCCAGGATCGTCACCGGGCGGCCATCGGCCGTCTCCAGGCGTGCGATGAGGTCGAGCTCGCACAGCTGTGCGTTGTCCGGGCCCGTCGGATAGCGCGGCGCTGCGAAGCGCAGGCTCAGCGGCCCGAGGAACCGGCCCGCGAGGAACAGGAAGTGCGAGATCACCTCGCGCGTGTAGCCGCCCTCGTCGCGAAAGCGCAGCCAGTCGGCCTCCACCTGCCAGCCGCGCGGCCAGGCCGGGTACTGCACGACGATGTCGATGCCCAGGAGCTCCCCCGTCTCGCCGGCATCGATGGCCCGGCGCAGTTCCTCGAAGCCGCGTGAAGCGGCCTGCGTGAAGTTCACGACGCCGGGCAGCCGTGCCGATCGCAACCGCGCCACGAGGTCTCGGCTGGCCGCGTTGTCGGTGCCCAGAGGCTTCTCCATGAAGACGCCTTGCCCGGCCGCGGCCGCTGCCAGCGCGTAGGCCTTGCGCGGGCCGGGCGGGCAGGCGAGGTACACCACGTCAGCACCCTGCATCGCCGCCTCGGCGCTGGCGGCCACGGGTGCTTCGGGCCACCCCTGGCGGGTCTTCTCGACCGCCGACGCAGAGGGGTCCCAGACCCCGCTCACCTCGAAGGCCGGATGCAGACGCACGTTGTCGAGCATGCGCCGGCCCATGATGCCCAGGCCGATGATGGCCATCCTGTGTGTCACGTCGTTGCTCTCCCGTTTCCAGCGGACTGACCCCGCGATCGTCTGTCGCAGCCTACCGCGCGAGCCACCCGATCGTCAGCAGCCCGGCCGCTGCGATCCAGCTGCCCAGCACCCGCACCGCCGTGCGCGTCCAGCCGGCGGTCAGCCGGGTCACCTCGGCCGACACGATCGTGGTCAAGACGAGCACGGCCGTGACCGCCCCCGCGAGCGCGAGGGCGCTGGCGCCGCCGGGCTCCATCGTCGCGCCGTTGACCAGGCCGTGCACGAGCCCCAGTGAGGCAGCCAGGCCGGCAACGGCCGCGCGGCGCATACGCGCCTCCAGGGCCACGAGCGCGCCGGCCAGTGCAAAGGAGAGCGTCGTGGCCACGGCCGGAAGGGCCATCGATGGCCAGGCCGCGCCGACGAAGCCGCCCGCCAGCCAGGCCAGGGGCAGGATGAAGAGCACCGTGCGCGCCACGCCCGCGCCGCGCTGCCCGGCCAGCAGCGCAAGCCCGAGCACGACGAGCAGGTCCGCGGGCGTGAGTGCGACGTGCGCGAGCCCGTCGTAGTAGGCACCGAAGCCCGTGTCGACCAGGTGTGCCTGCGCAGGCCCGGCCACCAGAGCGGCACCCAGCGCGCAGGCCGCGCGCATCACGAGGCGATCGCCCGCCACAGGAAGAATCCCCCGGCCAGCGCCACGCCCGCCCCAGCCGCGCGAACGGCCTGCCGCCCCGCCGGCCAGCGATGTGCCGCCCCCAGCAGGATGCCGGCCGCATGCAGCAACCCGGTGGCCACCACGAAGCCGAAGCTGTACAGCAGCGCGTTCGTGCCCTCGGGCAGCTCGCGTCCGTGCGCGTGGCCGTGGAAGACCGCAAAGCACGCCACGATCACCGCCGCCACCCAGGGCGCAGGCCGCGTCTCGGCCAGCACCATCGCGCCCAGCACGATCGCCGACAGCGCGATGCCCACCTCCACGCCCGGCAGCGGGAAGCCCAGCAACCCCATGAGCGCGCCCAGGGCCATCACCAGCGGGAAAGCCACGGGAAGCAGCCAGATCGCCGGCGCCCCGAGGACCGCCCCCCACAGCCCGACTGCCACCATCGCCAGCACGTGATCCAGGCCCGAGACAGGATGCAGGCACCCTGCCAGGAAGCCCGCGGCCTGGCCGGCCTCCTCGTGCGCCCAGGCGATCGCCGGAAGCGTCAGCAGGATCACCGCGCCAGACGGCGCCCCACGTGCCGGCTTCACGCCACCCCCCGCAGGAGCATGGCCACCCGCTGGATCGTCCAATAGGCCCCGAGCGTGCCCACGGCGTACCCGGGCAGGCGCTGCAGCACGAGCGGCCAGTCCAGGTGCAGGAGGCGCCACGCACGCTCGAGCAGGATCACGGCGCACACGAACGCGAGCTGGCCAATCTCCACACCCACGTTGAACAGCAGCAGCGCCAGCGGGATCTCGCCTCGCGGCAGGCCGAGCTGGGCCAGCCCGCTGGCAAATCCGAAGCCGTGCAGCAACCCGAATGCGAAGGCCACCCCCCAGGGGTGGCGAATCGTGAGGCTGGTCTCGTGGCGCCAGACCCGCACCACCTCCAGACCCAGGAAGAGGATCGACAGCGCGATGGCCGCATTCAGCGGCCCGGGCGGCACCTGGGCCACGCCGAAGGTGGCCACCGCGAGCGTGAGGCTGTGCGCAACGGTGAAGGCGGTGATGGTCTTCACCAGGGCCCAGCGTGCGCGCACGATGAGCAGCAGGCCCAGCACGAAGAGCAGGTGATCGACCCCGAGCAGGATGTGCTCGACGCCCAGGTAGAGGTACGCGCCGATGCCACGCTGCGCCTGAGCGCCCGCGCGCAGCGTGAGCGCAGGCTGCACCGGCTTGACGACATGCGTCTCGACGAAGCCGTCGGCGTGCTGGACGCGCACGAGCACGTCGGTGGCAAAGGCCGAGAGCCCCTCGAACGCGATGGCCTGGCCCGCCAGGCCCCCGGCGCACTCGACCTGCGCCGTGTAGACCCAGGCCGTGCCGGCACGGGCCGAACGCGCCTGGCCCGCCTGCCGGCAGCGCTCGGGGAACACCGGCACGATGGGCATGCGCACGTCGGCGGCTTCCCCGAGGGAGGGCAGCTTCCACAGCACCTCGTAGGTGCCGGGCACGGACTCCTTGAGCTCGAGGAAGCCGGGCTGCAGCTCGTGCGCGTGCGAGTGCCCAGCCACCAGCAGGGCCAGCAGCGCGAGCAGCCGCTGCAGTGCGCGCCTCATGGCCTGAAGCCCTCCGGCATCTGAACCGTGATCGCGTACTTCGAGCGAAGCCGCTGGTAGAAGGCCCGGGCGAGCTCCTCGCGCCGGGCGTTGGACCACTCCCGCTCGACGAGCGGGCGCACCTCGGACAGCACAGGCGTGCCACCCGGCTGCAGCCTCTCCACCCGCACGAGGTGCAGGCCGTAGCCGGAGGCCAGCGGGCCCACCCAGCGGCCGGTGGGCTGCTTCACGAGCGCGGCCGCGAACTCGGCCCCGAACTGGCTCGCCACCTCGGGCTGGGGCAGGTTCTCATAGCGCGGCTCGAGCAGCAGCAGGCGGTCGCCCACCGCCGTCGGGTCACGCGGCGCTGCGGCACGGTTGAGCGTCTCGAGCAGCCGCGCGGCATCGGCATCCAGCGTGCCCTTGCGCCTGGCAGGATCCAGGTACACCTGCGTGAAGGTCGCGCGCGGGGGCGAGCGGAAGGCCTCCGGATTGGCCTTCAGGTAGGCCTCGAGCTGCTCATCCGTCGACGGGGCCAGCGCGGCCGCCCCCTCGGACACGAACTCCAGCTTCTGCTGCAGCCGTCTGCGGACGATGGTGTCGTCACGGTCCAGGCCCAGGGCGAGCGCCTCGCGCACCATCACCTCCTCGCGGACGTGGGCCTCCACCAGGCCGTCGAGCTCGGCCCGCGTGGGCGGGCGCTGCCAGGTGCGCACGAAGTTGCGGGTGAGGTTGCGGATGCGCTCCTCGCTCACGACGATGCGGGAATCGGCGGCGGCTGTCGTGGCGGGCCGCAGCCACCCATCCACCAGGAAGAGCGCGGCGCCGAGCAGGAGGAAGTGCACGAGCGGCTCGCGCGCCAGCGATCTCAGCACGGCGCCACCCATCGTGCCGCGGGGCCCGGACCCTCAGCCCCGCGCGGCCAGCCAGGCGCGTGCGCGTGCGACGACCTGGGGCTCGCCGTACAGCCGCAGGACGCCGGCCTCCAGCGCCGCCGCGAAGCCCAGGCTGCCCGTGGCGATCGCCTCGACCACCGGGAGCTCGGTCACGACGACCACATCGCCCGGTTCGGGGCCCTCGACGTGCAGCAGGGGCATCACCTTGCCGTCCTGGGGGGCGAAGCGGTTCCACATCACCGGCCCGAGCAGCACGACAGCCAGGCTGGGCGCGGTGGATGCCGCTCCCGGTGCGGCGAGTTGCGCAGCCAGCTGCCGCAGGAAGGTGTTCGCGCGGACCCTGCGCATCACGGCCCTCGCATCGGCCGACAGCTCCCCCTGCTGCCCGATGGGGTCGCGCGGCAGCTTGCCGGCCAGCTGGGCCTGCCACACGGCAGTGCCCACCTGCGGCGACTGCGGGTAGGCCAGGGCCAGGGCGCCGCGCAGCGAGGCCACGGAGGACGGGTCTTCCAGGCCGCAGGCCAGTGAGTCGGATCCCGCCAGCGCCAGCGCGAGCGCGAGCGCGGCGGCGAGCCCGCGCAGCGGCCGAGGCCTCACGACGGGGAGTACCAGATCGGCGAGGTCCAGGCGCGCTCCTGGTGCTTCATCGGGACCTCCTTGGGCATCTTGATGCCGAAGCGCAGCTGGTCGTAGGCCGTCCAGCGAGGCGTGGGGATCTCGATGACGCGCGCGTAGTAGAGGGCACGCTGCGAGGGCTTGAAGTCGGGGTCCCGCCACACCGTGGCGAGCTCGGGCGCGCCGATGGTGTTGGTCCAGCTGGCGGTGGCCACGTCGACGGTGTCACCCACCGGGGGCAGCTTGCCCTTGGCTCCCGGCTTGCGGTTGCCCGACCAGGCCACGTCGTAGACCTTTTCCTGCGCCTGGCCCGAGGCATCGACCCAGGCCTTGATGATCTGGATGCGATCCAGGTTGGCACCCACCGGATCCTTCAGCGCCGCCACGAGGAAGGTGGGGGCCTTGCCGGCGGCCGGCGCCTTCGCCAGGTCCCCACCCATCGGGACGCCCTTGGCGTACCCTGCCTCGGCCACGTAGCGCGACTTCGCGTCGGCAGCCGTGTAGTCCCAACCGCCGAAGAAGCGCACCGTCATGCGCGTGCCGGAGGTGCCGTAGACCTCCTTGCGCATCATCGCGTCCCAGATCGCCTCGCGCGTGTTCCCGGTGGCCCACACCGCCGCGTAGCCCGCCGACATGTAGTGCCAGGTGTAGCGGCTGCGCGCGGGCGCCACCGTCGGATCCCAGGAACTCTGCTTGGACTTGTGCTCCCAGCGATGCGGGCTGGGCTCCTGGATCGGGAGCTTGCCGAAGAAGTTGTCCTCCTCCACGAAGGACAGCGAGTTGTGCACGTCGGTGGAGCCCACGACGCCGAACTTGAAGGGGTTGGCGCCGAGCTTGTCGTGCTGCTCCAGGCCACGCTTGAGGCCCTCGCGCGTGTAGGTCGTGGCCATCATGGCCTTCGTCAGCGGCCCACCCTCGAGCGTGAGGTTGCCGTACTCCCAGCCCTCGGTGCCGAAGTTGGCGAACTCGTCGTTGGGGGCGATGAGCGGGTTCGTCTCGCTCGCGCCCTTGGTCTGGATGATCTCCTGCAGCGGCTCCCAGCGCTGGCGCTTCTGCGCGTACTCGCGCGTGAGCGGCCCGCCGGTGAAGGTGGTGAGCTCGTACATGCGGCCGTTGGACAGGTTGCCGTTGTGCGGGATGGCCAGCAGCTTGCCGCCGGTCTTCTGCTCGTAGCTGGCCATCCACTCCCAGAGCTTCTCGGGGTTGTCGCTGTTCCACGAGGAGAACGGGAAGATCTGGTCGGCCTTGTCCTTGCCGTCACGGAACAGCACGTTGCGGTGCAGGTTGTTGCCGTTGGGCACGGAGGTCCACTCGTAGCCGATCATCGCGGTGAAGCGGCCCGGCTCGTTGTACTTCTCGGCCGTGGCGGTGTACTGCTTCCACACCGAGCTCATGACCGGGCCGACCACCTTCGGGTCCTTGGCGAGGGCGGGCATCTTGTTGCCGGCCTGGGCCGCCACGATCTCGTTGGCCGCCTGGGCGCTCTCGGCGCCGCCCGCGCGCATCATCCGGCTCCAGCGTGCGACCGTCTCGTCCACCAGGAAGGCGGGGTTGCCCTCGTAGACCTGGGCCATGAGCCCGAGCCCCTCGGCGTGGTCGGAGATGACCAGGAAATCGAGCGGCCGGCCCATCTTGGCCGCGATGCCGGCGGAGGTGACCACCTCCTCGCCCCGTGCCAGGCGGTAGGCCTGCTCCGGGGTGAGCCGGTTGCCGCCGGCGAAGGCGTCACCCGAGTTGGCGGTGTGGTGGTGCGTGTCGCCGAACAGGACACGCGTGGCGTACTTGCGCCCGGCGTAGGGTGAGTAGCTCTTGGATGCGGGGGCACCGTCGCCACCCTTGGAACGGTTCGACTCGCCGTAGGGGTCCTCGACCAGACCCTTGGCGGGCAAGGAAGCCGCATCGGCCGCCTCGGACTTGGGCGCTTCCGCCCAGGCCCCCAGTGTCCATGCCGTGGCAGCGGCAATGCCGCCGATCGCCAAGCTACCCCTGACCCACTTGCCCATGCCCGTGTTCTCCTGCGCGTCTTCAAGCGGTCCCGGGCCGCGGGCAGCCAACCGGAGGGTGACCGCCTGGATGCTTCCCAAGCTCCGGCTCGAGCCCGAGGGCGCACCAGGGCCCATCGAAACCCTCGGACCCTATCACGCCAGGCACGCGCGAAGCCCTAGGGACTTCAACCATCGACCCGGGCCCGGGCCACCCTCAGCTGAAGTGCAGCCCCGAGATGCGCACCCAGGGCAGCGCCTGCGAGCCGCTGTCGATGCGCTCGGCGCTGACGGCCGCCACGTCCAGCAGCATGCGCGCCACGTTGCCGCTGATCATCGTCTCGGCCAGGGCCTCGCCCACGCGCCCGCCTTCGAGGCGGAAGCTGTTCTTGATGACGCCGGAGAAGTCGCCATTGGGCGCAGGGCTGCCCATCGACAGGCGGTCCACCAGCGCGCCGCGCGGCACGGCCGCGATCAGCTCGTCCAGCGGCGTCGTGCCAGGCAGCAACTCCCATCCCTCGGCCATCGGGGTGTGCGGCACGCCCGTCTTGCGGCTGCCGTACAGGCTGGGCGCGAACTGCATCAGCCGCCCGGCGTCCAGCAGCCGGGCGGGCGGTGCCACGAAGGCGTCCCCCGTCACGGGCGAGCAGCCGGGCGCGTCGTAGCGGGTTTGCAGCGTCAGCAGCGGCGAGGCGATCACCTCGCCCACCTTGTGGCGGTACAGCGAACTGCCGTCGATCAGCGGCCCGTCGCCCAGCTGGTCGGCCAGCCACTCCAGCAGGTCCGTCACCGCACCCGGGGCCAGCACCACGTCGCCCACGAAGCGCTCGCCCAGCGGCCGGGTGTGCACCTGCCGAGTGAGGTCCTGCATCATCCGGGCCAGGCCGAAGGCCTGCGGCAGATCCGACAGCGCGTGGGCGGTGCCGCCGGCGTAGTTGAAGGAGCTCGCCTGCGCGCCCTCGCGCGCCAGGCCGAAGACGGACATCTCGAGCCAGCCGATGTCGGTCTCGATGCGGCTGCCGCCCGTGGTCAGCACCAGCGCGCGGTCGCGGCGGTGCGCGGCCGTGGCCTCCTCGATCATCATCGTGGGCGTATGGGCGGCGCGCCACTCCAGCAGCGTGCGCAGCGCCTGCGACAAGGCCTGCGGGTCCGCCTCCAGGGGACCGCGCGAGAGCTGCAGCCGCTGCCCGGCCGAAACCGCGTGCGCATCGTCCTGCGGCGCGGCCTGCGCCGCGCCCCAGAGCTCGTCGACGAGCTGCGCCAGACCCTCCTCGCTCAGGTCGGTGCCCTGCGCCGACGCACGCCGGCCGTCGACGATGGCGCTGGCCGCCACCTTGCGCGCCAGGTTGCTGCGCAGCAGGCTCGGCTCGTTGTGCGCGAGGTTGAGCTCGCAGCGCCGCTCCTCGCTGGCCTGCACCTGCGCGTGCGCGAAGCCGCGCGTGCGCAGCCGCTCGAGCAGGCCCTCGGCAAGGCCCTGCAGATCCGCGCCATCCACGACCGCTGCGTCAGGTGCGCCGCTCATCACTCGCCTCCCAGGTGCGCACGCGTGCGCAGGGCCGGCCCGCCCATCGACACCACCATCGGCTGCTTCTTGCCGCAGTAGCCGCTGCAGCTCCACTTCATCTCGCTGCCCACGCCATCCACCGCGCCCAGCACCTTCAGCGCCGAGCCCGAGATCGTCGTGTCGCGGATCGCGCGGCCGAGCTTGCCGGCGCGGATCTCGTAGCCCAGGTTGACGCCGAACATGAATTCGGTGGTGGAGTCGGCCTGGCCGTTGCTCGTGTCCAGCAGCAGGTAGCCCTCCTCCACACCCTCGACCAGCTGCTCCAGCGTCTGCGTGCCGGGCAGGATCACCGTGTTGCGCATGCGGATCAGGGGCTCGTCGTCGGGCGCGTAGGCGCGCGCGCTGCCCGTGGGGGACTGGCCCAGGCGCGCAGCCGTCTCGCGGCTGTGCATGAAGCCTGTGAGCACCCCGCGGTCGATCATCGTCACGTCCGCGGCCGGCGTGCCCTCGTCGTCGACGTAGACCGGGCACATCACCTCCTCGTCGCCGTAGTGGTGCGCGAGGTCCTTCATCGTGATGAGCTCGCTGGCCACCCGCCTGCCGCGCAGGTCGGCGGTGACGGCACCGGCCAGCACCGAATCCGCCTCGCAGGGGTGGCCCATCGCCTCGTGCGCGAGCATGCCGGCCAGGTCCGCCGAGAGCACCACCGTCTGCTCGCCGCCGCGCGCGGCCACCGCGTGGCGCTTGGCCTGGAGGTGGCCGTGCAGCACGTCGAGCCGGGCGGCGAGTGCCTCCACCGACCAGTCGATGTCGGCCAGGCTCCCGATGCCCGACTCCACTTCCATCAGCTCGATGGGCTCGCCGTTGACGTCCTCGGCCACCATGACCACGTAGACGGCCGCTCGCTGGATGCGCGCCAGCGCCCGCGCCCCGCCCTCGGTGTGAAGCTGCTTGACGTGGTCCTCGTCGGTCACCATCACGCGCGTGCTCTTGAGCGAGGGGTAGCGCGCCATGCACCAGGCGTGCAGCTCGGCCATCCGGCCCGTGACCTGCGCGGCGGCCAGCGGTGCGCCTCCTGCGCGGCGCTGCTCGCCCACGTGGTGCGCGCCCGGGAGGACAAGCGCCGCGCGGGAGCCGAAGCCGGCCATCGCACGGGCGTTGGAGAGCGCCTCGCGCTGTACGCGAGCGGAGACCTCGGCGCCGTCGGCCGGTGCGGAGGCAAAGCCCCAGTAGCCATCGACATAGGCGCGTGCACTGACGCCGGCGTTGACGCTGCGCGCGTTGCCGGTCAGGTTGCCATCCACCATCGTCAGGCGCGACTTGCGCAGTTCGTGGTGGCGGATCTCGAGGTGGGTGGCGGGCAGGCTCATGGCAACTGGCATCCGGATGGTGAATGCCGGATTGTCGCCTCGTCGGCGCCCCTGCCGCGATGCTGCTACCGGGCCGTCCAGCCCCCGTCGATCACGAACTCCGCCCCGGTGACGAAGGAAGACTCGTCGCTGAGCAGGTAGACGACGCACCAGGCGATGTCGTCGGGCTCGCCCATGCGCCCGATCGGGTGCGCGGCCGCTGCAGCGGCCTTGGCCGCCTGCAGGTCGCTCGTCGTGGCGCGCAGGTGGTTCTCGACCATCGGCGTCCAGATGTAGGCCGGGTGCACGGAGTTGAAGCGGATGCGGTCGCCGGCGTACTGCATCGCATCGTTCTTGGTCATCAGCCGCACCGCACCCTTGGAGGCGTGGTAGGGCGGCACCGAGCCCAGCCCCACCAGCCCCGCGATGGACGACAGGTTCACGACGCTGCCGCCTCCCGCACGCCGCAGGTGCGCCACGGCGTGCTTCGTGCCGAAGAAGACGCCCTTGACGTTGACGGCCTGCACGCGGTCCCACTCGGCTTCGGTGGTCTCGTGCGTGGGCGAGTTGGTGCCCGCGATGCCGGCGTTGTTCACCAACCCGTGCAGCCCACCGAAGTGCGCCGCCACCGCATCGAGCGTGGCCTGCACCTCGGCCTCGCGCGAGACATCGCAGTGCCAGTACGCCGCGCGCCGGCCCTGCGCCTGCAAGGCGGCCACGAGCGCCTGACCTTCGGGGTCCAGCACGTCGAGCACCGCCACTGCTGCGCCCTCGTCGCTCGCGCGCTGCACGCAGGCGTGGCCGATGCCGAGTGCGCCGCCCGTCACGGCGATCACCTTGTCCCTGAGCCTGTTCATCGTCGCTCCCGTCTGATCATTCGGATGGAGACTGGATGTTCGGCCAGCCGGGCGCCACGCGCCTTGACCTGCTGCAAGGACAGCGCATCCAGGCCACCACCGCGAGCCTGCCCGGCCGCAAACAGGTACGCTACTGGCCCATGGCCCGTCTCCCCTATGCCCGACTCGATGCTCCCGCCCTGCAGCCCCTGGTGGAGCGCATCACCGCCGAGCGCGGCAGCGTCCTGCACCTGTACCAGATGCTGCTGCACAGCCCGCCGCTGGCCGAGGGCTGGCTCGCCTTCTTCACCGCCGTGCGGCACAAGCTCGACCTGCCAGGGGACCTGCGCGAGCTCGTGATCATGCGCATCGCCCACCTCAACGGCGCCCCCTACGAGGCCGACCAGCACCGCCCGATCGCGCTGCGCGAAGGGCTGCTCGCCGAGCAGCTCGACGCGCTGCCCGACTGGGAGCCCAGCCCCGCCTTCACCCCCGCCCAGCGCCGCGTGCTGCGCCTGACGGACGCCATCACGCGCGACATCCACTTCGACGAGGCGCTGCTGCAGGACGTGCGCGCCGACCTTGGCGAGCGCCAGACCGTGGAGCTGGTGGCGACGGTGGCGGGCTACAACCTCGTGTCGCGCTTTCTGGAGGCGCTGCAGATCCACTCGCACGACGCGCGGTGAGGCCCGCGGTGATGACTCACCACGGCAGCCGCTGCCCGTCGTAAGCCACGAAGCTCCCGCTGTCCTCGGCTCCGAGGCCCTGCAGCACCTGCCACATCTGGCTGGCCGCCAACGCCGCCTCGCGGCCGATCTCGTCGCCCCGGAAGGGACGCGACAGCGCCGACCTCACCGTGCCCGGGTGCAGCGCCACCACGGCGGCGCCCGGGTGCGTGCGGCGCAGTTCGATCGAGGCCGTCTTCACGAGCATGTTGAGCGCCGCCTTCGAAGCCCGGTAGCTGTACCAGCCCCCGAGCCGGTTGTCGCCGATGCTGCCCACCTTGGCCGACAAGAAGGCCATCCGGCCGTGCTGGCGGTCCAGCAGCGGCGCGAAGTGGCGCAGCACGAGCGCCGGCCCGAAGGTGTTGAGCCGGAACACCTCCTCCATCGAGGACAGCTGCAGGTCGGCCAGGCGCTTCTCGGGCTGCGCCACGGCCGTGTGCAGCACGCCGGTGGCGACGATCACCACGTCAAAGGGCGCGTGCGCCCGCAGCCCCTCGGCCGCAGCCGCCACGGTCTCCTCGCGGCCATAGTCGAGGGGCGGCTCGCTGTGGCGGCTCAGGGCGATCACGTGGGGGCTGCGCGGGTCGGCGCGCAGCAGCTCGACGAAGGCCGCGCCGATGGAGCCGCCTGCGCCGATGACGAGCGCCTTCAACCCGGCACCTGCAGCACGAGGTTGCCCACCAGCTGGCCACCCTCCACCGCTTCGTGCCCGGCCACGATCGCGTCCAGCGGCAGCCGCGCGGCGATGTTGTGCTGCAGCTCGCCGCGCTCCAGCAGGCGCTGCAGCGCATCGGTGGCACGCGCGCGATCGGCCGGCTCGAGGTGGTAGACGATGAAGAACTTGAGCTGGATGTTCTTCGACAGCATCGTGAAGAAGGTCAGGTCCAGCGGCTTCGGGCTGCTGCCGTAGACCACGATCTCGCCCCCGCGGCGCAGCAGCTCCAGGTCCATGCGGCCGTTGCTGGCCAGGTCGAGCTCGATCACGCGGTCCACGCCGCGCCCCTGCGTGAGCTCGGCCACGCGCTCGACCACGGGCTCGGTCTTGTAGTCGATCACGTGGTCGGCACCGGCCTCATAGGCGAGCCGCGCCTTGGGCGGGCTGCTGACGGTGCTGATCACCTGGGCCGCGCCGAGGCGGCTGGCCAGCTGAACCGCGTAGTGGCCGACCGCTCCGGCCCCGCCGGCCACGAGTACGCGCTTGCCTGCCACGCCGCCGTCCATCAGCACCGCATGCATCGCCGTGAGAGCCGGGATGCCCATGCAGGCGCCGGCTTCGCCCGAGGCGGCATCGGGCAGATGCACGGCCTGCGCAGCGGGCAGGCAGCAGTACTCCGCGGCCGTGCCGCCGCTGCGGCCCCAGGCCGCGTTCCACAGCCACACGCGCTCGCCCAGGCGGCCCGGGGCCACCCCCTGCCCGACCGCATCGATGGTGCCGCTGCCGTCGCTGTGCGGGATCACGCGCGCGAAGGGCATCGGGCGCGCGCCACCGCGGCTCTTCACGTCCGATGGGTTGACACCGCTCCAGGCGATGCGCACCCGCACCTCGCCGGGCCCGGGTTCGGGCGTGGGCATCTCGGAGCAGGTGAGCACCTCGGCCGCAGGGCCGGTCTTGTCGTAGTGCCAGGCTCTCATGAGGGGCGGCTCCAGGAGGGAGGGACAGGGTCAATCACGCGAGGCCGCGGCACGCCACGCCGGCAGCCGCCAGTCGCGCAGGATCGCAAGCGCGCGCAGTCCCGATGCGACACAGGCGGCCAGCAGGATCGCGAGCCACTGCGGCGCGTCGGTGGCGTACGCCGCCACGAGCGCCCAGCCCCCGAGGAAAGAGCAAATGGCGTACGGCCGGTGGTCACTGAAGGCGCGCGGGATCTCGTTGCAGACGATGTCGCGCAGCACGCCCCCGAACACCGCCGTGACCATGCCGAAGAGCACGGCCACGATACCCGGCATGCCGCCGTCCAGGGCGATCTGCGTGCCGCTGGCCGTGAACAGGCCCAGGCCCACCGCATCGGGCCACTGCATCGCCCGCTCCGTGGGCTCCAGGTGGCGCGCGCGCATGAACAGCATGGCCCCGATGCACAGCGCCAGCGTCCCCCACAGCCACCCCGGGTGCTCGACCCAGAAGAAGGGGCGGCGATCCATCAGCACGTCGCGCAGCGTACCCCCGCCGAAGGCCGCCAGCCCGCCCACGACACAGAT
>JBBAPJ010000071.1:0-12471 GCA_040400855.1 Rubrivivax sp.
CCGTCGATCCCGACCTGACGAACAGCAAGTGCAGCTTCTGGCACTTCCGCTTCGACGCCGACACCTCGATGAAGATCGAGGCCATGACCTCCTTCATCAAGGACCAGCCCGACGTCAAGAAGGTCTACTTCCTGAACCAGAACTACTCGCACGGCCAGCAGGTGGTGCGCTTCGGCAAGGAGGCGCTGGCGCGCAAGCGGCCCGACATCCAGATCGTCGGCGAGGACCTGCACCCGCTGGGCCAGGTGCGCGACTTCGCGCCCTACATCGCCAAGATCAAGGCCTCGGGCGCGGACACCGTGATCACCGGCAACTGGGGCTCGGACCTGTCGCTGCTCGTGAAGGCCGCCAACGAGGGTGGCTACAACGGCAAGTTCTACACCTACTACACCGGAGTCACCGGCACGCCCACGGCGCTGGGCACCAACGGTGCGGGCCGCGTGTTCCAGATCGCCTACAGCCACTACAACATGGGCGGCCAGATGGCGGAGTGGACGAAGGAGTTCAACCAGAAGTTCAACGACGACCACTACACGCACTCGGTCAACCGCATCTTCGAGGCGCTGGGTGCGGCCATGGCCAAGGCCAAGTCCACCGACCCGGTGAAGGTCGCCCAGGCGCTCGAGGGCCTGAGCTGGAAGACCTTCAACGGCGAGGTCGAGATGCGCAAGACCGACCACCAGTTGCAGCAGCCGCTGTACATGACGGTGTGGCAGAAGACCGACGCGAAGCACCCCTACGGCCCGGAGAAGACCGGCATGACGCTGGTGCCCGTGCGCGAGTTCCCGAACTACGTGTCGAGCACGCCCACCAGCTGCCAGATGAAGCGTCCCTGAACGGGCGCCTTGCAGCCTTCCCCCGCCGGGCCGCGCCCGGCGGGGCTTGACATCATCCTGGCCGGCGCGGCGAGCCCGCCACCGACCCCATGGAATTCTTCATCATCTCGCTGCTCAACGGGCTGAGCTACGGCCTGTTGCTGTTCATGCTGAGCTCCGGGCTCACGCTGATCTTCAGCATGATGGGCGTGCTGAACTTCGCCCACGCGAGCTTCTACATGCTCGGGGCGTACCTGGCCTACACCGTGGCCAAGCTCATCGGCTTCTGGCCCGCCCTGTTCATCGCGCCCGTCCTCGTCGGGCTGCTCGGCGCACTCTTCGAACGCCACGCGCTGCGCCGCGTGCACGCCTTCGGCCACGTGCCGGAGCTTCTGATCACCTTCGGCCTGTCGTACGTGGTGCTGGAGATCGTGCAGCTGGTCTGGGGCCGCACGGCGGTGGAATTCCCGCCCCCGGAGGTGCTGCGTGGCCCGGCCTTCACGCTCCTCAATTCCTCATCCGACGGGCTGAGCCTGATCTGGGGCGCGGCCCCGCCCGGGCTGTGCCAGGCGGCCGATGCCGCGGTGCGGGTGGCCTGCTCGCCGTTTCCGGCCACGCGTGGGTTCATGATGGTGGTGGCCATCGCGATGCTGCTGGCGCTGTGGCTCATGCTCACGCGCACCCGCATCGGCCTGGTGATCCAGAGCGCGCTCACGCACCCGGAGATGGTGGAGGCCCTCGGGCACAACGTGCCACGGGTCTTCATGCTCGTCTTCGGCGCCGGCTCGGCGCTGGCGGGCCTGGCTGGCGTGATTGGCGGCAGCACCTTCGTCACCGAGCCGGCCATGGCTGCCACGGTGGGTTCGGTGATCTTCGTCGTCGTGGTCGTGGGCGGGATGGGCTCGCTCGCGGGCGCCTTCGTCGCCTCCGTCCTGATCGGCGTGCTGCAGACCTTTGCCGTGTCGATGGACCACTCCATCGGGTCGCTGCTGCGGGGCGTGGGGGTCGAGCTGGGCGCGGCACTGGCGGGCAACACCCTGATGAAGCTCACCCTGGCCCAGGTCGCACCGATCCTGCCCTACCTGCTGCTGGTGCTGATCCTGATCTTCCGTCCGCGCGGACTCATGGGCACGCGCGAGGGCTGAGCCGATGGCCGCGACGACTTACCACTTCAAGCCGCTGAACGTCGGCCGCTTCCTCATCTGGACAGCCTTTGCGCTGCTGCTTCTCGTGGTGCCGCAGGTGTTCACGAGCAACTTCTCGGTGAGCATGCTCTCGCAGATGGGCATCGCCATCGTGGCCTGCCTGTCCTACAACATCCTGCTCGGCCAGGGCGGGATGCTCAGCTTCGGCCACGCCGTCTACACGGGCCTCGCCTCGTTCATGACCGTGCATGCGCTCAACCGCATCGCCGACGGTTCGATGCCCGTGCCCACCAGCCTGATGCCGTTGCTGGGCGGCCTGACGGGGGCTGCCTTTGCGCTGCTGCTGGGCTTCGTCACGACGCGCAAGGCCGGCACGCCTTTCGCGATGATCACGCTGGGCATCGGCGAGCTCGTGTTCGCGATGTCGCTGATGGTCCCGGAGTTCTTCGGCGGCGAGGGCGGCGTGTCGGCCAACCGAGCCTCCGGCCCGAAGGTGCTGGGCATCAGCTTCGGGCCGGCGATCCAGGTCTACTACCTGCTGGCGATCTACACCTTCCTGTGCACCGCCGCGATGTACGCCTTCACGCGCACGCCGCTGGGGCGGATGCTCAACGCGGTGCGCGACAACCCCGAGCGCGTGGAGTTCATCGGCTACAGCACGCAGCGCGTGCGCTACCTGGCCTTCATCATCAGCGGCTTCTTCGCCGGCATCGCTGGCGGCATGTATGCGCTGAACTTCGAGATTGCCACCGCCGAGGTGGTGGGCGCGGCGCGTTCGGGCGCGTACCTGCTCTTCACCTTCCTGGGCGGGGCGGTGTTCTTCTTCGGCCCGATCATCGGCGGCGTGCTGATGGTGCTGGCCACCGTGCTGTTGTCGGAGTTCACCAAGGCCTGGCTGCTGTACCTCGGGCTGATCTTCCTCTTCATGGTGATGTACGCCCCGGGCGGGATCGCGAGCCTGATCATGATGAACCTGCGCGTGGCGGCGTTCGGGCGGCTGCGGGGCCTGGTTGCCTCGTACCTTGCGCTGGGCGGCACGGCCCTGGTCATGCTCACGGGGGCGGCGGCCATTGTCGAGCTGGTCTATCACACCCAGCTCCAGGACACCCTTGGCCAGACGGTGGAGTTCATGGGCGCCACCCTCGATGCGCGCAGCGTGGACACCTGGTTCGGGGCGGTCTTCGTGCTGCTCACGGGCCTGGGCCTGTTCGAGCTTGCACGGCGGCGCTACAAGCGCGACTGGGGCGAGACCCAGGAATGGATCGAGCGCGAGATCAAGCGCCGGGAGGCCCTGTGAGCACGAGCGCCTCGGCCGGCACGGGCTACGCCCTGGAGCTGCGCGACGTGCGCAAGAGCTTCGGCAAGACGGAGATCATCCGTGGCGCGAGCCTGGCCGTGGCACCGGGCGAACGCGTGGCGCTGATCGGCCCCAACGGCGCAGGCAAGAGCACGCTCTTCAACCTCGTGAGCGGCCGGTTCGCTCCCACCTCGGGCGAGATCCTGCTGCACGGGCAATCCGTGTGCGGCCTGACGCCCTACGAGATCAACCGGCGTGGCCTGTCGCGCAGCTTCCAGGTGAGCAACCTCTTCACCCGGCTGAGCGTGTTCGAGAACGTGCGCTGCGCCGTGCTGTGGAGCCTGGGCTACCGCTACAAGTTCTGGAAGTTCCTGGCCGACCTTCGCGACGCCAACGACCGAGCCGACGAGGTGCTGGAGATGATCCGGCTGGACAAGCGTCGGGACGTGCTGGCGATGAACCTGACCTACGCGGAGCAGCGTGCCCTGGAGATCGGCATCACGATCGCCGGCGGTGCAGGCGTGATCCTCCTGGACGAGCCGACGGCGGGCATGTCGCGCAGCGAGACCACCCGCTTCGTCGAGCTCATCCGCGAGGTGACGGTGGGCAAGACGCTGCTGACGGTGGAGCACGACATGAGTGTCGTCTTCGGCCTGGCCGACAAGATCGCGGTGCTGGTCTACGGCGAAGTCATCGCCTTCGACACCCCGGAGGCGGTGCGCGCCAACGTGCGCGTGCAGGAAGCCTACCTGGGATCGGTGCTGGCCGCCCATCAGGCCGAGCACGCAGGAGCCTGAGCCATGCTGCGACTCGAAGACGTCCACGCCTTCTACGGCAAGAGCCACGTGCTGCACGGGGTGCAGTTCGAGGTCGGGGCAGGCGAGATCGTGGCGCTGCTCGGTCGCAACGGCTCGGGGCGCTCCACCACGGTCAAGACGATCATGGGCCTGGTGGAGGGCACGGGCTCGATCCGCTGGCGCGACGAGGAGATCCTGGGTCGCAAGGCTTTCGAGATCGCGCACGCCGGCATCGGCTACGTGCCCGAAAACCGCGACATCTTTCCCACGCTCACCGTGCACCAGAACCTCATGCTGGGCGAGAAGCGGGGGCAGCCCGGGCAGCGGCGCTGGGGCTTCGACGACATGTACCGCCTGTTCCCGCGCCTGCTGGAGCGCCAGCACACCGAAGCGGGCGTGCTGTCGGGCGGCGAGCAGCAGATGCTCACGCTGTGCCGCACGCTCATGGGCGACCCGGACCTCATCATGATCGACGAGCCCACCGAGGGTCTGGCGCCCAAGATCGTGGAACTCGTGGCCGAGTACCTGCGCGAGCTCAAGCGGCGCAGCATCGCGGTGCTGCTGGTGGAGCAGAAGCTCACCATCGCGCTCGAGGTCGCCGACCGCTGCCTCGTCATGGGGCACGGCCAGATCGTCTTCGAGGGCACTCCGGCCGACCTGCGCGCCAACGCCTACATCCGCAAGGAGTGGCTGGAGGTCTGAGGCACGCGCCTGCGGTGCACGGGCACGCCTCCCGTCAGGCCGGGCCGCGCAGCAGGCGTCCGGCAGTCCGGCGGCACTAGAATCGAACGATCGTTCACTTTCCGATTCGGCACGAAAGGGGAGACGCCATGGGCGCCCGATACGAGGTGCGCGGCCAGGTGGCCGTGATCACGCTGGACAACCCGCCCGTCAACGGGCTGGGCTACGACACGCGCGTGCAGATCGCGCAGGGCGTGGAGCGGGCACAGGCCGACGCCGGCGTGGTGGCCATCGTGCTGACGGGTGCCGGACGCGCCTTCTCCGGAGGCGCCGACATCCGCGAGTTCGGCTCGCCCAAGGCGGTGGCCGAGCCGAACCTGCTGTCGCTGATCCGGATGCTGGACGCGGCCACCAAGCCGGTGATCGCGGCCCTTCACTCCGTGTGCATGGGCGGCGGGCTCGAACTCGCGCTGGGCGCGCACTACCGGGTCGCGGCCCCGGGCACGAACGTGGCGCTGCCGGAAGTGAAGATCGGCCTCATCCCGGGCGCGGGCGGCACACAGCGCCTGCCGCGCGTGCTGGGCGTGGAGACGGCGCTGAACATGATCGTCAGCGGCGAGCCGGTCAAGAGCGAGGTCCTCGCCGCGCTGCCGGGCCAGAAGCTCTTCGACCGCATCGTCGAGGGTGACCTGCTCGACGCAGCCTGCGCCTTTGCGCTCGAGAAGGCCGCCACCCGGCCGCTGCCCCGCGTGCGGGATCTGCCCTGCAAGCACCCGAATCCCGACGCCTACTTCCAGTTCGCGCGCAACACCGTCAAGGCGATGGCGCGCAATTTCCCCGCGCCGCCGCGCTGCGTCGACGCCGTGGAGGCCTCCGTCAAGCGCCGCTTCGACGATGCCATGGTGCTCGAGCGCGAGATCTTCTCCGCGCTGATGTTCACCCCGGAGTGCAAGGCGCTGCGCCACGCTTTCTTCGGCGAGCGCGCGGCCAGCAAGATCCCGGACGTGCCCGAGGACACTCCGCTGCGGCAGGTGGCCAAGGTGGCGGTGATCGGAGCTGGCACGATGGGCGGCGGCATTGCGATGAACTTCCTGAATGCCGGCCTGCCCGTGACCATCCTCGAGACCGCGCAGGCTGCGCTGGACAGGGGCCTGGCCACCATCCGCCGCAATTACGAGGCGCAGGTGAAGAAGGGCAAGCTCGGCGCCGACAAGCTCGAGCAGCGCATGGGCCTGCTCACGCCGACGCTCGACTACGCCGCCGTCGCCGATGCCGATCTCGTCATCGAGGCCGTGTTCGAGGAGATGGGTGTGAAGGAGGCGGTGTTCCGTCGCCTGGACGACACCGTCAAGCCTGGCGCGATCCTCGCCTCCAACACCTCGACACTCGACGTGGACCGCATCGCCGCCTTCACGCGGCGCCCGCAGGACGTCGTGGGGATGCACTTCTTCAGCCCCGCCAACGTGATGAAGCTGCTCGAGGTCGTGCGCGGCGCGAAGACGGCGCCGGACGTGCTGGCCACCGTCATGGGCGTGGCCAAGAAGATCCGCAAGACCGCGGTGGTCTCGGGCGTGTGCGACGGCTTCATCGGCAACCGCATGATCGAGCAGTACTCGCGCCAGGCCGGCTTCCTGCTCGAGGAGGGCTGCACGCCGCAGCAGGTGGACAAGGCGATCGAGAAGTTCGGCTTCGCCATGGGGCCGTTCCGCATGGGCGATCTGGCGGGCAACGACATCGGCTGGGCCATCCGCAAGCGCCGCTACGTCGAGAAGCCCCACCTGCGTTACAGCAAGACGGCCGACCTCCTGTGCGAGATGGGTCGATACGGCCAGAAGACGGGGGCGGGCTGGTACGACTACCAGGCAGGCAAGCGCGACGCGATCCCGTCCTCGGTCGTGGAGCAGATGGTGGCCGATCACCGGCAGGCGCTGGGCATCACGCCGCGCGCGATCAGCGACGAAGAGATCGTGCACCGCCTGGTCTACTCCCTCGTCAACGAGGCTGCCCACATCCTGGAGGAGGGTATCGCGAGCAAGGCCAGCGACATCGACATGGTCTACCTCACGGGTTACGGCTTCCCGCTGTGGCGTGGCGGCCCGCTGTGCTACGCCGACCAGCAGGGTCTGTTCAACGTCGTGCAGGCCATGAAGCGCTTTGCCGCGAATCCGCACGACGACGCCACGTTCTGGAAGCCCGCGCCGCTGCTGGCGCGACTGGCCGCCGAGGGGCGGACCTTCACCTGAAGCCCGGCCTCCCGCCCGAGTTCCCTTCGCCCCATTCGCCCCGCACGCACGAGCACCCCACCATGAGCCGAGCCGTCATCGTCTCCACCGCCCGCACGCCCCTGGCCAAGAGCTGGAAGGGCGCCTTCAACATGACCCACGGCGCCACGCTCGGCGGGCTGGCCGTGCAGGCGGCCGTCGAGCGCGCCGGGATCGAGCCCGGGCAGGTCGAGGACGTGCTCATGGGCTGCGCCAACCCGGAAGGCGCCACGGGCATGAACATCGCGCGCCAGGTTGCGCTGCGTGCCGGCCTGCCCACCAACGTGTCGGGCGTGACCGTCAACCGCTTCTGCTCCAGCGGTCTGCAGACGATCGCCCTGGCCGCGCAGCGCATCATCGCCGGCGAGGGTGAGGTCTACGTGGCCGGCGGCGTGGAGAGCATCTCCTGCGTGCAGCAGGAGATGAATGCGCACATGCTCTTCGACCCGGCGCTGCAGGCGGCCAAGCCGGAGATCTACTGGACGATGCTGCAGACGGCCGAGAACGTGGCTCGTCGCTATGGCATCTCCAAGGAGCGCCAGGACGAGTACGGCGCGGCCAGCCAGCAGAAGGCCTGTGCGGCGCAGGAGCAGGGTCTCTTCAGCGACGAGATCGTGCCCGTGACCGTCACCGCCGGCGTGGCCGACCCGAAGCTTGGCCTGCGCAGCCGCGAGGTCACGGTGAGCGCAGACGAGGGCCTGCGTCCGGGCACCACCGTCGATGGCATCCGAGGCATCCGGCCGGCTTTGCCCGGCGGTGTGGTGACCGCCGGCAACGCGAGCCAGTTCAGCGACGGGGCGGGCGCCTGCGTGGTCGTCAGCGAGGCCTATGCGCAGTCGCACGGCCTGAAGCCCCTGGGCCGCTTCCTGGGCTTCGCGGTGGCCGGTTGCGAGCCCGACGAGATGGGTATCGGACCGGTCTTCGCCGTGCCGAAGGTGCTCGCGCGCCTGGGCCTGAAGGTCGAGGACATCGACCTGTGGGAACTCAACGAGGCCTTTGCCGTGCAGGTGCTGTACTGCGCCGACCGGCTGGGCATCCCGATGGACCGGTTGAACGTCAACGGTGGCGCGATCGCCCTCGGCCACCCCTACGGCGTCAGCGGCCAGCGCCTGACGGGCCATGCCCTGATCGAGGGCCGCCGACGCGGGGCCAGGCGCGTGTGCGTGACGATGTGCGTGGGTGGCGGCATGGGCGCCGCGGGCGTGTTCGAGGTGCTCTGAGGCGTCGCCGCCCCGCGTCGACATGCGCGAAACCCTGGATTTCCTGCTCCACGACTGGCTGCGGGCCGAGGAGCTGATCCGCCGCCCGCGCTTCGCGGAGCACACGCGCGAGACCTTCGACGCGGTGCTCGACACCTGCGAGCGCATCGCGAGCGAGCGCTTCGCCCCCTTCAACCGCCTGGTGGACACCGAGGAGCCGCGCCTCGAGGGCGACCGGGTCGTGCTGCCACAGGCCACGCACGAGGCCTGGCGTGCCTATGCGGACAGCGGGATGCTCGCCGCGGCTCAGGACTACGCGCTGGGCGGCATGCAGCTGCCCTACCTGGTGGAGTCGGCCGCCAACACCTTCTTTGCCAAGGCCTCCGTGAGCATCGGTGCGGGCATGCTCACGGTGGGCAATGCAAACCTGCTGATGGCGCACGGCACGCCTGCGCAGCAGCAGGTCTTCGCGCTGTCCGAGTTTGCCGGGCGCTGGTCGGGCACGATGTGCCTGAGCGAGCCGCAGGCCGGCTCGAGCCTGAGCGACGTGGCCACGCGCGCCGTTCCCGACACGGGCGGCCAGGTGCCGTGGGATGGCGACCCGCTGGGTCCGCGCTACCGGCTGCGCGGCAACAAGATGTGGATCTCCGCGGGGGAGCACGAGCTCACCGAGAACATCGTGCACCTGGTGCTGGCCAAGATCCCGGGGCCCGATGGGCGCCTCGTGCCGGGCACGCGCGGCATCTCGCTCTTCATCGTGCCCAAGCGCATGGTCGATGCCGAGGGCCGGCTGACCGGCGAGCGCAACGACGTGGTGCTGGCGGGCCTGAACCACAAGTGCGGCTGGCGTGGCACCACGAACACGCTGCTGAACTTTGGCGAGGGGCGCTTCCGGCCGCGCATCGGTGCAGGCGACGGCCTGGACGGGCAGGGCAGTGGTGCCGTGGGCTGGCTCGTCGGCCATCCGGGCGAGGGGCTGCGCTGCATGTTCCACATGATGAACGAGGCGCGCATCGGCGTGGGCATGGCCGCCACGATGCTCGGCATGGCCGGCTACGAGGCGTCGCTCGCCTACGCCCGCCAGCGCCCGCAGGGCCGGCCCATGGGGCCGGCCGGCAAGGATCCGAGCCAGCCCCAGGTGCCCATCATCGCCCACGCCGACGTGCGTCGCATGCTGCTGGCTCAGAAGTCGTACTGCGAGGGAGCACTTGCGCTCGAGCTCTACTGCGCGCGCCTGGTCGACGAGCTGCGCACCGGCGACGAGGCGGCCACGCGCGAGGCCACGCTGCTGCTGGAGGTGCTCACGCCCATTGCCAAGAGCTGGCCCAGCGAGTGGTGCCTGGAGGCCAACTCGCTGGCCATCCAGGTGCACGGCGGCTACGGCTACACGCGCGACTTCCCGGTGGAGCAGTACTGGCGCGACAACCGCCTGAACATGATCCACGAAGGCACGCACGGCATCCAGGCTCTGGACCTGCTCGGGCGCAAGGTGGTGATGGAAGGCGGCGCCGGGCTGCGTGCGCTCGAGGTGCGCATGCGGCGCACGGTCGACGCCGCTGCTGCGGTGCCCGCGCTGGCCCCGCTGGGTGAAGGGCTGGGCCGCGCGATCGACCGGCTCCTGGCGGCCACGCGCTCCGCCTGGGGCACAGGTGTTCCCGAGGAGGCGCTGGCCAACGCCACGCCCTACCTCCAGGCCTTCGGGCACGTGGTGCTGGCCTGGATCTGGCTCGACGTGGCGTGCTGCTGCGCGCGCACGCAAGGGGCCCACGCGCGGATGCAGGGTCACCTGGCGGCCGCGCGCTACTTCCATGCCTACGAGCTGCCGCGCATCGACGCCTGGCTGGGCGTCGTGGCCACGCGTGAGCCGGTGTGCCGCACGATGCGCGAAGAGTGGTTCTGAGCATGCGCAACGCCACCCTGGACAGCCTCATCTGGGCCCTCATCTTCGGCGGCCTGCTGGTTTTCAGCGTGGGGCTCTTCGTGCCCGACAACCGATCCGTGCTGCAGGTGCTGCTCGTGGCAGGCGGTGCCGTCTCGGCGGCCGCAGGCGTGGTGCTCGTGGCCGTGCGCGCACGCCGCCCCGACTGATTCCCCTCACCGCCGCACCCTCGATCTCGCGCATCCTCTTCCTTGGAGTCCTGCCCATGTCCACACCCCTGATGAAGCTCTTCGACCTCGCTGGCCAGGTGGCCCTCGTCACCGGCGGCTCGCGCGGGCTCGGGCTGCAGATGGCGCACGCCCTGGGCGAGGCAGGCGCCAAGATCATGCTGACCTCCCGCAAGGCGTCCGACCTGGAGGAGGCTGCGGCCGACCTGCAGGCAGCCGGCATCGACGCCCGCTGGATCGCCGCCGACTCGAGCGACCCCGAACAGATCCGCCACGTCGTCAGCGAGACGGTGCAGCGCCTGGGCCACGTGGACATCCTCATCAACAATGCCGGGGCCACCTGGGGTGCGCCTGCCGAGGAGCATCCGCTGGCGGCCTGGGACAAGGTCATGAACCTCAACGTGCGCAGCCTCTTCCTGTACGCGCAGGCGGTGGGGCAGGCGAGCATGATCCCGCGGCGGCGCGGGCGCATCGTCAACATCGCCTCGATCGCCGGCCTGGCCGGGTCGCTGAACATGAAGTTCATCGCCTACGGCACGAGCAAGGGCGCTGTCGTGAACTTCACGCGCACACTGGCCGGCGAGTGGGGGCCCTACGGCATCACCGTCAACGCGCTGGCGCCCGGCTTCTTCCCGAGTCGCATGACGCGCGCGACGCTGGCCGAACATGGCGAGGAGAACCTCGCTGCCCACGCGCCGCTGCGGCGCCTGGGCGATGACGACGACCTCAAGGGCGCCGTGCTGCTCTTTGCCAGCCAGGCCGGCAAGCACATCACCGGCCAGATCCTGGCCGTCGACGGCGGCGTGAGCGCCGTCCATTCCGGCTGATCCCGGCAGCAGGTGCCCCATGGACTTCCCGGTCGAGATTCCCTTCGCGCGGCTGCTCGGGCTGGAGCTGGTGCGCCTGGAGCCCTCGCTCGCGGTCCTGGCCCTGGAGATGCGGCCCGAGTTCACCAACTCCTGGGCCGTGGCTCACGGCGGCGTGACCATGACGCTGCTGGACGTGGCGATGGCCCATGCCGCCCGCGGCCCGCTCGCGCGCGAGGCTGACCCTGCGCCGGGCGTGGCCACCATCGAGATGAAGACGAGCTTCCTGCTGCCGGCCGAGGGGCGCCTCGTGGCCACTGCGCGCTGCCTGCGGCGCACCGCCACACTGGCCTTCTGCGAGGGCAGCGTGGTCCGTGCAGACGGCGAGATCACGGCCCATGCGACCGGCACCTTCAAGGTGCTGCGCGGCCTGCCCGCCGGCAACGACGGGCGTGAGGTGCGCCGCCAGGCTGCGCCCGAACCCTCCCTTCCTGAACCCCCTCTACCGACCGCGAGTCCCCGATGACCCTCACCCAGCAGATCCTCCTTGCCTCCCGCCCCGCAGGCGAGCCCGGCGTCGACAACTTCCGCCTCGTGGAGGTCGAGCTCCCCGGCCTCGCCGAGGGCCAGGTGCTCGTGCGCCACCACTACCTGAGCCTGGACCCCTACATGCGCGGCCGCATGAACGAGGGTCGCAGCTACGCGCAGCCGCAGCCGCTGGACGCGGTGATGATCGGCGGCACCGTGGGCGAGGTGGTGGAGTCGCGCCACCCGGGCTTTGCCACCGGCGACAAGGTCGTGGGCATGGGTGGCTGGCAGACGCATGCCATCGTCGACGCGAACCAGCCGGGCATGCTGCGCAAGGTCGACACCACGCACATTCCGCTGTCGGCCTACCTCGGCGCGGTGGGCATGCCTGGGGTCACGGCCTGGGTGGGCCTGACGCAGATCATCGAGCCCAAGGCAGGCGAGACGGTGGTGGTCAGCGCCGCCAGTGGTGCCGTCGGCGGTGCGGTGGGGCAACTCGCCAAGGCACGCGGCTGTCGCGTGGTGGGCATTGCCGGCGGCCCGGACAAGTGCGACTACACCGTGCGCGAACTCGGCTTCGATGCCTGCATCGACTACAAGGCCCACCGCGACCTCAAGGCGCTGCTGGCTGCGCTCAAGCAAGCCTGCCCCCAGGGCATCGACGGCTACTTCGAGAACGTCGGCGGCGTGATCCTGGACGCCGTGATGCTGCGCATGAACGCCTTCGGCCGCATCGCCTTCTGCGGGATGATCGCCGGCTACAACGGCGAGCCCATTCCGATGGCCAACCCCTCGCTCATCCTGGTGTCGCGCCTGAAGCTGCAGGGCTTCATCGT
>JBBAPJ010000072.1:0-12391 GCA_040400855.1 Rubrivivax sp.
TCAGGCCTTCGGGAAGGTGCCCGGCAGCAGGATCGAGGTGTCCACGTCGGCCAGGCGCGTGCGGCCGCAGAAGGCCATCGTCAGGTCGAGCTCCTTGTGGATGATCTCCAGGGCCTTGGTCACGCCGGCCTCGCCCATGGCCCCCAGGCCGTAGAGGAAGGCGCGGCCGATGTAGGTGCCGCGCGCGCCCAGCGCCCAGGCCTTGAGCACGTCCTGGCCGGAGCGGATGCCGCCGTCCATGTGGACCTCGATGCGCGAGCCGACCTCCGCCGCGATGGCCGGCAGCGCCTCGATGCTGCTCTGGGCCCCGTCGAGCTGGCGCCCGCCGTGGTTGCTGACGATGAGCGCGTCCGCGCCGCTTTCCACCGCCAGGCGCGCATCCTCCACATCCTGGATGCCCTTGAGGATGAGCTTGCCGCCCCAGCGCTTCTTGATCCACTCCACGTCGCCCCAGTTCAGGCGCGGGTCGAACTGCTGGGCCGTCCAGGCGCCGAGGTTGGCCATGTCGGTCACGCCCTTCACGTGGCCCACGATGTTGCCGAACTGGCGCCGCTGCGTGCCGAGCATCCCGAGGCACCAGCGCGGCTTGGTCATCATGTTGGCGATGTTGGCCAGCGTGAGCTTCGGCGGGGCGGATAGACCATTCTTCAGGTCCTTGTGGCGCTGGCCGAGGATCTGCAGGTCCAGCGTCAGCACGAGCGCGTCGCACTTCGCGGCCTTGGCGCGGTCGATGAGGCGCTCGATGAAGTCGCGGTCGCGCATCACGTAGAGCTGGAACCAGAAGGGCTGCGTGGTGTGCGCAGCCACGTCCTCGATGGAGCAGATGCTCATCGTGGAGAGGGTGAAGCGCACGCCGAACTTCTCGGCCGCCTTGGCGGCGAGGATCTCGCCGTCGGCATGCTGCATGCCCGTGAGGCCCGTGGGGGCGATGGTCACGGGCATCTTCATGTCGATGCCCACCATCTTCGCCGCGGTGGTGCGGCCCTCCATGTTCACGGCCACGCGCTGGCGCAGCTTGATCTTCTGGAAGTCGCTCTCGTTGGCGCGGTAGGTGCTTTCGGTCCACGAGCCGGAGTCGGCGTAGTCGTAGAACATGCGCGGCACGCGGGCCTGCGCGAGCACGCGCAGGTCCTCGATGTTCGTGATGACGGTCATGGGTGGGGTCCTCCGGCCGGTCGCGTGGGTGCTTGGGTGTTTGGCGCGAAGTCTAGTGGAGCGGCTCGACGGCCCGGGTCAGGCCCGAGGCGCGCACGCCCAGCAGCCGCAGCCGCTGCTTGAGCTCCACGCGCTTGAGGCACTGCCCGGCGGCCTGGCGGATGTCGCGCGCATCGGCCGTGGGTCTGGCGAGCGTGAGGTCGCGCGTGACGGTGCGGAAGTCTTCGAAGCGCAGCTTGATGCCGATGGTGCGGGCCAGCCAGCCCTTGCGCTGCAGGTCCAGCCCCACCTGGGTGCACAGCCGGGTGAGGATCTCGCCGAGCTCGGCCCGGTCGCGCACGGCGTGCAGGTTGCGCTCGAAGGTGGTCTCGCGGCTGCTGGAGACGGGGTCGCTGTGCGTCACGACCGGGCGGTCGTCGCGCCCGTGGGCCACCTCGTGCAGCCAGGCCCCGTAGCTGCGGCCGAAGGCCTCGATGAGCTCGGCGCGCGGCCGCGCCGCCAGATCCCCCACCGTGCGCACGCCCAGGGCCAGCAGCTTGTCGGCGGCCTTGGGGCCGATGCCGTTGACCTTGCGCGCGGCCAGCGGCCAGATGCGCGCGGCCAGGTCGGCCTCGGTCAGCACCGTCAGGCCATCGGGCTTGTCGAGTTCCGAGGCGATCTTGCTCAGCAGCTTGTTGGGCGTCACTCCCACCGAGCAGGTCAGCCCGGTGCGGCGCAGCACGTTGGTGCGGATCTCCTGGGCCAGCGCGCGCACGCCGCCGTGCGGGTCGTGGGCCACGGCGTCCTGTGCGCCGGGCACGTCGGTCAGGTCGATGTAGATCTCGTCGATGCCGCGGTCCTCGATCACCGGGGCGATCTCGGCCACGGCTGCCTTGAAGGCGCGCGAGTGGCGCCGGTACTCGTCGAAGTCCACCGGCAGCAGCACCGCTTGCGGGCACAGAGCCGCCGCCTTCATCAATCCCATGCCCGAGTGCACGCCGAAGTCGCGTGCCGGGTAGGTGGCGGTGGTGACCACGCCGCGGCCCGCGTAGCTGTGCAGCGTGGCAAAGCGCCGCGTGCCATCGGCCTGCCGCTCGGGCTGGTGGCGCCGGCCGCCGCCGATCACCACCGGCTGGCCGCGCAGCTCGGGGTAGCGCAGCAGCTCCACGGACGCGTAGAAGGCGTCCATGTCGAGGTGGCAGATCCAGCGCCGGTTCGGCATGCCACGAAGTGTGGGGCGGCTGGGTGACCTCAGCCGGCGCGCAACCGATAGCGCGTGGCACGGCCCTGGCCGAAGACCTCCAGCAGCCCGCACTCGACGAGCGCGGTCAGCTCGCGGTAGGCCGTGGCGCGCGAGACGCCCGTCAGGCTCACATAGGCCCGCGTGCTCAGACCGGCCGTGAACTCGTCAGGTGCGGCTTCGAAGAGGCGGTCCAGGGCCTTGCGCTGGGTACGCGAAAGGGCGGGGTGCCGGCCCTCGATGTCGCGGTGAAAGCGCTGGCGGGACACGGCGGCCTGCATTCTGGACACGCTCTCGACGAAGGCATCGCGCAGCCGTTCGAGGAACCAGCTGGCCCAGCCTGTGGCGTCGAGCCGGGGTGACCCCGTGAGCGCCTCGAGTTCGGCGTAGTAGTCCTTGCGGTGCAGCCACAGTGCGTGCGACAGGCTGAACAGGCGTGCGCTGGCGGGCTGGTCGCGCACGACGGCACGCTCCGCCAGGGCACGTCCGATACGTCCGTTGCCGTCCTCGAAGGGATGGATGGCCTCGAACCACGCATGGGCGATGGCCGCGCGAACCAGGCCGTCCACGGGCGCGGGATCGTTGAACCAGCCCAGCAGTCGGGCCATTTCGGCCGGCACACGTTCCGAGGGGGGCGCCTCGTAGTGCACAACGTCAGGCTTGCCCAGGCGGGGCGTGACGATCTGCATGGGGTCGGCGTGGTCACGCCACCGCCCGGTGGCAATCGGTCTCACCCCGCTGCGGCCCGTCGGGAAGAGCGCCGCCTGCCAGTCGAACAGCATCTGCGCGCTCAGGGGCTGCTCGGGCCTGTGCGTGGCGGCCTCCACCACGTCGAGCGTGGCCTCGGTGCGGGCCTGGCGGCGGGCGGGGTCTGCGCGATCCGTCAAGCCCAGACGCCGGGCCGCCGAGGCCCGAACCGAGTGCAGCTCCAGGCTCTCGCCCTCGATGCGCGCAGTGGCCAGCGCCTCGCTTGTCCAGGCCTCCACGCCGTGCAGTCCGCGCTCGATGAGCTGCAGGGTCTGGGCCATGCCGAGCATTTCCCCCTGGGCCAGCCTCGCCGCCACCAGCGCCGGCTGGATGGCGCGATCGTCCACCCGCCACGAGGGCCAGTCTCGGGACTGCCAGACGTACATGAGGCGCATTATGCGCTGTATCGCTTCACACCTGAAGCGATTTGCCGGAAGACCCAGCCCCGTCCGTGAGCCGGCTGTGCGCCCGGTGTCCGGTGCAGCGGCCGGCCGCTCCCGGGTCAGCCGGCCAGTCGCGCGCGGTGGCGCTCGATCTGCGCGCGCACCTGCGAAGGGGCGGTGCCACCCGTGATGGCGCGCGCGTTCATCGAGCCGCGCAGCGTGAGCACCTCGAACACGTCCTCGCCGATGCGCGCATCGAAACCCTGCAGCGTGGCCAGCGGCAACTGCGCCAGGTCCACGCCCTGTCCCAGCGCCACCTTCACGGCGTGCGCCACGACCTCGTGCGCGTCGCGGAAGGGCAGGCCCTTCTTCACCAGGTAGTCGGCCAGGTCGGTGGCGGTGGCGTAGCCGCGCAGCGCGGCGCGCTCCATCGCCTCGGCCTTGACGATGAGCCCGCCGCTGCGCGCACCGGTGGCGGGGTCGACCGCCCCGCCCACCATCTCGGCCATGATGCGCAGCGTGTCGCGCAGCGTGTCCACGGTGTCGAAGAGCGGCTCCTTGTCTTCCTGGTTGTCCTTGTTGTAGGTCAGCGGCTGGCCCTTCATCAGCGTGAGCAGGCCCATCAGGTGGCCCACCACGCGGCCGGACTTGCCGCGCGCGAGCTCGGCCACGTCCGGGTTCCTCTTCTGCGGCATGATCGACGAGCCCGTGCAGTAGCGGTCGGCCAGGTCGATGAAGCCGAAGTTCTGGCTCATCCACAGCACGATCTCCTCGGCCAGGCGCGAGACGTGCACCATGCAGATCGAGGCGAAGGCCGAGAACTCGAGCGCGAAGTCGCGGTCGCTCACGGCGTCCAGGCTGTTGCGGCACACGTCCTCGAAGCCCAGGGCGCGCGCCACGGCCTCACGGTCCAGCGGGTAGCTCGTGCCGGCCAGTGCGGCTGCGCCCAGCGGCAGCCGGTTCACGCGCCGGCGCACGTCGGCCAGGCGCTCGGCGTCGCGCGCGAACATCTCCACGTAGGCCAGCAGGTGATGCGCGAAGCTCACCGGCTGAGCCACCTGCAGGTGGGTGAAGCCGGGCATCACGGTGTCGGTGTGGCGCGAGGCGAGCTCGACCAGGCCGCGCTGCATCTCGGCCAGCAGCGGCGCCAGGGCGTCGATCTCCCCGCGCAGCCACAGTCGCACGTCGGTGGCCACCTGGTCGTTGCGCGAGCGCCCGGTGTGCAGCCGCTTGCCGGCATCCCCCACGAGCTGCGTCAGGCGCGCCTCGATGTTCAGGTGCACGTCCTCGAGCTCGAGCTTCCACGTGAAGCTGCCCGACTCGATCTCGGCCGTGATCTGTGCCATGCCACGCTCGATGTCGGCGAGATCCTGCGCGGAGATGATGGCCTGCGCCGCGAGCATGCGCGCATGGGCGAGACTGCCCGCGATGTCGGCGCGCCACATGCGCTTGTCGAAGTCGACGCTGGCCGTGTAGCGCTGCACCAGTTCGCTCATCGGCTCGCTGAACAGCGCCGACCAGGCCTGGGACTTGTTGTCGAGGGGATTGAAGCTCATGACGCGCGCCGGAGGGCGGTGGCGGGGGAGAGCTGCGTATTATTCCCCCTCGAGCCCGCCGATGACCCCGCCCCCTCGCGACCCGGCCAACCCTGGAGACCAGGCG
The DNA here is from genome assembly GCA_040400855.1 of Rubrivivax sp. Lineage (GTDB taxonomy): Bacteria > Pseudomonadota > Gammaproteobacteria > Burkholderiales > Burkholderiaceae_C > Rubrivivax. The sequence continues at coordinate 5,167 of JBBAPJ010000072.1, forward strand.
AAGGCTGCCATGGGCGAGGCGCAGCGATCGACCGGTGGCGGGCCCGGCGCCGGCCCCGGTGGTGCGGGCGCACCGGGCAGGGCGGGCGACCAAGGGCTGGCGAGCGAGAGCCCGCCCGGCAGCGACTCGAGCCTGCAACGCGCCACGGGCTTCGACCCGCGCGCAGCAGGCCCCTTCGACGAGCACGGCGAGCCGCTGCCGCCGCGCGTCCCACGGCTGGGTGAGGCGCTGCGCTACTGGCTGCGCCTGGGGTGCATCAGCTTCGGTGGCCCGGCCGGGCAGATTGCGCTGATGCACGAGGAGCTCGTCGAGCGGCGGCGCTGGATCAGCGAGGGCCGCTTCCTGCACGCGCTCAACTACTGCATGCTGCTGCCCGGGCCGGAGGCGCAGCAGCTGGCGACCTACCTGGGCTGGCTGCTGCACCGCACGCTCGGGGGCGTGATCGCAGGTGCGCTTTTCGTGCTGCCCTCGCTCGTGTTGCTGGTTGCGCTGGCGGCCGCCTACGTGGCCTGGGGCGATGTGCCGCTGGTGGCGGCGCTCTTCTACGGCATCAAGCCTGCCGTGGTGGCGCTCGTGGTGCAGGCGGCGCACCGACTGGCCACGCGCACGCTGCATGGAGGCGTGTTGTGGGCGCTGGCGGCTGCCGGGTTCGTCGCGGTGGCCGTACTGCAGGCCCCTTTCCCGCTTGTCGTGCTGGCGGCCGCGGCTGTGGGTGCCTTGGGAGCGCGAATCGCGCCCCATCGATTCGGCGGGGCGGCGGGTGGCCATTCCACCGCGGCCGTGCACCGCACCCAGGCAGGGCCGGGGGCATCTGGCGCCCAGCCTGCGGGCTCCACGCAGGGCGCACCGTCGCGCCTGGCCGAGCCCGGCCGCCTGCCCGCGCTGATCGATGACGACACCCCCAGGCCCGCGCACGCGCACTTCAAGCCCTGGCGCACGGCCGGCGTGGTGGCCGCCGGGCTGCTGCTGTGGGCCGTGCCGATGGCCGTGCTCGCCCTCTTCTTCGGTGCAAAGGGCGTGGCCACGCAGATGGGCAGCTTCTTCACCCAGGCGGCTCTGCTGACCTTCGGCGGGGCCTATGCGGTGCTGCCTTTCGTCTACCAGGGCGCCGTGGTGCAGCACGGTTGGGTGAGCGCGGCGCAGATGATGGACGGGCTGGCGCTGGGCGAGTCCACGCCCGGGCCGCTCATCATGGTGGTGGCCTTCGTGGCCTTCGTGGGCGGCGCGCAGAGCGCCGAGATGGCTGGCCATGCCGCGGCGCTCGGCCCGCTGGCCCCGTATGCGGCCGGGGCGCTGTGCGCGCTCGTGGCGACCTGGTTCACTTTCCTGCCTTCCTTCATCTTCATCCTCGCGGGCGGGCCGCTGGTGGAATCCACGCGCGGCCGCATGGCCTTCACCGGGCCGCTGACGGCCATCACCGCCGCGGTGTGCGGCGTGATCCTCAACCTCGCGCTCTTCTTCGGGGCGCATGTGCTGTGGCCCCAGGGCCTGGCGGGTGGCTTCGACGTGGCCGCGGCCCTGATCGGCCTGGCTGCGCTGTGGGCGCTGATCGTGCGGCGACGCGGCGTGATCGAGGTGCTGGGCGTGAGCGCCGTGGTTGGGGCGCTGGTGTACCTCGGGTTGCCGGCCTCGGCCCGGCTCCTCGGGTGAGCGTGCAGGCCCGCGGCCCGCAGCCGGGCCGGGCGGCGGGCCCGAGCGCCCCCTGGGTCGTCGTGGCCGCTGGCGTGTGCGCGGCGCTGCACGTGGGCAAGCTTGCACCGGCCATCGCCGTGCTGCAGCGCGACCTGGGGCTGACGCTGGTGGAAGCCGGCTTCCTGCTCGGGTTGGTGCAGGGCGCGGGCATGACCCTCGGCCTCCTCGTGGGGGCCTGGTGCGACGGGCTGGGTGCCCGGCGCAGCCTCATGCTCGGCCTGCTGCTGCAGGCCGCGGCCAGCGCCGGCGGCGCTTTCGTCTCGGGCGCAGGCCCGATGCTGGCGTTTCGGGCGGTCGAGGGGCTCGGCTTCCTGATGGTGGTGCTGCCGGCACCCGGCCTGCTGCGCGCGCTCACGCCGCCCGCCCAGGTGCGCGGCATGCTCGGCACCTGGGGCGCCTTCATGCCGGTGGCCATTGCGCTGGCGCTGCTGGCCGGCCCGCCGGTGATCGAATGGGCCGGGTGGCGTGCCTGGTGGGGCGTGCTGGCGGGCGTGTCGGTGGCGATGGCGCTGACGCTGCGGCTCTTCGTGCCCGTGCACGCCGCGCCCGCGCCGGCCCGTGGCGCAGCCGTGCCGGGCCCTGCCGAATCGACGCTGCGCACCCTGGGCCGGCGTGTGGCGCTCACGTTGCGCGCACCCGGGCCGTGGTTCGTGGCGCTGACCTTTGCCGTGTACTCGTCGCAGTGGCTGGCGGTGGTCGGCTTCCTGCCCACGATCGTCGCGCAGTCGGGCATGGATCCGTTGCTCACGGGTCTCGTCGCGGCGGGCGTGGCAGCGGCCAACGTCGCGGGCAATGCCGCCTCGGGGCACCTCATGCAGCGTGGCGTGCCCGCGCCCGCGCTGCTGGCCGCGGGGTTCACGACGATGGCAGCCGGGGCCGTGGTGGGCTTTGCCCCGCTGCTGGATCCCGGCTCGGCCGGGCGCCTCGTGGCACTGGCCCTGTTCTCGGCGGTGGGGGGCCTGATCCCCGGCACGCTCTTCGCCCTGGCCGTGCAGGTGGCCCCGGACGAGCGTGCCGTCTCGAGCACGGTCGGGTGGATGCAGCAGTGGTCGGCAGCCGGGCAGGTGCTCGGCCCGCCTGCCGTGGCCTGGGTGGCCAGCGCCGCCGGCGGCTGGGATCGCACCTGGATGGCCACCGGCGCGTGCTGCGTGCTCGGCCTGGCCCTGGCGGCCGGGCTGGCCCATTGGCAGGGGCGCCTGCGCGCACCGCGATAATCCGGCATGAGGACGTGAGGGCCGTACAGGCCAGGGCGCAAAGAGGGGACACCGCATGACCACACCCACCGTGATCGCCACGCGCGAGAGCCGCCTGGCCCTTTGGCAGGCCGAGCACGTGCGCGACCTGCTGCAGTCACGCTTCGGCCTGACGGTCGAGCTGCTGGGCATGACCACCAAGGGCGACCAGATCCTCGACCGCGCACTGTCGAAGGTCGGCGGCAAGGGCCTCTTCGTGAAGGAGCTCGAGACGGCGCTGGAGGAGGGGCGGGCTCACCTGGCGGTGCACTCGCTCAAGGATGTGCCGATGGACCTGCCCGGGGGCTTCGTGCTGGCCGCGGTGCTCGAGCGCGAGGATCCGCGCGACGCCTTCGTCTCCAACCACCATGCGAACCTGGACGCCCTGCCCGAGGGCGCGCGCGTGGGCACCTCGAGCCTGCGGCGCGTGGTGCAGCTGCTGGCGCGCCGCCCCGACCTGCGCATCGAGCCGCTGCGCGGCAACCTCGACACGCGGCTGCGCAAGCTCGACGAGGGCGGCTACGACGCGATCGTGCTTGCCGCAGCAGGCCTGAAGCGTCTCGGCCTGGGCGCGCGCATCCGCGCCGTCTTCGACCCCGAGGCCATGATCCCGGCAGCCGGGCAGGGGGCGCTGGGCATCGAGGTGCGCGAGGATGCCACCGCGCTGCGCGCCACGCTCGCGCAGACCATCGACACGCCGACGTGGCTGGCCACGCATGCCGAACGCGCTGTGTCGCGCGCGCTCGGGGGCAGCTGCAGCATGCCGCTGGCTGCGCACGCCACCTGGACCGGCGGCACGCTCACGCTCGTGGCTGCACTTGGTGACGGGGAGCAGCCGACGCGGCCGCTCATCCGGTCGCGCGTGAGCGGCCGGCCCGACAGCGAGCTGGCCGCACGGGCCCTGGGCGAGCAGGCTGCAGCCGAACTGCGCGCGGCAGGCGCGGCCAGCTACCTGCACGCCGGCTGAAGGCGCGCCGGCAGGCACCGCAGGGCGCGGCGCAGCAAGGCACCGGACGGACTGCCGGATCCATGGCCGCCTTGCGCGTCATCGTCACCCGTCCGCGTGACCAGGCCGAGGGCTGGTTGCCGGCGCTGCGCGAGGCCGGCTTCGACGCGCAGGCCCTGCCGCTGATCGAGATCGCGCCTGCTCCGGACGAGGGTTCCGTCCGGCACGCGTGGGCGGACGTGCCGGCCTGCTCGCTCGTGATGTTCGTGAGCGCCCACGCGGTGCGTCACTTCTTCGACGCCGCGCCGCAACCCGGGGCCCCCTGGCCGGCCGGTACCTGGGCAGGCAGCACGGGCGCGGGCACGAGTGCGGCGCTGCGCTCGGCCGGCGTGCCGCCCGGCCGCATCGTCGAGCCGCCGGCGGGTGCGCGCGCCGATTCCGAGGGGCTGTGGCAGGTGCTGGTCGGGCGCGACTGGAAGCGCACCCAGGTGCTCATCGTGCGCGGTGAACAGGGTCGTGACTGGTTGGCCGAGACCTTGACCGCAGCCGGGGCCACGGTGCGCTTCGTGGCTGCCTACGCGCGCCGCGTGCCCAGCCTGGGCGCCGCGGAGCGGGCGGTGCTGCAGGGGGCGCTTGCGCAGCCCGCCGGCCACGCCTGGGTCTTCAGCAGCGCCGAGGCGGTGCATCACCTGGGGGCGTTGGCGCCGGGTGCCGCCTGGGCGCATGGCCAGGCCGTCGCCACCCATCCGCGCATCGCGCAGGCGGTGCGCGAGGCTGGATTCGGTCGCGTGCAAGAGGCCCCGGGCGCGCAGGTGCCAGCCGTGCTTGCAGCCCTTGCGCGCCTACAATCCGCAGCCTCGTGAGCGCCCCAGACGCCCCTTCTTCCGCACCCGCCCCCGAGCCCTCGGACCCCGTCCGCGCCCAGGCTCCCCGCGCGAGCCGTGCACCCCTCATCGCAGCCGCTTTGCTCGCCGCGCTCAGCGTGGCTGCGCTCGTCATGGCCTGGAACACGCAGCAACGCGTGCGCGCCGCCGAGCTCGAGCTCGTCAAGCGCCAGCAGGATGCCGGCACCCTGTCGGCCGAGGCTCGCACGCTCGCGCGTCAGGCCGAGGCCACGGCGCGCGAGTCGGCTGCCCGGCTGGCGTTGCTGGAGGCCCGCGTGGCCGAGAGCGCGCTGCAGCGCACCCAGCTCGAGGAGCTGATCCAGTCGCTTGCGCGCTCGCGCGACGAAAACGTGCTGGCCGACATCGACGCCTCGCTGCGCGTGGCGATGCAGCAGTCCTCGATCACGGGGAGCGTCGAGCCGCTGGCGGCGGCCCTGCGCCAGGCCGACGAACGGCTGGCCCGCTACTCGCAGCCGCGACTGGAGCGCGTGCGGCGCGCCGTGTTGCTCGATATCGACCGCGTGAAGGCCGCGGCGCAGGTCGACCTGCCCACGATCACGCTGCGCCTGGACGAGGCGATTCGCCTCGTCGACGACCTGCCCCTGGTCGCCGCCGTCGAACGCCGACCCGGCCGCGCCGAGGCGCGGGCCGCCGCGACAGCAGGCGCACCGGCCGTGGCAGCCTCGGCGGCCCGTGCGGCCTCGGGGGCCGCCTCCGGCGCAGGGGGGGCGGGCAAGGGCGCGTCCTGGCCCCGCTGGATCGGCGACAACGCACGCACGATGCTGCTGCAGGCCTGGTCCGAGGTGCGCTCGCTGGTGCAGGTCAGCCGCATCGACGATCCCGATGCGGCCCTGCTCACGCCCGAGCAGGCCTTCTTCGTGCGCGAGAACGTCAAGCTGCGCCTGCTCAATGCGCGGCTGGCGCTTCTGGGCCGCCAGTACGACATCGCGCAGGCCGACCTGCGCGATGCGCAGTCGATGATCGAGCGCTACTTCGACCGCAATTCGCGCCGGGTCGGCGCCGCTTCCGAGCAGGTGCGGCAGCTCGCATCCCAGGCGCGCCAGGTGGCGCTGCCACGGCCCGACGCCACGCTCGCGGCGCTTGCCACCGCGGTGGCCGGGCGCTAGCCCCGCGCGCACCTCGCCATGCGCTTCATCGTCTGGCTCATCGTCCTGTTCGTCGTGGCCGTGGTCGCGGCAGGGACGCTCGGCACCAACGAAGGCCTCGTGACGGTCTACTTCCGCCACTGGCGCATCGAGCTCTCGCTCAACCTCTTCCTGCTCCTGGTGGTGGGCACCTGCCTGGCCATCATGGCCACCATGCGCACCGTGGACTCGCTCGTCACGCTGCCGCGGCGTGCGCGCGAGTGGCGCGCCCTGCAGCGCGAGCGGGCGGCGCAGCGTGCGCTGCGCGAGGCGCTGGCCGAGTATTTCGGCGCGCGCTACAGCCGCGCCCACAAGGCCGCCGAGCGCGCGCTGGCGCTGCAGGAAGGCACGCCGGCCCTCGTGGACGATGCCGACTTCCGCATCCTCGCGCAGTTGCTGGCCACGGCCAGCCTGCACCGGCTGCAGGATTTCCCGCGCAGGCAGGAGGCGATCGACCGGCTGTCCAGCCTCGTGGCGAGCCAGCCGCTGCGCTCGGTCTCCGAGGGCTCGAGGCTGATGTTGGTCGAGTGGGCCCTGGACGACCGTGAGGCCGACCGGGCTCTTGAATTGCTGGCCGCGCTGCCGCCTGGCGTGGCGCGACGCACGCAGGCCCTGCGGCTGAAGCTGCAGGCCGCGCGCCTGGGGCGCCAGCCCCTCAAGGCCCTGAACACCGCGCACCTGCTGGCCAACCACCGCGCCTTCTCGCCCGAGGCCGCGCGCGGCCTGTTGCGCTCGCTCGCCTTCTCGGTGCTCGACGGTGCGCGTGACGCCGAGCAGCTGCGCCGGCAGTGGACCGAGCTCGAGCCCGGCGACCGTCGGGACCCGGCCGTCATCGCCCGCGCCGCGCAGCGTGCAGTGGCACTGGGCGCGCCCGAAGACGCCCGCCAGTGGCTGGCTCTCGGCTGGGACGATCTGGCCAAGCTGCCCGCCGACGAGCGGGCACTGCTGGCCGTTGCGCTGGCCGAGGCCTCCGCCGGCATCGGCCCGGACTGGCTGCAGCGCGTGGAAAACGCCTCCAGCGCCTGGCCGCAGGACGCTGCCATGAATGCGGCGGCTGCGCTCGTCTACGCCGAGCGGCATCTGTGGGGCAAGGCCCGGCGCCCGCTCGAGCAGGCCGTCCAGGCCGCCACCCTCGAGCCGAGGACGCGCCGGCGCGCCTGCGTGGCCCTGGCCACGCTGCTGCGCGAGGCGGGCGACGAGACCCGTGCCGGCGAGCTCGAGCGTCAGGCCGCGTCCATGGCCTGAATGGCTCTGCTACACTTGAGGGCTTCGCGGCTGTAGCTCAGTTGGATAGAGTACTTGGCTACGAACCAAGGGGTCGTGGGT
>JBBAPJ010000073.1:0-12290 GCA_040400855.1 Rubrivivax sp.
CGTCGATGCAAGCCCGGAAAGCCTGACATGCCGAAGCGCCAAGACCTCAAGACCATCCTCATCATCGGCGCCGGCCCGATCGTCATCGGCCAGGCCTGCGAGTTCGACTACTCCGGCGCGCAGGCCTGCAAGGCGCTGCGCGAGGAGGGCTACCGCGTCGTCCTCGTCAACAGCAACCCGGCGACGATCATGACCGACCCCGGCATGGCCGACGCCACGTACATCGAGCCCATCACCTGGCAGATGGTGGAGCGCATCATCGCCAAGGAGCGGCCCGACGCGGTGCTGCCCACCATGGGCGGGCAGACGGCGCTGAACTGCGCGCTGGACCTGCACCGTCACGGCGTGCTCGCGAAGTACGGCGTGGAGATGATCGGCGCCAACGAGCGCGCCATCGAGAAGGCGGAGGACCGGCTGAAGTTCAAGGACGCGATGACCGGCATCGGCCTGGACTCGGCCAAGAGCGGCATCGCGCACTCGATGGAGGAGGCCTGGGCCGTGCAGCGGCGCATCCAGGCCGAGATCGGCGGCACGGGCTTCCCGATGGTGATCCGCCCGAGCTTCACGCTCGGCGGCACGGGCGGGGGCATCGCCTACAACCCCGAGGAGTTCGAGGAGATCTGCAAGCGCGGCATCGACCTCTCGCCCACGCACGAACTGCTGATCGAGGAGTCCCTCATCGGCTGGAAGGAGTTCGAGATGGAAGTCGTCCGCGACCGCGCGGACAACTGCATCATCGTGTGCTCGATCGAGAACCTCGACCCGATGGGCATCCACACGGGCGACTCGATCACGGTGGCGCCGGCGCAGACGCTCACCGACAAGGAATACCAGCTGATGCGCAACGCCTCCATCGCGATCCTGCGCGAGATCGGCGTGGACACGGGCGGCTCCAACGTGCAGTTCGCGATCAACCCGGCCAACGGCCGCATGATCGTCATCGAGATGAACCCGCGCGTGTCGCGCTCCTCGGCGCTGGCCTCCAAGGCCACGGGCTTTCCGATCGCCAAGGTGGCGGCCAAGCTTGCCGTGGGCTACACGCTCGACGAGCTGAGGAACGACATCACGGGCGGCGCCACGCCGGCGAGCTTCGAGCCGAGCATCGACTATGTCGTCACGAAGATCCCGCGCTTTGCCTTCGAGAAGTTCCCCGCTGCCGACCCGCACCTGACCACGCAGATGAAGTCGGTGGGCGAGGTGATGGCCATCGGCCGGACCTTTCAGGAGAGCTTCCAGAAGGCCCTGCGCGGCCTGGAGACGGGCATCGACGGCCTTTCCGAGCGCAGCGCCGACCGCGAGGAGATCGTCGAGGAGATCGGCGAGGCGGGGCCCGAGCGCATCCTCTACGTGGGTGACGCCTTCCGCGCGGGCCTGACGCTGGACGAGATCCACGAGGAAACCGCCATCGACCCGTGGTTCCTCGCGCAGATCGAGCAGATCATCCAGGCCGAGCAGGGCCTGGCAGGCCGCAGCCTCGGGTCGCTCACCACCGACGAGCTGCGCGCGCTCAAGCGCATGGGCTTTTCCGACCGGCGCCTGGGCAAGCTGCTCGGGACGCACCAGCATGCCGTGCGCGAGAAGCGCCACGCCACCGGCGTGCGCCCGGTCTACAAGCGCGTGGACACCTGCGCCGCCGAGTTCGCCACGCAGACCGCCTACATGTACTCCACCTACGACGAGGAGTGCGAGGCCGAGCCCACGCAGCGGCGCAAGATCATGGTGCTGGGCGGCGGGCCCAACCGCATCGGGCAGGGCATCGAGTTCGACTACTGCTGCGTGCACGCGGCGCTCGCGATGCGCGAGGACGGGTACGAGACCATCATGGTCAACTGCAACCCGGAGACCGTCTCCACCGACTACGACACGAGCGACCGGCTGTACTTCGAGCCCGTGACGCTGGAGGACGTGCTCGAGATCGTGGACAAGGAAAGGCCCGAGGGCGTGATCGTGCAGTTCGGCGGGCAGACACCGCTGAAGCTCGCGCTGGATCTCGAGCGCGCCGGCGTGCCCATCATCGGCACAACGCCCGACTCCATCGACATCGCCGAGGACCGCGAGCGCTTCCAGAAGCTGCTGCACGAGCTGGGCCTCAAGCAGCCGCCCAACCGCACCGCGCGCACCGAGGAGCAGGCGCTGCAGTTGGCGCGCGAGATCGGCTACCCGCTGGTGGTGCGGCCGAGCTACGTGCTGGGCGGCCGCGCGATGGAGATCGTGCACGGCGACCGCGACCTGGAGCGCTACATGCGCGAGGCGGTGCGCGTGAGCGAGAAGTCCCCCGTGCTGCTGGACCGTTTCCTCGACGACGCGATCGAGGTCGACGTGGACTGCGTGGGTGACGGCTCCGAGGTGATGATCGGCGGCATCATGGAGCACGTGGAGGCCGCCGGCATCCACTCGGGCGACTCGGCCTGCTCGCTGCCGCCCTACACCCTGAGCGCCGCGCTGCAAGACGAGATGCGCCGCCAGACCACGCTGATGGCCCGGGCGCTGGATGTCGTGGGCCTGATGAACGTGCAGTTCGCGATCCAGGGGGAGGGGGCGGAGGCGGTCGTCTATGTGCTCGAGGTCAATCCTCGTGCCTCGCGCACCGTGCCCTTCGTCAGCAAGGCCACCGGTCAGCCTCTGGCCAAGATCGCCGCGCGCTGCATGGCCGGGCAGAAGCTGGCCGAGCAGCGCACCCGCCACGGCGTGCGCGGCGAGGTGGTGCCGCCCTTCTTCAGCGTCAAGGAGGCGGTCTTCCCCTTCAACAAGTTCCCGGGCGTGGACCCGATCCTCGGCCCCGAGATGCGCTCCACGGGTGAGGTGATGGGCGTGGGCCGCACCTTCGGCGAGGCGATGCTCAAGAGCCAGCTCGGCGCGGGCTCGCGCCTGCCGGCCGCGGGCACGGTCGTGCTGACCGTCAAGAACGGCGACAAGGCGCGCGCGGTGGAAGTGGCGCGCGAGCTGCACGGCCTGGGCTTTGCGCTCGTGGCCACGCGCGGCACGGCCGCCGCGATCGCCGCTGCGGGTGTGCCCGTGCGTGCGGTCAACAAGGTCAAGGACGGCCGGCCGCACATCGTCGATCTCGTCAAGGCAGGCGAGATCCAGCTCGTCTTCACGACGGTGGACGAGACGCGCGCGGCGATCGCCGATTCGCGGTTCATCCGGCAGGCTGCGCTGGCCAACCGCGTCACCTACTACACGACGATGGCCGGTGCCGAGGCCGCCACCGAGGCGCTGCGGCACCGGGACGACCTCAGCGTGGTCTCGGTGCAGGAACTCCACGCCGAGCTGCATTAGACTTCGCTGCGTTCTTCCAGCGCCGCAGCGCCTGCACAGGGTCGGCTGCGGCGTTTTGCTTCCCCCTGGCGTTTTCCGGCCTTGCCCCGACCCTTGGGGCTGGGCCCGAGTCACTCTCGAAGGTTTGCGAATGGCCACGATCCCGTTGACGCGCCGCGGCGCCGACAAGCTGCGCGAGGAGCTGCACCGGCTCAAGTCGGTGGAGCGGCATGCCGTGATCCAGGCGATCGCCGAGGCGCGCGCGCAGGGCGACCTCTCCGAGAACGCCGAGTACGACGCGGCCAAGGACAAGCAAGGCTTCATCGAGGGCCGCATCCTGGAGCTCGAGGCCAAGCTGGCGGCTGCGCAGATCATCGACCCCTCCACGCTGGACGCCGGCGGGCGCGTGGTCTTTGGCGCGACCGTGGACCTGGAGGAGGAAGCCACGGGCTCGGCCGTCACCTACCAGATCGTGGGCGACGACGAGGCTGACCTCAAGCTCGGGCTGATCTCGGTGTCCAGCCCCATCGCGCGGGCGCTCATCGGCAAGAGCGAGGGTGACCTGGCTGAAGTGCGGGCGCCTGGCGGTCTCAAGACCTACGAGATCGTCGGCGTGCGCTACGTGTGAGCCCTGCCGTGCCCGGCTGGCGGGATGCGCGCCGCCTGAGCGCCGCGCTGGCCTGTGCCTGGTTCGGGGTGCAGGCCGGGGTGGCCGGGCTCGGGACGACCTCGGTCTTCGCGGTGCTGACGGGGCCCCAGGCCGGGCCGATCGTGGGCCGGATGCTGGGCGGCGAGGCTACGCTGACGATCGTGCTGGGTGGCCTGGTCATCCTGCTCGAGCGCCTCATCGGGCGTGATGCCGCGGCGAGCGGCCGGGGCCCGGCCTTCAGCGTCGAACTCGTGCTGGCTCTGGGGGCGGTCTTCTGTGCCGTCGCCGGGCACTACGCGCTTCAGCCCTACCTCGAGCAGGCGCGTGCCGGCCGCGGGCCGCTGAGCTTCGGGCAGCTTCACGCCATCAGCGTGGCGTTCTTCGCGCTCAAGATGGTGCTGGTGGGGGCGCTGGCCTGGCGTGCGATCGGGCGCCTGGCCGGTGCGCAGCGCCCGCCGGCCGGGCCGGCGCGCCCGGCTCCGGGGGGCCTCAGCCCTCCGCCCGCTTCTTCGGACTGACCTGGCGCGCTTCCTTGCGCTTGACCCGGCCGCCGGCCGTGACGCGCTGGTTGCCCAGCAGCTTGACTTTCTTGATCGTCGGACGGTGGTTGCCACTCTTGGAGGGCTGCACGAGCGTGACCAGGCGCGGGCCCGGCTGACGGCCATCGCGCGCCGTCTTTTCCTTTTCCGGCAGCGGCCGCCACAGCACGAGCAGCTTGCCGATGTGCTGCACCGGCGCGGCGCCGAGCTTGTCGGTGAGCTCGGCGAACATCGCCTCGCGCGTCTCCCGCGCATCGGCGAAGACGCGCACCTTGATCAGGCCATGGGCATTCAGCGCCGCGTCCGTCTCGCGCACGACGGCCTCGGTCAGGCCGTCCGAGCCCACCGCGACCACGGGCTGGAGGTGGTGCGCCTGGGCGCGGTGCGCGCGGCGCTCGGTGGGTGTCAGGGCAAGGGCGGTCATCGACGTATTATCCGCGCCCCATGAAGAGCAAGAGCAAGCGCGTCAACCGCGCCTGGCTGAACGACCACCTGACCGATCCCTACGTCAAGCTGGCGCAGAAGGAGGGCTATCGGGCGCGTGCGGCCTACAAGCTGCTGGAGATCGACCAGACGCTCAAGCTGGTGCGGCCGGGCCAGGTGGTGGTGGACCTCGGCGCCACGCCCGGCGCCTGGAGCCAGTACCTGCGCCGCCGCTTCGCCCCCGAGGGCGCAGCCGCCGGCGAGCTGCCCGGCACGATCATCGCCCTGGACATCCTGCCCTTCGAACCCATCGAGGGCGTGCAGTTCATCCAGGGCGACTTCCGCGAGGAGGCGGTGCTGCGGCAGCTGGAGGCGGCGCTGGCCGGCCGGCGCGTGGACCTCGTGGTGTCGGACATGGCGCCCAATCTGTCCGGCGTGGCCGCCTCGGATGCGGCGCGTGTGGCGCACCTGGTGGAGTTGGCCGTGGAGTTCGCGTCGCGCCACCTGGTGCCCGAGGGGGCGCTGGTGTGCAAGGCCTTCCACGGCAGCGGCTACAGCCAGCTCGTCAAGCTGTTCAAGGACAGCTTTCGCATCGTCAAGCCGATCAAGCCCAAGGCCTCGCGCGACCGCTCGGCCGAGACCTTTCTGGTCGGGATCGGGCCCAAGGGGCCGAACGCCTGAACTGGGGGTGTTTCGCGGTTGCCACGCGCTGCCCGGGGTCACCCTTGCGTGGTCTACACTCATCCCCATATCCGGGAAAGGCCTGAGGCGGGCGAACCGACCCGCCCCGGCTGTTCTTCCCAAGGAGGCTCGGTGAACAATCAGTGGTTTTCCAAGGTCGCGGTGTGGCTGGTGATCGCGCTCGTGCTGTTCACGGTCTTCAAGCAGTTCGACCGCGGGATGGCCGTGGGCAACCAGGTCGGCTACTCCGAGTTCCTCGACGAGGTCCAGGCCAAGCGCATCAAGTCGGCCATCCTCGAGGAAAAGCCCGGTGGCGGCACCGAGATCACGGCCTTCACGGTCGATGACAAGCGCCTGCGTGTCACGGCCACCTACCTGGACCGCGGCCTGGTGGGCGACCTGCGCGCCAACGGCGTGAAGTTCGACGTCAAGCAGCGCGAGGAACCGTCCGTCCTGGTGAGCCTGCTCGTCAGCTGGGGCCCGATGCTGCTGCTCATTGGCGTGTGGATCTACTTCATGCGCCAGATGCAAGGCGGCGGCAAGGGCGGCGCCTTCAGCTTCGGCAAGAGCAAGGCCCGCATGCTGGACGAGGCCAACAACACCACCACCTTCGCCGACGTCGCCGGCTGCGACGAGGCCAAGGAGGAGGTCAAGGAACTGGTCGACTTCCTCAAGGACCCGCAGAAGTTCCAGAAGCTCGGCGGGCGCATCCCGCGCGGCGTGCTGCTGGTCGGCCCCCCTGGCACCGGCAAGACGCTGCTGGCCAAGGCGATCGCAGGCGAAGCCAAGGTTCCCTTCTTCAGCATCTCGGGCTCCGACTTCGTCGAGATGTTCGTGGGCGTCGGTGCGGCGCGCGTGCGCGACATGTTCGAGCAGGCCAAGAAGAGTGCGCCTTGCATCATCTTCGTCGACGAGATCGACGCCGTGGGCCGCCACCGTGGTGCCGGCCTGGGCGGCGGCAACGACGAGCGCGAGCAGACCCTGAACCAGATGCTCGTCGAGATGGACGGCTTCGAGACCAACCTCGGCGTGATCGTGATGGCGGCCACCAACCGGCCCGACATCCTCGACCCGGCGCTGCTGCGCCCGGGCCGCTTCGACCGCCAGGTCTACGTCACGCTGCCCGACGTGCGCGGGCGCGAGCAGATCCTCAACGTCCACATGCGCAAGGTGCCGGTGGGCCAGGACATCCGTGCCGACATCCTCGCGCGCGGCACCCCGGGCTTCTCGGGCGCGGACCTGGCCAACCTCGTCAACGAGGCGGCCCTCTTTGCCGCACGCCGCAGCGCGCGCGTGGTGGAGATGGTCGACTTCGAGAAGGCCAAGGACAAGATCATGATGGGGCCGGAGCGCAAGTCCATGGTCATGCCCGAGGAGGAGCGGCGCAACACCGCCTACCACGAGGCCGGCCACGCGCTCGTGGCACGCCTCATGCCCAAGACCGACCCGGTGCACAAGGTCACCGTGATCCCGCGCGGCCGCGCGCTGGGTGTGACGATGCAGCTGCCCGAGGGCGACCGCTACAGCATGGACAAGGAGCGCATGCTCTCCACCATCTCGGTGCTCTTCGGCGGGCGCATTGCCGAGGAGGTGTTCATGAACCAGATGACCACGGGTGCCTCCAACGACTTCGAGCGCGCCACGCAGATCGCTCGCGACATGGTCACCCGCTACGGCATGACCGACGAGCTCGGCCCGATGGTCTACGCGGAGAACGAGGGCGAGGTCTTCCTGGGCCGATCGGTCACGAAGACGACCAACATGTCCGAGGCGACGATGCAGAAGGTCGACAAGGTGGTGCGGCGCATCATCGACGACCAGTACGGCGTGGCACGCCGGCTCATCGAGGACAACAAGGACAAGATGCACGCCATGGCGCGCGCGCTGCTCGAGTGGGAGACCATCGACAGCGACCAGATCGACGACATCATGGGCGGCAAGCCCCCGCGCCCGCCCAAGGACTGGACGTCCCAGCCCCCGCGCAGCAGCGGCGGGCCTTCGGCCCCGGTTTCGCCGGCTGACAGCGCCCCAGCCACTGCCTGACGTTGAGCCGGAAGCACTTCGGCACCGACGGCATCCGGGGTGCCGTCGGCCGCGCGCCGATCACCCCTGATTTCATGCTGCGCCTGGGCCACGCGGTCGGGCGCGTGCTGCGGCGCGACTCCCCTCGGCCCTCGGTCGTGATCGGCAAGGACACGCGGCTGTCGGGCTACATGATCGAGTCGGCGCTGGAAGCGGGCTTTGCCTCCGCCGGCGTGGACGTGCTGCTCAGCGGCCCGCTGCCCACACCGGGCGTGGCCTACCTCACGCGTGCGCTGCGCCAGGACCTCGGGGTGGTCATCAGCGCCTCGCACAACCCCTATCACGACAACGGCGTCAAGTTCTTCTCCGCCAGCGGTGAGAAGCTGCCCGATGCGTGGGAGGTGGCAGTCGAGGAGGCGCTCGAGGAGCCTGCCCAGTGGGTGGACTCCGCCGGCCTGGGCCGCGCGCGGCGCATCGACGATGCGGCCGGACGCTACACCGAGTTCTGCAAGAGCACCTTTCCGAACGAGCTCTCGCTGCGCGGCCTGAAGCTCGTGGTGGACGCTGCGCATGGCGCGGCCTACCACGTGGCGCCGGACGTCTTCCACGAACTCGGCGCGCAGGTGCACACCATCGGCTGCAAGCCCGATGGCATGAACATCAACGACGGCGTGGGGGCCACGGCGCCGCAGGCGCTGGTGCAGGCGGTGCGCGAGCAGGGCGCCGACTACGGCATCGCGCTGGACGGCGACGCCGACCGGCTGCAGATGGTGGACGCGAGCGGGCGCCTCTTCAACGGCGACGAGCTGCTCTACGTGATGGCTTCCGACCGGCTCGCGCAGGGCTGGAAGGTGCCGGGCGTGGTGGGCACGCTGATGACCAACATGGGGGTGGAGGTGGCGCTGCGTCGCGCGGGCGTGGAGCTCGTGCGCGCGAAGGTCGGCGACCGTTACGTGCTCGAGGAGCTCGTTGCGCGCGGCTGGGAGCTTGGCGGAGAAGGCTCGGGCCACCTGCTTGCGCTGGACCGCCACACCACCGGCGACGGCATCGTCAGCGCACTGCAGGTGCTGCAGGCCGTGCGCCGGCGCGGCACCGCGCTGGCAGGGCTGCTCGAGGGGGTCGCGCTCTTCCCGCAGGTGCTGCTCAACGTGCGGCTGCGCGAGGGCGTGGACTGGAAGACGCATGTCGGCCTTGCCCAGACCCGCGCCGTGGTGGAGCGGGAGCTGGGCGACACCGGTCGCGTGCTGATCCGGGCCTCGGGCACGGAGCCCGTGCTGCGCATCATGGTGGAGGCGTCCGACGCCGACGCCGCGCGGGCGCATGCGCAGGCCATGGCGCGCAGCCTCGAGGGCTGACACCTCAGCGGGAGAGGCCGGCACGCGGGCCCAACAGACCGGCCCGTTCGAGCCAGTCTGCCGGGACCCGCCCGGGCGGGCACTCAGGTGCCGATGCGCCCGCCGTCGTTCTTCGTGATCACCACCGTCGCCGAGCGCGGACGCTTGCCGGCTCCGTAGCCGACGTTGCTCGGCCACTGGCTCGTGTACTTGCTCGGGTCGCCCAGGTTGGCAGCCGTGGTGCCGTCACCGGGGTGCTGGATGTTGATGAAGATCGTCTTGCCGTCGGGCGTCTCGCACAGGCCCGTGACCTCGCAGTCGTAGGGGCCCACGTAGAAGCGCTTGAGGGTGGCGGCCGTGGGCTTGGCGCCCATCCGGGTGGTGACCGACACGCCACCGGTGTAGCTCAGCGTCACGGCCGAGCCATCGCCGATCTGGCCCGGAATGGCGGCCAGCAGCATGCAGTTCGTCACGTCGGTGTAGGCGCCGTCGTCGGTCTGGATCCAGCACAGCCCGGTGCTGCGCGTGAAGGCCAGGCCGTCGGGGCTGGAGAAGTCCTGGTCGGCGCTCAGGCCCGAGAGGTTGATGAGCTTGGGGTCGGCGCCGGCCTCGCTGCCGAAGAGATACACGTCCCAGTTGAAGGTCGTGGCCTCGGGGCTGGCGTCCTTGAAGCGCACGATGTGGCCGTTGACGTTGCCGCTGGCGGTGGACTGGCCCCCGAACACGTCGGTGTAGGCGCGGGGGTTGGCGGCGTCGACCTTGGTCTGGCTGCCCGTCGGCACCGCACGGCGGCTGCTGTTGTTCGTCATCGTGATGTAGAGCTCGCCCGTCCTCGGGTGCACGTCGACCCACTCCGGGCGGTCCATCTTGGTCGCCCCTACCGCATCAGCCGCGATACGGGTGTGGATGTAGATCTCGGCCTGGTCCGCGAAGCCGAACGAGGAGGCTGCAATGGCCGGATTCGTCACGGTCAGCTCGACCCACTCGCCCGTGCCGTTGTCGTTGAATTTCGCCACGTACAGCTTGCCGCGGTCGAGGTACTTGTCGCCGGTGGCCAGGCGATCGGCTGCGGTGGCATCCGCCGGGTTCCAGTTCTCGGCGGACACCCACTTGTAGACGTACTCGTTCTGCGAATCGCAGCCCATGTAGACGGCGATTGGCTTGCCGGCCACCGGCAGCCCGAAGGCTGAGTTCTCGTGTGCGAAGCGGCCCAGGCCGGTCCGCTTTTTCACAACCGAGGTGGCGTTGTAGGGGTCGACCTCGACCATGAATCCCTGGCAGAACCACTCGTGGCGGTAGTCGTCGCTGCCGTCGACGCTCGTACCCACCACGCTCGTGTTCCAGCGGGCGTAGAGGTCGCCGGTGCCGGCGGTCTCCCAGCCGTAGCGGCTGTTGGCCGCACTGGTGGCCGTGACGTTGCGGCCATAACGTGCGAACGAGGCGTTGAGCTTGGCGCTGCGCAGGGCCTGGTCGCCGGCCGCACGGAAGTAGTAGCCCGACCAGTTCTCCTCGGTCGTCAGGAGCGTGCCCCACAGCGTCTTGCCGTTACCGCAGTTGTTCATCGTGCCGCGCGTGCGCGTGCCGTTGGGCGAGAACCGGGTGACGAAGAGCGGGTGGCCGCGAGCCGGGCCCGAGAGCTCCATCACCGTCGTGCCCGTGATGCGGCGGTTGAAGGGTGAGTTCACCACCACGGCGAACTTGCCCGCGGCGTCCTTGGCCACTTCGGCCACCGTGATGCCGTGGCAGTCCACCTCGATGTCCACCTCCGAGGCCGGGCGCGGACGCGCGCTGCCGCCGTTGGCATGCAGCACCACAGGCGTGATGTATTCGTGGTTCATCGCCAGCAGCGCGCGGGCGTTGCTGTTGTCGTCCCGCGTGCCCGTGGCCGACAGGCCGAAGTACTGGATGCCGTCGTGGCAGTCGCCCACGCGCTTGTCGTAGCCGGTGTCGGTGCCGTCGTTCTTGTAGGCCGGAACGCCCGCGGCCAGCGGGTCGCCGCAGGCGAGGATCACGCTGGCGCTGTAGCCCGCCGGTACGGTGTTGGTGTCGGCCAGCGTCTTGGCCACGGCCGTGAAGCCCAGCAACGTTTCGGTGGGCGTCGGGGCCGGGCTGACGGGGGCGGGGTCGTCGCCGCCGCCGCACGCCGTGAGCGCGAGCGGCGCAAACATGGCGGCAAGTGCGCCGCCTGCGGTGCCGCGTAGCAGCTTGCGGCGGCTCATGCCCGCGCTCAGCACCTCCTGGAAGTGCGGATTGGCCGAGGGGTTGTTGTCGAGGTCGTCGGGGTCGGTGAAGAAGGGGGAACCGAGGTCGGTGCGTGCGTTCATGCGGACTCCTGTGGGCAGGGTGGGAAGGACCCGCACACCTTCGCAAGAGTTCGAGAAACTCCGATGACCATCACGAGTCGGTGCTGTCACTGGCCATTCATGGCCTTGTCATGCGGCGCCTCCGCGCCCGCCCCTTCAGCAGGTCGTGGCTCGGTTGGCCGCCGGTGCAGCGAGCCCGCAGGGCCGGCCCTGGCAACAGTGCTCGGTGAGGTAGGCGAGCAAGGCGTTCATGGAGCCGATGCGGGGCCGGTACAGGATATGCCGGCCGGCACGCTCGGCCTCGACGAGCCCGGCGTGACACAGTTCCTTGAGGTGGAAGGACAGTGACGATGCGGGCAGCCCGAGCAGGGCGGCCAGCACCCCCGGCGTGAAGCCGGCGGGGCCTGCGCCCACCAGCGCACGGAAGACCCGCAGGCGCATCGGCTGGGCCAGTGCGGCCAGCGCCTGCACGGCCTGCACTTCGTCCATCTGGACCGCGGGGGCTGGCGGCGCGTTCACGCAGGCGGCGCCGGCACGGCGTGGCGGGTGGGCAAGGCCAGGGTCACGAGGGCGCAGGCTGTCAGCATAAGCGCCGAGCCGGCCAGCGCCGCCGCCAGCCCGCCCCACTGGTAGAGCAGACCGGACAGCAGCGTGCCGATGAACCGCCCCAGCGCGTTGGCCGCGTAGTAGAAGCCCACGTCCTCGGCCGCTCTCTCCGAGCCGGCATAGGCCAGCACGAGGTAGGAGTGCACGGAGGAGTTCACGGCGAAGGCCACGCCGAAGAGCGCCAGGCCCGCCACCACCACCCACTCGAGGCTCGGCACCTCGGCCACGACGAGCGCCGCGAGGGCTGCCGGTACCACCGCCAGGGCGAAGGACCAGGCGCGGGCGGCCGGCACCTCGCTGGAAAGACCGTCGGCGCTGCGTCGAACGATCGAAGGTGCCGCGGCCTGCACGGCTCCGTAGCCGATCGTCCACAGCGCGAGGAACGCGCCCACCATCGTGAAGGTCCAGCCCGAGGCGTAGAGGAACACCGGCACGCCCACCACGAACCACACGTCACGTGCCCCGAAGAGCGCCA
>JBBAPJ010000074.1:0-12256 GCA_040400855.1 Rubrivivax sp.
GCCGGCTTCATGTGGGCCAAGGGCGCGCTGGACTTCGCCGGCGGCACCGTGGTGCACATCAACGCCGCGGTGGCGGGCCTCGTGGGTGCCTACATGCTGGGCAAGCGCGTGGGCTATGGCCGCGAGGCGATGGCTCCGCACAGCCTGACGCTGACGATGGTGGGCGCGTCGCTGCTGTGGGTGGGCTGGTTCGGCTTCAACGCCGGCTCCAACCTGGAAGCCAACGGCGTGGCGGCGCTGGCCTTCATCAACACGATCGCGGCCACCGCTGCGGCGACGCTGAGCTGGGCTGCGGCCGAGGCGCTCACCAAGGGCAAGGCCTCGATGCTGGGTGCGGCCTCGGGCGCGGTGGCGGGTCTGGTGGCGATCACCCCGGCCTGCGGCTTCGTCGGCGTGGGCGGCGCGCTCATCATCGGCTTGCTGGCCGGCGTCATCTGCCTGTGGGGCGTGACGAGCCTGAAGAAGCTGCTGGGCGCGGATGACTCGCTGGACGTGTTCGGCGTGCATGGCGTGGGCGGCATCCTGGGCGCGCTGCTGACGGGCGTCTTCGCCAGCCCCAAGCTCGGCGGCACCGGCACCTGCGACTACGTGGCCAACACCTGCGGCGGCTGGACGAGCATCGGTGCGCAGGTCTGGGTGCAGGCCCAGGGCGTGATCTACACGGTCATCATCTCCGGCATCGTCGCACTCGTGGCCTTCAAGATCGTCGACCTCGTGATCGGCCTGCGCGTGAGCGAGGAAGAGGAGCGCGAGGGCCTGGACATCTCCTCGCACGGCGAGACGGCCTACAACAAGTAAGCCACTGCAGGTCGGCGGCCCGCACGGACCGCCGGCTGCCCGGGCTGCGCCTCGCGCGCGGCCCGCGAACCAGGAGGGCTGCCGCGAGGCGGCCCTTTTTCATGGGGGAGGCCCGGTTTTCAGTCAGGCGCACTCTCTAGAATGCCGACATGGTTCCCCACCTCGTCACCGCCCTGAGCGGGCCGATCAACGAGCTCGAGCAGCGCATCCTCGAGTCGATGCCCGCCATCGAGCGCTGGTTCCGGCTCGAATGGATGGAGCACACGCCGGCCTTTTACTGCTCGGTGGACATCCGCAATGCCGGCTACAAGCTCGCTCCGGTGGCCTCGAGCCTGTTCCCGGCCGGCTTTGCCAACCTGACCCCCGAGATGCTCCCGCTGGCGGTGCAGGCGGCGATGGCGGCCATCGAGAAGATCTGCCCCGAGGCGCGCAACCTGCTGCTGATCCCCGACCGGCACGACCTCAACCCTTTCTACCACTTTGGCGTGCGCACGCTGCGGCAGGTCTTCCACCAGGCCGGGCTGCACGTGCGCCTGGGCTCGCTGGACCCGGCGCTCAAGGCGCCGATGAAGCTCGCGCTGCCCGACGGCGACGAGCTCGTGGTCGAGCCGGTGCTGCGCCAGCGCGGGCGGCTCGGCCTGAAGGACTTCGACCCCTGCACGATCCTGCTCAACACCGGCCTGCACGAGGGCATCCCCGACAAGCTGCAGAGCCTGCACGAGCAGTACCTGCTGCCGCCGCTGCACGCGGGCTGGACGGTGCGCCGCAAGAGCCGGCACTTCCAGAGCTACGAGGAGGTGGCCAAGCGCTTTGCCAAGCTGCTCGGGATGGACCCCTGGCTGATCCACCCGATGTTTGCCAACGCCGGGGCGCTGGATCTGGCTGGCGACGACGGCATCGAGCCGCTGCGCGCGCACGTGGAGGCGATCCTCGGCAAGGTGCGGCGCAAGTACAAGGAGTACGGGATCGGCGAGAAGCCCTTCGCGCTCGTCAAGGCCGGAGATGGGAGCCACGCCATCGGCTGGATCTCGCTGCGCGACCCGCGCGAACTCGACGAGGCGCTGCGCCGACTGCGCGACGAGGCCGCAGCCGGCGGGCGCCCGCCGCCCAGGGCGCACGAGATCATCGTGCAGGAAGGCGTGCCCACCTACGAGCGCATCAACGACGCCGTGGCCGAGCCCGTCGTCTACACGATCGACCGTTACGTGGTGGGCGGCTTCTACCGCGTGCACGCCGGTGTGGGCATCTACGAGAGCCTGAATGCGCCGGGCTCGATGTACGTGCCGCTGGCCTTCGAGGAGAGCAACCACCTGCCGCGCCTGGGCGCCAAGCCCGGAGCCAGCCCCCCCAACCGCTTCTACATGTACGGCGTGATCGCTCGCCTGGCGATGCTGGCGGCGAGCTACGAGCTCGAAGCCACCGATCCCGAGGCCGAGCTTGACGAGTAGGGCTCCTGCGGGAGGTGGCCGGCCGCTGGGCCTGGCCGTGGCAGCCATCGGCGTCGTCTACGGCGACATCGGCACGAGCCCGCTGTATGCGCTCAAGGAGGTCTTCTCCGAGGGGCGCGTGCCGCTCACCCCGGACCACGTGCTGGGCATCCTGTCGCTTGTCTTCTGGACGCTCACGGTCATCGTCTCGCTGAAGTACGTGACGCTCATCCTGCGCGCCGACAACCACGGCGAAGGCGGCCTCGTGGCGATGCTCGCGCTGGCCTCGCAGGCCGTGCGCGACCGCCCGCGGCTGCGCGCGCGGCTGCTGCTCGTGGGCATCTTCGGCACGGCCATCTTCTTCGGCGACGGCGTCATCACGCCGGCCGTGTCGGTGCTGTCGGCCGTCGAGGGCCTGGAGGTGGCGGCCCCGGCCCTGCACGCCTGGGTGGTGCCGGTGTCGCTCATCGTGCTGGGTGCGCTCTTTGCCGGGCAGCGCTTCGGCACCGCGGCCGTTGGCCGCTTCTTCGGGCCGGTGATGCTGGTGTGGTTCACGGTGCTGGCCGTGCTCGGCGCGTGGCATGTGATGCGCGGCCCGGCGGTGCTGGCCGCGCTGTCGCCGCACCACGCGCTGGCCTTCATGCTTGCCGAGCCGGGCGTGGCCTTCGTCGCGCTTGGCGCGGTGGTGCTGTGCGTCACCGGGGCCGAGGCGCTCTACGCCGACCTGGGCCACTTCGGCAAGCGGCCCATCCGCCTGGCCTGGTTCGTCGTCGTGATGCCTGCACTCGTGCTCAACTACTTCGGCCAGGGCGCGCTGCTGCTGGCCGATCCGCAGGCCGTGCGCAACCCCTTCTACGAGATGGTGCCCTCGTGGGCGCTGTACCCGATGATCGCGCTGGCCACGCTGGCTGCCGTGATCGCCTCGCAGGCGCTGATCACCGCGGCCTTCTCGGTGACCAAGCAGGTGATCCAGCTCGGCTACCTGCCCCGCCTGCGCATCGCCCACACCTCGATCCGCGAGGCCGGCCAGATCTACATCCCGGCCGTCAACTGGGGCCTGTTCGCCTTCATCGTCGTGGCGGTGGTGGCATTTCGCTCCAGCGGCGCGCTCGCCTCGGCCTACGGGATCGCCGTGACGATCGACATGACGATCACCACCGTCATGACCTTCTTCGTCATCCGCTTCGGGTGGCGGCTGCCGCTGTCGCTGTGCGTGGCGGCCACCGGTGCCTTCTTCCTCATCGACCTCGTCTTCTTCGCCGCCAACGCCGTCAAGGTGCTCGAGGGCGGCTGGTTCCCGCTGTTCATCGGGGCGCTGATGTTCACGCTCATGACGACCTGGCAGCGCGGGCGCATGCTGCTGGGCGAGCGGCTGCGCGAGGACGCGATCGACCTGCCCTCCTTCCTCGAGGCCGTGTTCGTGAACCCGCCCGTGCGCGTGCCGGGCACGGCCGTGTTCCTCAACGCCGAGCGCGGCTCCACGCCCTTTGCCCTGCTGCACAACCTCAAGCACAACAAGGTGCTGCACGAGCGCAACCTCTTCGTCACGGTGCGGCACCACGAAGTGCCCTGGATCGGCTTCGACCGGCGCATCGAGGTCGAGCCGCTGGGCCACGACTGCTGGCAGCTCACGCTGCACTTCGGCTTCAAGAACGATCCGGACGTGCCCGAGGCGCTGAGGCTGCTCGCGCCGCACGGCATCGTGCTCGACGAGATGGACACGAGCTACTTCCTCAGCCGCGACTCGGTCATTCCGACCTTCGCCCGCGGCATGGCGCTGTGGCGCGAGAAACTCTTCGCCAGCATGCACCGCAATGCCGCGGGCGCGGCCGACTTCCTGTACCTGCCGACCAACCGCATCGTGGAGCTGGGCTCCAAGGTCGAGATCTGAGGCCCCGTTGAAGATCCTGTTCGTTGCCGATCCGCTCGAGTCCTTCAAGACCTACAAGGACTCGACCTACACCATGATGCGCGAGGCGCAGCGCCGCGGCCACCGGCTGCTGGCCTGCGAGCCGCGCGACCTGCGCTGGGTGCGCGGCGCAAGCGTGACGGCGCGCGTGCGCGAGATCGCCCTCACCGGCCAGGAGGACGACTGGCTGCGCGTCGTGGCCACCCACGAGGCGCTGGCGCTGCGCGACACCGACGCCGTCGTGATGCGCAAGGACCCGCCTTTCGACACCGAGTACTTCTACGCCACGCACCTGCTGGGACAGGCCGAGCGCGAGGGCGCGCGCGTC
Organism: Rubrivivax sp.; assembly: GCA_040400855.1. Classification (GTDB taxonomy): domain Bacteria; phylum Pseudomonadota; class Gammaproteobacteria; order Burkholderiales; family Burkholderiaceae_C; genus Rubrivivax. Next base: position 4,463 of record JBBAPJ010000074.1, read on the forward strand.
TTCAACCGGCCTGCGGCGCTGCGCGACCACCCGGAAAAGCTCGCCATCCTCGAGTTCCCGGACTTCATCGCGCCCACGATCGTCACGCGCAGCGAGGCCGACATCCGTGCCTTCCACGCCGAGCACCGCGACGTGATCCTCAAACCCCTGGACGGCATGGGCGGCATGGGGATCTTTCGCGTGGGCCCCGACGGCCTGAACCTGGGCGTGATCTGCGAGACGCTCAACCGCGGCGGGGACTCCACCGTGATGGTGCAGAGGTACCTCCCCGAGATCGCGCAGGGCGACAAGCGCGTGCTCGTGATCGGCGGGCGCCCCGTGCCTTACGCGCTGGCCCGCATCCCGCAAGGCGGCGAGGTGCGCGGCAACCTGGCCGCGGGCGGGCGCGGGGTGGCGATGCCGCTGACGCCGCGCGAGCGCGAGATCGCCGAGACGCTTGGCCCGGTGCTGGCCGCGCGCGGCCTGCTGCTCGTGGGCCTGGACGTGATCGGCCCGTGCCTGACCGAGATCAATGTGACGAGCCCGACCTGCTTTCGGGAGATCATGGACCAGAGCGGCTTCGACGTGGCGGGGATGTTCGTCGATGCGCTGCAGGAGGCACTGCGATGAGCCAGGTGCCATCCGCGCCCGAGGCAACGGCCGGGGCCGCTGCACCGGCTGCTGCGCGCTGGGAGCCCACGCCCGATCTGCTCGTGCGGCTCACGCGGGCTGCACGCTTCGACTGTGAGTACGGCCGCGGCCTGGCCAACCACCTGCCGATGGCGCTGGCGAGCCTGGCGCACCTGGGCGCCGACGAGGCGTGCCTGGCCGCCTTCGAGGCCAGCTGCGCCAAGCGCCTGCACAGCGCGCCTGCGGCACGCCCGTGGCCCGTGGGCAGCGCCTGGCGCGCACCGCTGGGCCGGCGCGCGGCCTGGCCCGCCTACCGCTCGCTCTTTGCCGAATGGATCGAGCACGAGGGCGCCTCCGACGTGCTCGCTCAGGTGCTGCCGTGGCTGTGGCCGGGCGTGGCCGCCGCGGGCTTCCACGGCCTCATCCGCACCGCCAGCGGTGTGCGCTGCGGGCACGTGGGTGAGGTCGCCGAGGGGCTGGCCTACTGGAGCTGCCGCTATCTCCCGCTGGGGCAACTTGCCGATGCGCCGGGCCCGAGCCGCGGCGGGCGCACCGACCCCGTGGCGCTGCTGCGGCAGCTGCGTGCCGGCCCGTCGTCAGACGCGCGGCTCATCGCCCAGCGCATGCGCGAGGTGGCGCAGGACGGTGCCGTCAACACCGTGGCCGCGCGGCTCATCGTCACCGAGGACACGCCGCGCCTGCTGGCGCGCGCCGCCGCGCAGGCCCTGGCCGGCAGCGGCGACTTCACGGCGCTGCACCTCGTCACCAGCACGCACGCGATGCGGGTGCTGAGCCGTTTCGTCGACGAGCCCCTGGCCGGGTGGCGCCACTACTGGCAGGCCTTTGCGCACGCCGTGGTGGCCGCGCGGCTGCAGCGCCAGCCCCCCGCCGCCCTGCGCAGCTGGGCCGCGCTGGAGCACGCGGCACTGGCCAGCGACGACGAGCACCTGATCAAGATCGTGGACAGCTGCCGCGAGGAGGAGCGCGCCTGGGCCGAGCCTGGGCAGGTGCTGTGGCGCGCGGCCGCTTCGCAGTATCTGGCGCAGTCAGGCGGCTGAGGGTCGTGGCGGGCCGCTGGCGCCGCCGACAATGCGGCCATGGCCCTGATCTCGATCACCCAAGCCCAGCTCGCCTACGGCCACGTGCCCCTGCTCGACGGGGCGCACCTCGCGCTGGAGCCCGGTGAGCGAGTCGCCCTCATCGGCCGCAACGGCACGGGCAAGTCCTCGCTGCTGAAGGTGCTGGCGGGCGTGGAGCGGCTGGATGACGGGCTGCTGCAGCTGCAGGGCGGGCTGCGGCGCGTGTACGTGCCGCAGGAGCCCGTCTTCGCCGAGGGCGCGAGCGTCTTCGACGCCGTGGCCGAGGGGCTGGCGACGGTGCGCCAGCTGCGCGAGCGCTACGAGGCGCTGGCCGCCGGGCCTGGTGCCGGGCCCGCGTGCGTGCCGACGCCCGAACTCGACGGGCTGGACCTGGACGCGCTGCAGTCGCGCATCGAGGCGCTGGACGGCTGGACCTGGGAGCAGCGCGTGCAAGAGGCGCTGCAGCGGCTGCACCTGCCCCCACAGGCGCGCGTGCGGGATCTGTCCGGCGGCACGCGCAAGCGCGTGGCGCTGGCGCAGGCACTCGTGGCCCGGCCAGACGTGCTGCTGCTGGACGAGCCGACCAACCACCTGGACATCGACGCCATCGAGTGGCTGCAGGAGCTGCTCACGGCCGGTGGCGCCGCACCGTCTGGCGCCGGCGCGCCGATGGCCGCCGGCCTCGTCCTTGTCTCCCACGACCGCGCCTTCATCGACGCGGTGGCCACCCGCATCGTCGAGCTCGACCGCGGCGTGCTGCGCAGCTACCCCGGCGCCTTCACCGCCTTCGAAGCGGCCAAGGCCCGCGAGCTCGAGGCCGAGGCACTGGCCCACGCACGTGCCGACAAGCTGCTCGCGCAGGAGGAGGTGTGGGTACGCAAGGGCGTGGAGGCTCGGCGCACGCGCAGCGTCGGGCGCGTGGCGCGGCTGCAGGCCCTGCGCGCACAGCGCGCCGCGCGCCGCGAGCAGCTCGGGCAGGTGCGCCTGGCGCTGGACACCGGGCTGCCCCCGGGCCGCATCGTGGCCGAGCTGCAGGACGTGGGCATGCGCTACGGCGAGCGCCTGCTCGTGCAGGGCCTGTCGGCCACCATCCTGCGCGGGGACAAGGTGGGCCTGATCGGCCCCAACGGCAGCGGCAAGACGACGCTGCTCAAGCTCATCCTGGGCGAGCTCGAGCCCAGCTCGGGCCGCGTGCGCCGCGGCACCAAGCTGCAGGTGGCCTACTTCGACCAGATGCGCGCGGCGCTCGACCTGGATGCGACGCTGGCCGACACCATCAGCCCAGGCAGCGAGTGGGTGGAGATCGGCAGCGCCCGCAAGCACGTGATGAGCTACCTCGGCGACTTCCTCTTCGCCCCCGAGCGCGCGAACTCGCCCGTGCGCACGCTCTCGGGCGGGGAGCGCAACCGGCTGCTGCTGGCGCGCCTGTTTGCCCTGCCGGCCAACGTGCTCGTGCTCGACGAGCCCACCAACGACCTGGACATCGACACGCTGGACCTGCTGGAGGAGCTGCTGCAGGGCTACTCCGGCACCGTGTTCCTCGTGAGCCACGACCGGCGCTTCCTCGACAACGTGGTCACGAGCACCCTGGCCTGGGAGGGCGACCCCGCCTGGGGCGGCCAGCCCGGCTTGTGGCGCGAGTACGAGGGCGGCTACGAGGACTGGCGGGTGCAGCGCGAGCGTGTGCGTGCCGCCGCAGGCCCGGCCCAGGAGCGGCTGGCTTCGGCCGGCAGCCCTGCGCCGGCGCCCGCCGCGCCACCTGTGGCCACCGCGGCACCCGGCTCGGCCCCGCGCAAGCTCAGCTACAAGGAAGCGCGCGAGCTCGAGCAGTGGCCCGCGCGGCTGGAGGCGCTGGAGGCCGAGCAGCGCGACATCGACGCGCAGCTGGCCGACGGCTCCCTGTATGCCCGCGAGCCGCAGCGCGCCTCGGCGCTGCACGCGCGTCACGCACGGATCGAGGAGGAACTGATGGCTGGCCTGGAGCGCTGGGAGGCGCTGGCGGCGCGGGCCTGAGCCAGGCTGCTGGCCGCGGGCCCGTCACCCCGCGTGTGCCGCAGGGTGCGTGCGCGACACGATGAGCGCTCCTTGCAGGTAGAGCCCGTTGACGAGCCGCGCGGCGCGTGCCGCGTCCATCCCCGGCCACGTCGCGATGGTGCGCACGCTGGCGGATTCCTGGCCGAGCCGCTCGAGCGCGACGGTCACCGCGCCGCACAGGCCCGGCGTCTGCAGGTCCAGGCCCGGTATGCGCCTGCAGGCCAGTGCACCTGCGAGCTCGGGCAGCACCTCGCGCCGGGGCCCGCGCATCGCCAGCACCCAGCCGATGGGCGCCAACGGTGCGCCCTGGGGTTCGCGCAGCAGCGCCGGCTCCACGTGCAGCACCTCCAGCGCAGACAATTTCAAGGCCTCGAAGCGCGCGTGGTCCAGCGGGCAGCGCACGAGGCGCTGCAGCGGATACAGCGTCAGGGGCACGACGTGCGTGTCCCCGCCCAGGTACAGCGTCAGCGCCTGCGCGTGGCGCAGGCTCGCAGCCAGCACCTCGACCACATCGCGCCACCGGCCTGAATGGCCGACGGGGGCTGTCGGCATGCGCAGGGAGCGCCCGCCAGGCGGAGTCGCACACCACAGGTCCTGCCACAGCGAGGCCGACAGTTCCGCCGGGCGGCTCGCACCGGTGCCAATTGGCTGCAGCGCCTCCAGCCAGCCCGTAAAGGCACTGACGCGGTCGAGCTCGGGCGTGTCCTGCGGCAAGGTGGAGTCGAAGCGCATGATGGCGGGATTCTGCGTACCCGCGCCGCCGCCGCGGCGGGCCACCGACGCGCTGTTGCACGGCTAGACTGGTTCCATGGCCCCACGCCCTCCTGGCGCACCTGCGCGGACCTCCACCGCCGGGTCATCACCCTCGGCGCCGAGCCGGCGCGACGAGGGCCGTGGCCTGCTGCTCGGGCTGGCCGGCGTGGTGATGTTCGCGCTCACGCTGCCCATGACGCGGCTGGCCGTGGGCGACGCCTCGCAGCCGCAGCTGCCTCCGGCCTTTGTCACCGCCGGCCGGGCGGCGCTGGCGGGCCTGCTCAGCGTGGCCTGGCTCGCCTGGGTGCGTGCACCCTGGCCCACGCGCGCGCAACTGCTGCCCCTTGGCGTGTGCGCGCTGGGCACGGTGGTCGGGTTCCCGCTCTTCCTGGCCCTGGCCCTGAGGCACGTGGACGCGATGCACGCTGCCGTCGTCACTGGCGTGCTGCCGCTGGCCACCGCCGTGGCTGCCGCGCTGGCGCTGCGCCAGCGCGCCTCGCTCGCCTTCTGGGCGTGTGCCGCGCTGGGGTGCGGCCTCGTGCTCGCCTTCGCTGCCTTGCAGGGCAGTGGCACGCTGTCGGCCGCCGATTGGCTGTTGCTCGGTGCGGTCGCGAGCGCGGCCGTCGGCTACATCGCGGGCGCACGCGTGTCCGCCCAGATGCCGGGCGAGCAGACCATCTGCTGGGTGGTCGTGCTCAGCCTGCCCCTGACCGTGCCGGCCACGCTGCTCGTGTGGCCCGGCCAGGCTGCGAGCCCTGCCGCCTGGGGTGGTTTCGTCTACGTGTCGCTCTTCTCGATGTGGCTCGGCTTCTTCGCCTGGTACCGCGGCCTGGCGCTGGGCGGCGTGATGCGCGTGAGCCAGGTGCAGCTGCTGCAGCCCTTCATCGCGCTGCTGGCGGCCGTGCCGATCCTGGGCGAGCGGCTCGAGCCGATGACGCTGGGCTTCGCGCTGGCCGTCATGGCAGTCGTCTTCATCGGCAGGCGGCTGCCTGCCGGACAATCACGCGCATGAGGCACCGCTTCCACCAGCTCGACGTCTTCACCGCCACCCCGCTGCTGGGCAACCCGCTGGCGGTGGTGCACGATGCGCACACCCTGGACGACGCGCGCATGGCGGCCTTCGCGCGCTGGACGAACCTGTCGGAAACCACCTTCTTGCTGCCGCCCACGCAGCCGCAGGCCGACTACCGCGTGCGCATCTTCACCCCCGGGGGCGAGCTGCCCTTTGCGGGTCACCCCACCCTGGGCAGCTGCCGGGCCTGGCTGGCCTCGGGCGGGCAGCCGCGCACGCCGGGCGTCGTGGTGCAGGAGTGCGGCGTGGGGCTCGTGCCCGTGCGCACGGAGCCTGCCGGCCAGCGCCTGGCCTTCGCCGCACCCGCTTGCCGGCGCGAGGCGGTGGAGCCCGGGCTTCTGGCCGGGGTCACGGCCGCGCTGGGCCTGCAGGCAGGCCAGGTGCGGCAGTGCAGCTGGCTCGACAACGGCCCGCGCTGGCTCGCGCTGGAGTTGCCCGACGCGCAGGCCGTGCTCGCGCTGCGCCCGGACCACGCCGCGCTCAAGGCCCTGGGCAAGGTAGGCGTGGTCGGCGCGCACGCCCCGGGCGGGGCGGCGCAGTTCGAGGTGCGCGCCTTTGCCGCACCGCTGGGCGTGGAGGAGGACCCCGTCACCGGCAGCCTCAACGCGAGTCTGGCGCAGTGGCTGATGGAAGACGGCCGCGCCCCACCCGCCTACGTGGCGGCGCAGGGCACCGCGATGGGCCGCGCCGGACGCGTGCACCTGCGGCGTGACGCCGACGGCACGACCTGGGTGGGCGGCGATGTCGTGATCTGCGTGGACGGCAGCGTCGAGCTCTGAAGCCCGGCACACTCCCGTCCCCATGAACACCCACCTCGACCACCTCGTTGTCGCCGCGCACAGCCTGGAGCAGGGCGTGGCCTGGTGCGAGGCCACGCTCGGCGTGACGCCCGGCCCGGGCGGCCGGCACGCGCTCATGGGCACGCACAACCGGCTGGCCAAGATCGCCACCGAGGCCTTCCCGGACGTCTACCTCGAGATCATCGCCATCGACCCGCAGGCGGCCCCGCCCGGGCGCGTGCGCTGGTTCGGGCTGGACGAACCCGCGCTGCAGGCGCAGCTGCGCGCATCCGGCCCGCGGCTCATCCACGCCGTGGCACGCACGGCGCAGCTGGACATGCAGCGCTGGGCGCTCATCACGCTGGGCCTCAAGCCCGGCAACCCGGTGCGCGCCGGGCGCGACACGCCCCAAGGGCCGCTGGCCTGGCAGATCCTGCTGCGCGACGACGGCGCGCTCGAGTGCGGCGGCGCGCTGCCCACACTCATCCAGTGGGAGGGCCGCCACCCGGCGCAGGCCATGCCCGACAGCGGCCTGGCGCTGCAGTCGCTGACCCTGCACGGCGTGCCCGAGCGCGCGCGCGAGCTGCTCAAGCTGCGCGGCGTGGAGGTGCAACCCGGCCCCGGCCCGGCGCTGCGCGCCGTGCTCGCCACCCCGCTGGGCAGGGTCACGCTGGAGTCGGATGCCGCGCGCCCGGCCCCGGCTGCGTCTGCTGCCTGATGCCGACCCCGACCCCACCCTCGCCACCCCAGACCCAGGCGACCGCCCCATGACCGAGGAACTCTTCCGCGAAGACGCCACGCTCCTGGCCTGCGAGGCCACCGTGCTGGCCGTCGACGAGGCCGGGCTGGTGCTCGACCGCACCGTCTTCTACCCCCTCGGCGGCGGCCAGGCGGGTGACGCCGGCACGCTCACGGCCCCCGGCGGGGAGGTGCTCGCGATCGCCGACACGCGCAAGCACAAGGAACGCGCCGGCGCCATCGCCCACGTGCCGGCCCCGGGGGCCGATGTCTCGGCCTTCGCGCCGGGCACGCGCGTGACGGCGCGCATCGACGCCGCGCGCAGGCAGGCCCACATGCGCTTCCACACCGCCACGCACCTGCTGTGCGCGCTCGTGCCGCATCCGGTGGACGGCTGCTCCATCACCGCCGGCTACGCGCGGCTGGACTTCCACATGAACGAGCCGCTGGACAAGGAGCAGCTCAGCGCCGGCATCGCCCGCCTCGTGGCCGGTGCGCACCCGGTGCGCCACCGCTGGATCAGCGAGGAGGAGCTCGATGCCAACCCCGGTCTCGTGCGCAGCATGAGCGTGCAGCCCCCGCGCGGCCTGGGCCGCGTGCGGGTGCTGGAGATCGAGGGTGTGGACCTTCAGCCCTGCGGGGGCACCCACGTGGCCAACACCCGGGAGGTGGGCGACGTGGTGGTCACGAAGATCGAGAAGAAGAGCGCGATGACGCGGCGCGTCGTGCT
>JBBAPJ010000075.1:0-11293 GCA_040400855.1 Rubrivivax sp.
GTGCGCGTCGCGGCAGCACACTTTCTCGAGCTGGGCTGGCCGCTGGACCTGCTCGTCAACAACGCAGGCGTGGCCGGCGAGCGCGGGCTGACCCGGTCGGGATTCGAGTACGCCTTCGGCGTGAACCACATCGGTCACTTCGCCCTCACGCTGCACCTTTGGCCAGCCTTGATCGCCGCCAGGCAGGCGCGCGTCGTGACGGTGGCAAGCCGTGCGCATCGCTGGGTGTGGCACTGGAACTGGGAGCGGCTTCGGCAGCCCACCCGCTCCTGGACGGGGGTGGAGGAGTACGCACGGTCCAAGCTGGCCAACGTACTCTTCAGTGTCGAACTCGCCCGGCGCGCAGGAGGCTTGGGTGTCAGCAGCTATTCGCTGCATCCTGGAGTCGTCGACACCGAGATCTGGCGCCGACTCCCGCGGCCGCTGCGCGCGTTCAACCGTCTGCGCCTGATTGATGCCCGCATGGGTGCTCGCACCACCCTTCACTGCGCGCTGCACGCCAGCGCCCGGGAATCGGGGCAGTACTTCGCAGACGGCCGCCCTGCAGAGGCGGACCCTCTGGCCACCGACCCGCAACTCGCGCGCGCACTGTGGGAGCGCAGCCTGGAGTGGACCGGGCTGGATGACGTGCTGCCAGGTTGAACGGCCCGCGGCTGGCCACTTCCCGCTTGCGCGGCGTGCGCTGTCACCAGGGCTTCACGCCCTGGTGACAGGATTTGTGCGACGACGCGCTCGAGACGGCGGGGCCTATGGCGACTCAGCAGGTGTGGCGGACCGAAGACGGCAATCGGCTGAAGGCCCTGCGCGAGGCACGCGGCTGGGACGTCTGGGCCCTGGCGCGCCGATGTTCGCTCTCTGCCGGCCAGGTGCGCCAGCTCGAGGAGGGCGGTGAGTCCCAGTTCTACAGCCCCGGCATCAAGGCGCTCGCCGGGCGCCGCGCCCTGGCCTGCGTGGAGGCCTATCCACCGGGTTCCAGCCCCGCCCCCGCCCCCGATTCGGGCCCCTGATCCATGTCCGGCCCTGTCCTGATTGCCTACGATGCCACGACCGGCGGCCACCTCGGGCTGCTCGACCGACTGGACCTCGAGCTCTGGCGCGGGCGCAGCCTGCACCTTCTTGCGGTCGTGACACTGCCGCCGGTGGCTCCGTTCGAGCATGACACGGCGGGACTCGAAGCGATGGTCCTGGCGGCCGAGACGGCCCATGCGCAGGTCATCCTCGACGCGCAGGTGGAGCGCTTGCGGGCGTGCGGCCATGACGCCAGCGGCTCGCTCGTGCGCGGACCGGCCGTGGATGGCATCGTCGAGGAGGTTCGGGCCACGGACGCAGCGCTCCTGGTGGTGGCGCACGCGCGCGGACGCAACTGGGCCCAGCGCTGGTGGAAGGGTTGCCTGCCCAAGGCGCTGCTCGACCGCTCGCCCTGCAACGTTCTGGTGGTCATGACGGGTTGAATTGAGTGCAGCGGCCGGGTCCCGTCTGGTCGACCAATCAACCCACGCGTAGGCCCATGCCAGCTTCGGCAGCTGTCACGGAAGTTTCAAGATCGCGCACCAGACTCCTGGCCTCGTGCGAGATGAATTCCTTCGCAGGGCGGTCCTGCTGGTTGTGGTGGCCCTGTTGCTGCAGGGCTGCGCTTCACCACGGCAGATGCTCTTGGCCGGCGTGGCCGATGCACTGGCTGCCCAGGGCCAGGCCGGTGAGGACGATCTGCAGCTCGCGCGCGACGCCGCACCGTTCTACCTGAAGCTGTCGGAGTCCCTGCTGCAGCAGACCCCGGGCCACGTCGCTCTTGCCGAGTCGGTCGCAGGCGGCTTCACGCAGTACGCCTATGCCTTCGTCGCCTTCGAGGCCGACCGCATCGAGGGCAGCGACTCCCGCGCGGCGCAGCGCATGCGTGAGCGCGCAGCGCGCCTGTACGCGCGTGCACATCGACACGCCATGATCGCGCTCGAACAGGCACAGCCGGGCTTTCGCGCAGCCCTCGCCAAGGAGCCCGGCAGCCTGCGCATCAAGGCGGCGCAGGCGGGCCTGGCCTACTGGGCTGCCGCGTCGTGGGCGGCTGCAATCTCGCTGTCGAAGGACCGGCCCGACGCAGTCGCCGACCTGCCCCAGGCCGTGGCGCTGGCGCAGGCTGCCTACGCCGCGGACCCTGCACATGGACAAGGTGCGCTGGCCTCGCTGCTTGGCACGCTGGAGGCCTCGCGGCCAGGGGGCAGCCGCGCTCAGGCCTTGGCCTACTTCGACACGGCCCTGGCGAGTGCAGGCCGCACCAGAACGGCGGTGTACGTCGCGATGGCCGAGGCGCTGGCTCTTCCGTCTGGTGACCGTACCGCCTTCGAGCGCTGGCTTCAACTGGCGCTTCAGTCCGCCCAGCCGACCGCCGCGGGCCGCCTCGACCTCGGCACACGGGTGATGACCGAGCGCGCACAGTGGCTGCTGACCTCGATCGACGACCTCTTCTGAACCCGGGCCACATCGATGCAACGACGACTCCTCCTGGCCGCCGGCGGCGGGCTCATCCTTCCTGTCGGCGCGACCCTTGCGCAGGCCGCCGTGCAGCTGCGCATCGGCAGCGTGGTGCCGCGGAACTCGCTGTACCACCAGAAGCTGCTGGAGATCGGCGAGGCCTGGCGCGGCGCGCAGGGCCCTGGCGCGCGCTTTGCGGTCTTCACCGACGGCAGCCAGGGGGGTGAGGCTGAGATCGTTCGGCGCATGCGCATCGGGCAACTGCAAGGCGGCCTGATCTCGGTGGTGGGGCTGCGCGACATCGAGCCGACGATCGCCGCGCTGCAGAACCTGCCGCTGCTCTTTCGCAACTGGGAGGAAGTCGATCACGTGCGCGAGAAGATGCGGCCGTCGATCGAGAAGCGCGTCCTCGAGCGGGGCTTCGTCATCATCGGCTGGGGTGACGCCGGCTGGGTCCGCTTCTTCTCGAAGGAGCCGGCGCTGCGGCCCGACGACTACAAGGGCATGAAGTTCTTCGCCTGGGGCAGCGAGCCCGAACAGCAGGCGATCATGAAGAGCCTGGGCTACACGCCGGTGCCGCTGGAGACCACCGACATCCTGCCGGCGATGCAGACCGGAATGATCAACGTCGTGCCCTCGACGCCCTACTTCGCGCTGGCCACACAGGTCTTCGGCACGGCATCGAACATGCTGGAGATCAACTGGGCCCCCATCGTCGGCGCGCTGGTGGTGACGCGCCGCGCCTGGGACACGATGAGCCTGGCGGCCCAGCAGGCGCTGCGTACGGGTGGCGAGACTGCAAGCATCGCGATGCGCACCCAGGCGCGCAGGGAGGTCGACGAGGCGGTGGATGCGATGAGGAAGCGCGGTCTCGTCGTCAACCGCCCGAGCCCCGAGCAGCTGCGCGAGTGGGATCAGCTCGCCGAACGCCTGTACCCGCGCATCCGCGGCACGATGGTGCCAGCCGAGACCTTCGACGAAGTCTTCGCGCATCTGAAGGCCTTCCGCGCCACGCGGGGGCGCTGACTTGGCGAACACCCCTGAGCCGGCCCCCGCACCCGCCACGGCTCCCGCGCGCTGGGCGCCTGATGACGCGGTGGCGTCTCTGGCGCTCGGGTTGATGGTCCTGATCCCGGCCATCGAAGTGGCGCTGCGGCCGCTGCTGGGCCGCGGCATCGACAACGCGCCGGTGCTGGTCCAGCACCTGGGCCTCGTGATGGCCATGGCCGGTGCGCTGGTGGCCGAGCGACATGGTCACTTGACCACGCTCGGCAGCACCCTGCCGAAGTTCGTCAATACGACCTGGCAACGGCGTCTGCACGTCTACGCCAACGGCGTCTCGGCCCTGCTGTGCGGCGTGCTGGCCCTGGCCAGCGGCCGCTTCGTCGCCAGCGAGATCGCAGCGCCGCATGAGCTCGCCTACGGGATGCCAACCTGGTGGGTCCAGGCAGTGATGCCGATCGGCTTCGTGCTGCTTGGAGCCAAGCTGGGTGCCCGCTGCGCGAGAAGCGCCCGCTGGCGTGCACTCTGGGCGCTGGCCGCTCCTGGTGCCGGCATCGCGCTGGGCCTGGCCTTCGACGGCCACGTCGTGCCGATCGGCGTGGGGGTGCTGCTGCTCGTCGCGGCACTGCTGGCAGGCGCACCCATCTTTGCCTTCCTGGGTGGCTTGGCCCTGCTGCTGTTCTGGAGCGATGGCCTGCCGCTGGCCTCCGTCGCGCTGTCTCACTACGCCATCACGGTCAACCCGTCGCTGCCGGCGCTGCCGCTCTTCACGCTCGCGGGGCTCGTGTTCGCGCGCACCGGCGCGGCGCAGCGCCTGGGCGTGCTCTTTCTTGCGCTCTTCGGCGGGGGCGTCGGCGGCACCGTGCTGGCCACTGCGGTGCTGTGCTCGGCCTTCACGGCGTTCACCGGCGGCAGCGGTGTCACCATCCTCGCGGTCGGCGGCCTGCTGCTGCCGCTGCTGCTCAGGGCCGGCTACCCCGAGCGGCGCGGCATCGGCCTGGTCACCAGCGCCAGCGCCCTCGGGGTGCTCCTGGCGCCATCCGTGCCGCTGATCATGGTGGCCGTGGTGGCTCGGGTGCCGATCCTCGACATGTTCCTCGCCGGCCTCCTGCCGGCGCTGGTGATGGTGGCCTGCCTGCTGCTGCTCGGAAACTTTCTGCGGCGCGGCTCGGTCGCTGCAACAGCCTCGGCGGCAGCTACCCCAAGCCGCCCCGACCTGCGCAACGCCGCCCGTGCGGCCTGGGCCGCGAAGTGGGAGATTGCCGCACCGGTGGTCGCCGTCGGCAGCATGGCCAGCGGGCTGGCCACGCCCACGGAGAGCGCCGCGATGACCGCGCTCTATGCCGTGCTCACCCAAGCGCTGGCACACCGCGAGCTGCCGTGGGAGCGGCTGCGAAGCTGCCTGGCCGACTGTGCGCAGATCATCGGCGGCGTGATGCTGATCCTCGGCATGGCGCTGGCGCTGACGAATTTCCTGGTCGACGCCGGTATCCCCGACTCCGCGGTGCAGTGGGTGCAGGGGGTGATCCCGAACAAGTGGTGGTTCCTGCTCGCGTTGTGCCTGTTCCTGTTCGCCGTCGCGGCGCTGATGGAGATCTACGCCGCCATCGTCGTGCTCGTGCCGCTGCTGCTGCCGCTGGCGCTTGCCTACGGCATCGACCCGATCCACTTCGGCATCATCTTCCTGGCAGCGATGGAGGTCGGCTTCCTGTGTCCGCCAGCCGGGCTGAACATCTACTTCGCCTCCGCGATGTTCGGCAAGAGCGTCCGCTATGTCGCGGTCTCGGTGGCGCCAGCCATGGGCGCGATCTTCGTCGGCACGCTGCTGATCGCCAGCTTCCCGTGGCTGGCCACGGCGCTGCCTTCCTGGCTCGGTTCCCGTTGAAGCCTCCGAAGCCCGCGTATGGCCCATCCTCGCATCGACCTCGTCTACTTCAACGCCGGCGGGGGTCACCGCGCTGCCGCAGAGGCCCTGCAGAGCGTGTTGCGGGAGTGCGAGCCCGGATGGAGCGTCCGCCTGGTCGACCTCTTCCGCGTGCTGGACCCTGAAGGCTGGTTCGCGCGGCTCACGGGCTTCGCGCCAGAGACCTACTACAACAAGCGGCTGGCCACGGGCTTCACGCTGGGCCTGGCGCAGGAGCTGAAGGTGCTGCAGGCGATGATCCGCGCGGCGCACCCGCAGCTCGTGAGCCGCCTGGCACGCCACTGGCAGCACACGGCCCCCGATATGGTCGTCTCGCTGGTCCCGAACTTCAACCGCAGCATGGCGCAGGCCCTCTCCATCGTGGACAGCAGGGTGCCTTTCGTGACGGTCATGACCGACCTGGCTGACCTGCCGCCGCACTTCTGGATCGAGCCGGGATACACGCAGCACCTCGTCTGCGGCACAGACCGCGCCGTGCAGCAGGCCCTCGACCAGGGGCTGCTGCCGGGCTGCGTGCATCGCGTCTCCGGGATGATCATGCGCCCCTCCTTCTATCGGGCTCCTGAGGCGGAGCGCGAGCAGGTGCGCCAGGAACTGGGCTTCGAGCGCGAGTCGCCTGTGGGCGTGGTCATGTTCGGTGGCCACGGCTCGAACGCCATGCGGCGAATCGCCGCCTCGCTGAACGACCAGCCGCTCATCCTGATGTGCGGCCGCAACGCGAGCCTCGCCCATGCGCTGGCGCGGCAGCCGGCCCGCACCCGGCACCACGTGGTGGGACACACCGATGACGTCGCACACTGGCTGCGCCTGGCCGACTACTTCATCGGAAAGCCCGGCCCGGGCTCACTGAGCGAAGCCCTGCACTGCGGCCTGCCCGTGATCGTGGCACGCAACGCCTGGACCATGCCGCAGGAGCGCTGGAACACCGAGTGGATCCGCGAGCAGGGGCTGGGCCTCGTGCTCGGCGGGTTCGCCGGTGTGCGTGCGGGCGTCCAGGAGCTGATGGCAGATCTGCCTCGCTGGCGGGCCCGTGTGGCGCAGGTTCGCAACCAGGCGCTTTACGAGGTCGCAGCGCTGCTGCCCACGCTCGCCCGCGGCCATCATCGGCAGGGCTCGGCGCGGCCACCCGAGTCTGCGCATCCTGTCCCCGAGACGATCCCCTGACCCGTCTCGATCGACCCGCCAGACCAGGTGCGCGATGCAGGCCGGATCCGCCCGCAGGGTCAACCAGAAGAAAAAACCCGGGCGCCCTCGCGAGCGCCCGGGTGAAGCCGCCCTCCGGACGGCAATGGCCAATGCACTTGTGCGCCTTGAAGGCAGGCGCCACGACAGTCTCCGCCGGAAATGTGCAGCCGCTGTGACAGCGCGAGATCGACAGCCCCCAGGCCGAGGCCATCCTCGTGGATTGACATCCGTATAAATCGTTTATACGCTTGCCATCCTTTCGCGATCTTCACGAGGCCCACCATGCCCCGAATCTCCCCAGCGGCCCCTGCAGCTGCCAAGTCCGCCGCCCCTGCGGCTCCCGCCACGCGTGCCGCCCCCAAGCGCCGCACCGCCACGCCAACACCAGCCAAGACCACCGCTGCCGGGCGCGCCCCGGCCCGACGTGCGACGCCCGTCAAGCCCGCCGTTTCTCCCGTCCCGGCGGTCGCAACCGTTGCAGCACCCGCCACGCGAGCGCATGCTGCAGACCCGAGCCCAGCGCCCCCGACACCTTCGGTGTCTGCGCCGGCAGCCCCGAAGCGCAAGAAGCCCAAGCTCGTCCGCGACGGCTTCACGATGCCCGAGGCCGACTACGCCTTGCTGGGCGCGCTGAAGAAGCGAGCCCTGCACGCGGGGCACGAGGTGAAGAAGAGCGAACTGCTGCGCGCAGGGCTGCGTGCCCTGGCCGCCATGCCGGACGCAGCCTACATCGGTGCGCTGGAGGGTGTCGAGCGCATCAAGCCAGGTCGCCCCGCCGCAGACTGAGGGAATTCGTTCTGCGGCGCTCTCAACGAGGCCGCGAGGCCGCCCGCGCGGCCGTGGGGCTGGCCGCGGGCCGCGCTCCCGCGGCAGCAAGGGACGCCCGCAGATCATCCAGCTCCGAACACCCCGAGGGGCACAGCCGGATCAGCGCCTCCAGGTGCGCCCGGGCACGGGCGACGTCGCCCAGCTGCACATAGGCCTCGCCGATGTATTCGTGCGCACCCAGGTGCCCCGGGTCGAGTTCGAGCGCGCGACGGTAGGCCACGAGCGACTCGTTCAACCGCCCGAGGTTGCGCAGACTGAAGCCCAGGAGGTTGTGGGCGTCGGCGTCCTGGGGCTCAGCCTTGACGTGCGCCGCGAGGATGCGCTCGGCTTGGGCCCATCGTTTCTCGGCAATCAGGGTGCGCGCCTCGCGCATCGCACGGTGCTCGGGCGGGGAATTCCGGTTCGGTACGTCCACCGCGAACGCGGCCGTGGCGACCAGCACGGCGCTCATCAGCACCAGCTGACGGAATCGAACTCGATTGGCCACATCAGTCTCCCGGCAAGACCCTCGGAACCTTACGAGGATGCCGCGCCGACATGAAGTTGTCATGACAGCACGCTGTAGTGGTGGGGTCCGTTCCACTCACCCCCACCGCCATGTCACACCCCGACTCCGACCTCGACTGCAACCCCACCGACAACCGCCACTTCCAGGATGTGATCCAGGAAGTGCTGGCCAGCCCCACCCGTCGCAACCTGCTGCGCGGCGGCCTGGGCCTGACAGGCCTGGCCATGTTGCCTGGCTGCGCCTCGCTCGCCACCGGCAGCGCCTCTGGCCCCGTCAAGGCCTTGGGCTTTCCGGCCACGGCCAAGAGCCTGGTCGACGACGTCGTCCTGCCACCGGGCTACCGCTACGCCATCATCCACGCCACCGGCGACAGCCTGGACCCGAAGCTGGCGGCCTACTCCAACGCCGGCACCGAGAGCGACGACTGGTCGCGCCGCATCGGCGATCACCACGATGGCATGGAGATCTTCTTCATCGATGCCAACGGGCGCTACACCGAGCGTGACACCGGCCGCGCGGTGCTGGCCGTGAACCACGAAAGCTCGGCCGACGCGCATTTCATGCACCCCAACGGGCAGACCTCGGGGGGCGTGAGCGGCAAGAAGTTCACGCAGTTCGGCAACTGGGACCTGGGCGCCCGGCCCGCGCTCGAGGTGCTCAAGGAGATCAACCACCACGGGGTGTCGGTCGTCGAGATCGTGCGCACGCCGCAGGGCTGGCGCATGAAGGCCGATTCGCCGCTGAACCGGCGCATCACGCCGCAGACCCCGATGCGCGTGGCCGGTCCTCGGCCGCACATCGAGGACATCCGCGCCCAGATGGTCACGAAGTGGGACACCTCGGGTTCGATGAGCCGCGGCACGCTGAACAACTGCGGCACCGGCAAGACGCCCTGGGGCACGTTGCTCACCTGCGAGGAGAACTGGGCCTTCTACTTCCAGACCACCGAGGGCGGTGCGGCGCTCTCCGCCAAGGACACCGCCTCGCGTCGCCGCTACGGCGTGGTCGCGGCACCTCCCGCCGCCGATCGCCGGACGGCCATCAGCCAAGGCTGGCACACGGTGTCCGCCACGGACGACCGCTTCGCTCGCTGGAACCTCGTGGCCAACGGCGCCAACGCTGAGCGCGACTTCCGCCAGGAAGCCAACACCTTCGGCTACAACGTCGAGATCGACCCGCTGAATGCCGGCTCCACGCCGGTCAAGCGCGTGACCATGGGGCGCATGGCCCACGAGGCCGCCGTGCACAGCCTGCCGGTGGCGGGCCAGCCGCTGGCCTTCTACATGGGCTGCGACGCGCGCAACGAGTACATCTACAAGTTCGTCAGCGCCGCGGTATGGGATCCCAAGGATGTCGGTGGCGGGATCGCCGCCGGGGACAAGTACCTCAACGAGGGCAAGCTCTATGCGGCGCGCTTCGATGCCAGCGGCAAGGGCGAGTGGATCGAGCTCACCGTGCGCGACCCGCGCATCGCCAACTACGCGCCCTTCCGCTTCGCGAACCAGGGCGAGGTCTACGTCCACACGCGCCTGGCCGCCGACGCGGTGGGAGCCACGAAGATGGACCGGCCCGAGTGGGGTGCCGTGAATCCGCGCAACGGCGAGGTCTACTTCACCCTCACCAACAACAACGCCACCAACCGAACGCCCGACCGCGTGGACGCCGCCAACCCGCGCGCCTACGCCGACCCGGACGGCAAGAAGTCGGCCGGCAATCCCAACGGCCACATCATCCGCTTCCGCGAGGACGGCGTGGCCGCCACCGCCACCACCTTCACGTGGGACATCTTCCTCTTCGGCGCCGAGTCGACGATGGGCGAGCCCAACCTCTCGCGCCTGAGCGCGGCCAATGACTTCTCCTCCCCCGACGGGCTGTGGTTCAGCCCGGCCACCGGCATCTGCTGGATCCAGACCGACGACGGCGCCTACACCGACGTGACGAACTGCATGCTCCTGGCGGCCATCCCGGGCCAGGTGGGCGACGGCGGCAAGGTGTCGGTGAACAACCGCATGGTCGTCAATGGCGCCGAGCGCTCTGGCACGCAGGAGACTTTCGTGGGCGCGGCGCTGGGCGAGGCGAGGCTGCGCCGCTTCCTCGTGGGGCCGAAGGGCTGCGAGATCACGGGCATCGCCGAGTCGCCCGACGGGCGTGCGCTGTTCGTGAACATCCAGCATCCGGGCGAGGACACCCCCTCGCTGGCCTCCCCGCAAAGCGTGTGGCCGGGCACCAAGGGCTACGGCAGACCGGGCCGGCCGCGCTCGGCCACCATCGTGATCACGCGCGACGATGGCGGGATGATCGGGGCCTGAGCGGCTGCAGGCCGCCGCGACCGCTGGGTGATGGCTGTTTCAGCCGTCACACGGCGGTCATCTTTCAGCGTAACCATTCGACTCTTCCCGAAGAGTCGAGTCACTGGAGCCCGTGATGAACGTCCCCACCCCCTCCCCCCTTCGAGTTGGGATCAACGGCATGGGCCGCATCGGGCGGCTCGCGCTGCGTGCCGCCTTTGGCGCAGCCGAGCGCCCCGATGACGACCCGCGGCGCGGCAACCGCCTCGACGTGGTGCACGTCAACGAGACCAAGGGCGGCGTGGCCGCCTGTGCCCACCTGCTGGCCTTCGACACGGTGCAGGGGCGCTGGCGCGCCGACATCCGGGCCGCAAGTGCCCAGGGCGGCGACCAACTGCTCGTCGAAGGCCGGCCCATCCGCTACACCGCGCACCCCACCGCCGCCGAGATCCCCTGGGGCGACCTGGGCGTGGACGTGGTGCTGGAGTGCACCGGCAAGTTCCTCACGCCCGAGACGCTGCAGGGCCACCTGGACCGGGGCGCCAAGCGGGTGATCGTGGCCGCGCCCGTGAAGGTGGGCGAGGTGCTCAACGTGGTCGTCGGGGTGAACGAGCACCTCTACGATCCCGCGCGCCACCGCATCGTCACAGCCGCCTCCTGCACCACCAACTGCCTGGCGCCGGTGGTGAAGGTGGTGCATGAGGCCATCGGCATCCGCCACGGCCAGATCACGACCATCCACGACCCCACCAACACGAACGTGGTGGTGGACGCCCCGCACAAGGACCTGCGCCGCGCGCGCAGCGCGATGGCGAGCCTGGCCCCCACCACCACCGGCAGCGCCACCGCGATCGCCCTCATCTACCCGGAGCTCAAGGGCAAGCTCAACGGGCACGCGGTGCGCGCGCCGGTGCTCAACGCCTCGCTCACCGACTGCGTGTTCGAGCTCCAGCGCCCCACCACCGCCGAGGAGGTCAACGCCCTCTTCCAGGCCGCCGCCGCCGGGCCGCTGGCGGGCATCCTCGGCTACGAGGAGCGGCCGCTCGTGAGCGCCGATTACGCGCGCGACACGCGCAGCTCCATCGTCGACGC
>JBBAPJ010000076.1:0-11041 GCA_040400855.1 Rubrivivax sp.
GCGAGATGTTCTTGCCCTGCACGTGCACCTGGCCCATGATGGCCGTGTTCTCGTAGAGGGCCTTGGTCACCTCGTAGGCCACGTTGTCGGGCACGCCGTCGTGCGCGGTCCACACGGCCATCACGGCGATCGTCGGGATGGCGGCGGCCTGGCCCCGGTAGGTGTTGGCCGGCAGCTGCACCTGCGTGTAGTAGGGCTGCTCCTTGAGCAGCGCAGCCACTTCGGGGCCGGTGAGCGGCAGGATCCTGATCGGGTGGCTCTGTGCCGCGTCGGTGATCGCCGCCACCGGGATGCCGGCCGTGATCAGGGTGGCGTCCAGGTTGCCGTCCTTGATCTTGTCCATCGCCTGCGAGAACGAGGAGCTGTCCTCCTTGACGTCGTTGCGCGTCAGCCCGTTGACGCGCAGCAGGTCGGTCACGAGCTGGTACTGGCCCGAGCCCGGCGCACCCGAGGAGATGCTCTTGCCCTTGAGGTCCTTGACGCTGTTGATGTTGGCGTTGGCCCGCACGACGAGCTGCACCGTCTCGGGGTAGAGCGCACCCAGCGCGCGCAGGTTCTTGATCGGCGCGTTGGCGAACTGCGCCTTGCCGTTGAAGGCCTGGTCGAGGATGTCGGCGGCGACGAAGGCCGACTCGATCTCCTTGCCCCCGAGCAGCTTGGCGTTGGCCACCGAGGCGCCAGCGGCCTCCGCCGTGGCGGCGAACTTGCGCCCGTCCACGGTGGCCTTGTTGGAGATGAGCTGCGCGAGCATGCCGCCCAGCGGGTAGTAGGTGCCCCCGGTGCCGCCGGTGGCGATGCCGAAGAACTGCCGCTGCTGGGCGACGGCGGTGGTGGCCAGGGCCGCCACGGCCAGTCCGGCCACGGCGTGCTTCCAGGTGATGCGCATGGTGGGGTCTCCTCCTGCTCGGGTCGGGGTTGCGAATCCGCCATCGTGGGCCCGTGTCTGGCTGCACGCCATCGAGACTTCCCCGGTGCGCCGCTCGCGCAGAATGCGCCCGCATGTCGATCCCGGATGTCGTCGTCATCGGAGGCGGGGTGGTGGGCTGCTCGGTGGCTTTCCACCTGGCCCGGCTCGGGGCCGGGCGAGTCACGCTCCTGGAGCGCCGGCAGGTGGGTGCAGGCACCACCGCGCAATCCAGCGGGATCCTGCGCACGCACTACTCGGTGGTCCAGAACGTCGAGCTCGCACGCCGCTCCTGGGCCGCGTTCGACCGCTTTGCCGCCTACGTCGGCGACGAAGAGGCCTCGGCCGGGCTCGTGAAGTGCGGCTACCTGATCGCCGCGCCGCCTGGCCCGCAGCGCGAGGCCTTGCAAAGCTCGCTCGCCGCGCAGGCGGCGATGGGCATCCCCGTGCGTGTCCTGGAGGCCGAGGACGCGCGGACGGTGCTGCCCATCGCCCGTTTCGACGACGCGGAGCTGATCGGCTTCGAGCCCGAGGCGGGCTTTGCCGACGCGTACCTGGTGGCCACCGCCTTCGCCCGCGCCGCACGGCGCGCGGGCGTGCGGCTGCTGGAGGGGGTCGAGGTCGGCGGCCTGAGCATCGAAGGCGGCCGCGTCACGGGCGTGCAGACCTCGGCCGGGCCCGTTCGCGCCGGGGTCGTCGTCAGCACCCAGAACATCTGGGCGGCGGACATCGCCCGCTGGACCGGCGTCGGGACGCCCCTGGTGGCCGAGCGCCATCGGGTCGTGGCGCTGGACGGCCCGCAGGCCTACACCCCGGCGATGCCGGTGTTCAAGGATCTCGCGTCCTCAGGCATGCTCTACGCCCGCAGCTATGGCGGGCGGCAGATGCTGGTCAGCGAGGGCCTGCCGGGGCAGGCCCTGGCCGAGCCGGACGATACCCAGGGCGATGTGCCGATGGATTTCGTGGCCGACATCGGCGCACAGGTTGCGGCACGCTTCCCGTCGTTCGCCGAGGCGGGTCTCGCCTCGTCGTGGACGGGGGTCTACGACGTCACGCCCGACTGGAACCCGGTGCTCGGCCCGCTGCCCGGCCTGCCTGGGCTGGTGGTGGGATACGGGTTCTCGGGCCACGGCTTCAAGCTCTCGCCGGCCGTGGGCCGCGTGCTGGCGCAAGCGGCGCTCGGCCTGACCACCGATGTCGACTTGGCACCGTACGCACTGGAGCGCTTCGGTGCCGGGCGGCTGCTCGTGGGCCGCTATGGCTCGGGGGCCGTGTCCTGAGGCGCTTGCGCCGAAGGCGCCGCTGGCGCTAGCCAGCCACGCGTTGTCCGCCCACCCACACCTCGGAAAAGGCCGGCAGGTCGGTTGCGAACACGAGCGTGTCGAGCAGGCCATCCATGGGCACGCCGGCCAGGGCATCCGTGCCGGCGTCCAGCACCAGGCAGTCCGCCCGCGCCCCCACCGTCAAGCCGCGCCGGGATTCGCCTGCCGCGGCCGCGCCGCCTCGCAAGGCGGCCTGGAACAGGCGTTGCGCCGTCGAAGCTTCGCCGAGCTCCGGCGCGGCGGCGACGTTGCGCTGTCGCCGCGTCAGGCGCTGGCCGTACTCCAGCAGCTGCAGCTCGCGTGGCCACTGCCTGCTGACGTGGCTGTCCGAGCCGATGGACAGGGGCACGCCGCCGTCGAGCCAGCGCGGCAGGTCGAAGATCCCGTCGCCCAGGTTGGCTTCAGTGGTCGGGCACACCACCACCCCCGCGCCGGCTCGGGCCACCGCTTCGATCTCCTCAGGTGCCGCATGCGTGGCATGCACGAGCTGCCAGCGCGCGTCCAGCGGCACGTGCGCGCACAGCCACTCGATCGGGCGCTTCCCGGTGGCGGCCAGGCACTCCTGCACCTCGCCCGTCTGCTCGGCGACGTGCAGGTGGATCGGGCCCGGGTCATCCGCGCAGCGGCGTGCGAGTTCGGCGATCGACTCGGGCCGGGCCGCGCGCAGCGAGTGGATGGCCACGCCTGCGTCCACCCGGGGCAGCCTCCAGGCGCGGACCGCATCACGCATCGCGATCACGTCGTCGACCGTGGTGGCGAAGCGGCGCTGGTCGGGGCGCAGGGCGGGCTGGCTGAAGCCTGCGCGCTCGTAGAGAACGGGCAGCAGGGTCAGGCCGATGCCGCTGTCCTGCGCGGCTTGCGCAAGCGCGCGCGCCATCGCCCAGGCTGGCGCATAGGGGCGGCCATCGGGCGCATGGTGCAGGTAGTGGAACTCGCAGACGTGCGTGTAGCCGCCTGCCAGCAGCTCGCGGTACAGCGTGGTCGCAATGGCGCGCAGTTCCTCGGGCGTGATGCGCAGCGCCACGCCGTACATGCGGTCGCGCCAGCTCCAGAAATCGTCGTGCACCCCCTCGCGCCGCTCGGCCTGGCCGGCGAAGGCGCGTTGGAAGGCGTGGCTGTGGGCGTCGACGAGGCCGGGGAGCACCGGCCCCCCCAGCACGCGGGCAGCTGGAGGGGGCGCGGCCACTCCGGCTGTCACGCCGGCCCAGGTGCCGTCGGGCGCGACTTCCAGCAGCACGCCTGCCTGCCAGCGTCCGTTCACCCACGCATGGGGCGCGTGCAGCAGCCGGTTCGCTTCAGCCGCCTTCATCGACAGCTCTGCGCTCATGACGCGTCCGGGCGCCACCTGGCCATCACCTCGACCATCTCGCGCAGCAGCGGCGTGATCGCCGCCGCGCGCCCGGGGTGCCACTGGTAGGGAGGCGCCTCGTCCATGTAGGCGCGCCACGCCATCTCCAGCTGCACGGCGTGCACGCCCTCGTGCGGCCGGCCGTAGTGGCGCGTGATGTGCCCGCCCCGGAAGCGTCCGTCGAGCACGTGCGTGTAGCGGGCCTGCCGCTCGAAGACGCCGTAGACCGCCGCGCGCAGCGATGGCGCGCAACTGCGGCCCTCGACCGTGCCGAGGTTCAGGTCGGGCAGCCGGCCGTCGAACAGCCACGGCAGCTCCCCCTTGATGCTGTGCGCATCGAAGAGCACGACATGCCCGTGCGCGGCCTGCAGCCGCTGCAGTTCCGCGGCCAGCGCATCGTGGTAGGGCTGCCAGTGGCGCGCCACGCGGTCACGTATCTCGCCCTCGTCGGGTGCGCAGCCCTCGCGGTAGATCGGGTCGCCGGTGAAGAAGCGCGTCGGGCACAGCTCCGTGTTGTTGCGCCCCGGGTACATGGGCTGGTTGTCGCTGCCCCGGTTCAGGTCGATGACGATGCGGCTGTGGGAGGGGACGATCACGCTGGCGCCCAGGTCCTGCGCGAAGCCGTAGAGGCGCTCCAGGTGCCAGTCGGTGTCCTCGACGGCCAGCGCGCGTTCGACGAGCCTTGGCCTGAGTGCCTCGGGCAGGTGCGTGCCGACGTGCGGCATGCTGATGAGCAGCGGCCGGTGGCCGCGGTGCAGGGTGAAGCTCATGGCGAGGATGCGGTGGCGGCGGGCACGCGCTCGATACCCGCGAAGACGACCCGGCGGCAGGGGTTGTGGCCGAACAGGTAGGCGAGCTCGCGCGGGTGCCCGGCATCCCAGATGGCCAGGTCTGCACGCTGGCCCAGTGCAAGGGTACCGCGATCGGCCAGCCCGAGTGCACGGGCAGCGTTCACCGTGACGCCGCGCCAGGCTTCCTCGGGCGTGAGACGAAACAGCGTGCAGGCCATGTTCAGCATCAGCAGCAGCGACAGCGCCGGCGACGACCCGGGGTTGTGATCGGTGGCCAGCGCCATCGGCACGCCCGCCTCGCGCAGCGCCGCCACCGGCGGCAGCTTCGTCTCGCGCAGGAAGTAGAAGGCCCCCGGCAGCAGCATCGCCACCGTGCCGGCCGCACGCATCGCCGCCACGCCCGCATCCGACAGGTGCTCGAGGTGGTCGCAGCTGAGCGCACCGAAGCGCGAGGCCAGCGCCGCCCCCTCCTGGTTGCTCAGCTGTTCGGCGTGCAGCTTCACCGGCAGGCCGAGGGTGCGTGCGGCTTCGAAGATTCGCTGGGTCTGCGCCGGCGTGAACCCGATCGTGTCGCAGAAGGCATCCACGGCGTCCACGAGGCCGGCTGCGTGCTGGCGCGGCAGCCAGTCGCACACCGCGTCGATGTAGGCGTCGGAGCGGCCGGTGAACTCCGGCGGCAGCGCGTGGGCACCCAGTGAAGCCGTGCACACCGCCAGCGGCAGCTCCCGCCCCAGGCGTCGCGCCACCGCCAGGCAGCGCCCCTCGTGCTCCTCCGACAGCCCGTAGCCGGACTTGACCTCGATCGTGGTCACGCCTTCGGCCATCAGCGCCTGCGCCCGCCGCGCCGCGCTGGCGAACAGGTGCTCGTCGCTCGCAGCCCGCGTGGCCGCGACGGTGGAGCGGATGCCGCCGCCTGCACGCGCGATCTCTTCGTAGGTGGCGCCTTGCAGCCGCAGTTCGAACTCGCCAGCGCGGTCACCCGCGTAGACGAGGTGCGTGTGCGCGTCCACCAGGCCCGGCGTGAGCAGTGCTCCGTGCAGGTCGTGCTCGATGCCGTCGGGGGCGGCTACCGAGCGTGGCAGCTGCGCGTCCGGCCCGACCCAGGCGATGTGCTCGCCCTGCGTCACGAGCGCACCGTCTTCGACGAGGCCCCAGCCCGAGGCCTGCGCCAGCGTGGCCAGGCGCGCGTGGCGCCAGATCGTCGGCGCAGCTCGGCTCACCGGGCGGATCCTCCTGCTGCGCCCGGGGGCTGGACGCCCAGCCACCACGCCCGCTCGCCCTCCAGCAGTTGCCAGGGCGCGTCGGCGGCCTGTTCGCCCCACACCAGCGTGGCGGCAGGCAGCTCGATGCGCCCGTGCGGTGTCTCGATGCGGGCCGCCGCGTGCGCGTACAAGCCCCACCAGGGCATGTCCTCGCCCCAGGCCTGTCCGGGGGCTGCGCACTGCATCTGCAGCCGCCCCGCCGCCTGCCGCACCATGAGGTTGAGGTCGCGCGTCGGCCCCTCGATCAAGGCGCAGCCGGGCGCCTGCGCGCCGTCGAAGGTGATCGGGTCGTGGTGGGGCGTGAGGCGATGCGTGCGCTCGTGCAGCGTGAGTGCCACCCCCGCCCCCTCGAGCACTGCAAAGCCGCGCCAGACCCCGGGAAAGGCCGAGAACGGGCCGTCGGCGGTGATCTCGGCCACGCTCACGCGCACGAGCCAGTCCGGGCCGGAGCCGGCGGCTGGAAGGCCGGGGCGCCAGGCCAGCAGTTCACGCGTCAGACCCCCGCCGTTGCGCCAGCGCTGCACGGCCGCGTCCTGCAGCCGTACCACCCCGGCCTGCTGACCGGCCGCCGGGCTCGTCACCTCGCCTCCCACAGCAGCGGAAAGAGCGGATGGACCATCGGTGCGCCGGCGGGCAACTCGTCGGCCAGGCCGGGGAAGTCGGGCGAGGTCTTCCAGCGCCGGGGGGCGTGCCGCATGTCGTCGCCCAGGAAGCGCACCGAGAACACGCGGCGCCGGCGGCCGGGCTCGACGCCACCGGCCGCGTGCAGCGTGAGCATGTGGAAGGCCACCGCATCTCCCGGTTCCAGCGCCCAGCCCAGGATACGGTGCGTGGGCGGGTTGGCGCGGCGCCCGGCGTCGATGTCGGGCAGCTCGGCAAGCGACCCTTCCGGGAACCAGCGCGCCTCCTTCGTCATGAAGGTGCGCGGCATCAGCCAGGGGCCCCGGTGGGTGCCCGCGGCGAACTCCAGCGTCGCTGCGCGGCTCACCGCGTCCACCGGGATCCAGAAGCTCACGTTCTGCATCCCGTCGACGTTGTAGTAGGGCTGGTCCTGGTGCCAGGGCGTGGGCTGGCGCGTGCCGGGCTCCTTGGTCAGCATGTGGTCGTGGTACAGGCGCGCCGTGCGGCTGCGCATCAGGCGGGCGGCCACCTGTGCCAGCACGGAGCCGCAGATGACACGCCGGTAGTGCGGGTTGTCCGCCCAGGTGCAGAAATCCTCGACGAACAGGCCCGGATCGTCGGGCCGGCTGGCCACGATGGCACGCGGGCTCGGTGCGGCGAGGTTGGCGTCGATGCCGCGGCGCAGCTCCTCCACCTCGTCTGCATCCAGCAGGCCGCGCAGCACGATGGCGCCGTCGGCCGCATAGCTGGCGCACCGGGCCTCGTCGGCCAGGGCGGCTGCCCGGCGCGCGAGCGCTGCCAGGCGGCTGGGGTCGGACACGGGCTGCATGGCGCAATTCTGCGCCTGCCCTTGCCGGTCGGGATCGGGCGGGCCGGGCGGCCGGGCCGACCCCGGGTGGCGTTACAGTGAATGCCGAAACCCCGGCGGGCGAGCCCGTGCGGGTGCCACCGCCGGAGCTCCCGCCATGACCGACCTGTCCCCCCTGCAGTCCGTCGCCCGTCCGAGGCCCGTGCGCGCACCGCGCGGCACGCAGCTGCACTGCGCCAACTGGCTGATCGAGGCGGCCTACCGGATGATCCAGAACAACCTCGACCCCGAGGTGGCCGAGAACCCGGACGCGCTCGTGGTCTATGGCGGCATCGGCAAGGCGGCGCGCAACTGGGAGAGCTTCGAGGCGATCCTGGGCGCGCTCGAGCGGCTCAAGCCCGACGAGTCGCTGCTGATCCAGTCCGGCAAGCCCGTGGGGGTCTTTCGCACGCACGAGGATGCACCGCGCGTGCTGATTGCGAACTCCAACCTCGTGCCCAAGTGGTCGAGCTGGGAGCACTTCCACGAGCTCGACCGGCGCGGCCTGATGATGTACGGCCAGATGACGGCCGGCTCTTGGATCTACATCGGCAGCCAGGGGATCATCCAGGGCACCTACGAGACCTTCGTCGAGGCCGGGCGCCAGCACTATGGCGGCGACCTGTCGGGGCGCTGGATCCTCACCGCGGGCCTGGGCGGCATGGGCGGCGCGCAGCCGCTGGCAGCCACCTTCGCCGGGGCCTGCTCCCTCGTGGTGGAGTGCCAGCAAAGCCGCATCGACTTTCGCCTCAAGACCCGCTACGTCGACGAGCAGGCCACGGACCTGGACGATGCGCTTGCGCGCATCGCCCGCTACACCGCAGCCCGGCAGGCGCGCTCGGTCGCGCTGCTGGGCAACGCGGCCGAGCTGCTGCCCGAGCTCGTGCGGCGGGCCCGCACCGGCGGGCTGAGGCCCGACCTCGTCACCGACCAGACCTCCGCGCACGACCTCGTCAACGGCTACCTGCCCGCAGGCTGGACGCTCGCACAGTGGCAGGCCGCGCGCGCCGACGACGCCCGCCACGTCGAGCTGCGCGAGGCGGCCCGGCGCAGCTGCGCCGTCCACGTGCAGGCGCTGCTGGACTTCCAGGCGATGGGCATCCCCACCGTGGACTACGGCAACAACATCCGCCAGGCCGCCTTCGACGCCGGCGTGAAGAACGCCTTCGACTTCCCCGGCTTCGTGCCCGCCTACGTGCGCCCGCTCTTCTGCCGCGGCGTCGGGCCGTTCCGCTGGGTGGCCCTCTCGGGCGACCCCGAGGACATCCGCAAGACGGATGCGAAGATGAAGGAGCTCTTCCCGAACGACCCGCACCTGCACCGCTGGCTCGACATGGCCGGCGAGCGCATCGCCTTCCAGGGGCTGCCCGCGCGCATCTGCTGGATCGGGCTGGGCGAGCGCCACCGCGCGGGCCTCGCGTTCAACGAGATGGTGCGCACGGGCGAGCTCAAGGCGCCGATCGTGATCGGCCGCGACCACCTCGACAGCGGCTCGGTGGCCAGCCCCAACCGCGAGACCGAGGCCATGCGCGACGGCTCGGACGCGGTGTCGGACTGGCCGCTGCTCAATGCGCTGCTCAACACGGCCGGCGGCGCCACCTGGGTCAGCCTGCACCACGGCGGCGGGGTGGGGATGGGCTACTCGCAGCACGCGGGCGTGGTCATCGTGTGCGACGGCACCCCCGAGGCCGACCGGCGCCTGGCGCGGGTGCTGTGGAACGACCCGGGCACCGGGGTCATGCGGCATGCCGACGCGGGGTACGAGGAAGCCGTGGCCTGCGCCAAGGCGCAGGGGCTGGACTTGCCGATGGTGGGGCGCTGAGCCCCGAGCCGCCGGAGTCCGGCCCCGCCGTGCCCCCGATCTCCCGGGCCGCCCCGTGACGCTGCGCGAGCTCTCCCTGACCCCCGGCACCTGGAGCCTGGAGGCGCTGCAGGCCGTGCATGCGGCCGACCGCGGCCTGCGGCTGCACCTCGACCCGGCAGCCCGTGCTGCCGTCGAGGCGAGCGCGGCGGCCGTGCAGCGCGC
Organism: Rubrivivax sp.; assembly: GCA_040400855.1. Taxonomy (GTDB): domain Bacteria; phylum Pseudomonadota; class Gammaproteobacteria; order Burkholderiales; family Burkholderiaceae_C; genus Rubrivivax. Next base: position 9,122 of record JBBAPJ010000076.1, read on the forward strand.
CGCCGCCGGCGACGCCCCTGTCTACGGCGTCAACACCGGCTTCGGCAAGCTCGCCAGCACGCGCATCGGCGCGGCGGACCTCGCCACGCTGCAACGCAACCTCATCCGCTCGCACAGCGTGGGCGTGGGTCCGCCTTTGCCCGCCTCCGTCACGAGGCTCATCCTCGCCCTGAAGGCCGCCAGCCTCGCGCGCGGGCACTCCGGCGTGCGGCCGGTGGTCATCGACACGCTGCTGGCCGTCCTCGAGACCGGCCTCGTGCCGTGGATCCCCGAGCAGGGTTCGGTCGGGGCCTCGGGCGATCTGGCGCCGCTGGCGCACCTCACGCTCGCGCTCATGGGCGAGGGCGAATTCGACGTCGAGGGCGTGCGGCGTCCCGCAGCCGAGCTGCTGCGCGCCCAGGGCATCGCGCCGCTCGAGCTCCAGGCCAAGGAGGGCCTGGCGCTCATCAACGGCACGCAAGTCTCCACGGCGCTGGCCCTGCATGCCTTCTTCGGCTTCGAGCCGGTGCTCGAGGCGGCCCTGGTGATCGGCGCGCTCACGGTGGATGCGGCGCGCGGCAGCGACGGGCCCTTCGACCCGCGCATCCACGCGCTGCGCGGGCAGCCCGGCCAGGTCGACGTGGCCGCGTACTACCGCTGCCTGCTGGCCGGCAGCTTCATCCGTGCCTCGCATCGCGAGGGCGACGACCGGGTGCAGGACCCCTACTGCCTGCGCTGCCAGCCCCAGGTGGTGGGCGCCTGCCTGGATCAGCTGCGCCACGCCGCGCGCGTACTGCTGCGCGAGGCCAACGCCGTCACCGACAACCCGCTCGTCTTCCTCGACGAAGGCGGCGCAGGGGAGCTCGTGTCGGGTGGCAACTTCCACGCCGAGCCCGTGGCGCTGGCGGCCGATGCGATGGCCGTGGCCATCGCCGAGGTCGGGGCGATCGCCGAGCGCCGCATCGCGATGCTGATCGACGCCAACGTGTCGCGCCTGCCGCCCTTCCTGTGCGCCGAGCCCGGCCTGAACAGCGGCTTCATGATCGCCCACGTCACGGCTGCGGCGCTGGCCAGCGAGAACAAGTCGCTCGCGCACCCGGCCAGCGTCGACTCCCTGCCCACGAGCGCGAACCAGGAGGACCACGTCAGCATGGCCACCTTCGCCGCGCGGCGGCTGCAGCCGATGATCGCCAACGTCGCGCACATCCTGGGCATCGAGTGGCTGGCCGCGGCGCAGGGCATCGACTTCCTGCGCCCGCTCGCCAGCAGCCGCGCGCTCGAGCAGGCCCATGCGCGGCTGCGCGCACACTGCCCCTCGGTGCAGCAGGACCGCTACCTCGCCCCGGACATCGAGCGCGCCGCAGCGATGGTGCGCGGCGGCGAGGCCGCCGGCGTGCTGCGCGAACTCGAGGGGCTGCCCGTGCTGTGGATCCCCGATTGATTCCCGAGGCGGCTGCCGCGGCCGTGGCCGGGCTCCGGGCGCCCGCTGTCAGGCGCCCGGGTTTGCCGGTGTTGTGGCCCGCCCGCCGCGGGCCTACGCTTCGGGGCTGCGCCTGTGCGTTCACCCATCCTGGCATCCTGCCGCCCCCTCGTTGAGGAGAGAACCTTGAAGAAGTCCCTCGTCGCCCTGGCCGCCGTTGCGCTGGCCACCTTCGGCACCGCAGCCTCCGCCCAGGAGACCAAGGTCGCCATCGGCATGTCCGGCTGGACCGGCTTTGCGCCGCTCACGCTCGCCAAGGAGGCCGGCATCTACAAGAAGCACGGCCTGGATGTGACGATCAAGAAGATCCCGCAGAAGGACCGCCACCTGGCCATCGCCTCGGGCGACATCCAGTGCGCGGCCACGACGGTGGAGACCTGGATCGTGTGGAACGCCAACGGCGTGGCCACCACGCAGATCTTCCAGCTCGACAAGAGCTTCGGCGCCGACGGCATGGTGGT
>JBBAPJ010000077.1:0-3516 GCA_040400855.1 Rubrivivax sp.
GGCAGTGCGCCCACCGTCACCTGGGTCAGCAGGCGCAGGTCGCGCGCGTCGTAAAAGGCCACGACGCCCGGGTTGGTCTTCGGGCTCGCCTCGATCGCCACCGCCACGAGCCCGTCGTGCACGGCCACGCTGTTGGCGCTGGCGCCGAGTGCCGCCACCGAGATCGTGCCCACCCGGGTGGGATTGCGGGGGTCCTTCAGGTCGAGCACGTCCACCGTGCCGTTGGCACCGTTGACCACGAACAGGCGTTGCGTGGTGGCGTCGTAGGCCGGGATCTCGGCTGCGCCGACGGCGCCGCCGCTGAAGCCCCCGATCTTCTCCATCGTGAGCGAGACAGGGGTCGCCTCGCCCCCATCGCTGCCGCCGCCGCAGGCGGCGAGGAGGCCCGCGCTCAGTGCGAGAGCCGCCAATGCGGAAGGCAGGGCGCGCCAGCGCGGGCGGGATGTTGCGTGCATGTGTCGGTCTCCCCAGCGAATCTGGAAGTCAGTGAAGCGATCGCATTCGACTCTGCGGAATCGACGTGACAACTTGATGAACACCCGGGGCTCGGCGGCCGTCATCAGCCCTTCATCAGGAAGTCACCGATCGGTCATGGTGCCGAAATACCTTCGGGACGACCCTCGCAAGCCCCAGATCGAATCGATGCGCCCGCGCCCATGCCACCCGGCTTTCGCCTGCTGATCTCCGCGCAGTTCGCCTCGGCGCTGGCCGACAACGCGCTGCTGATCGTGGGCATCGCCTTGCTCGCCGAGCAAGGCCATCCGCCCTGGTGGGCACCGATGCTGAAGTTCGGATTCACGCTGGCCTACGTGGTGCTGGCGCCGGGTCTCGGGCCGCTGGCAGACGCGGTGCCGAAGGCACGCCTGATGGCCTGGATGAACGCAGTGAAGCTCGGGGGCGCCCTCGCGCTCGTCGCCGGACTCCATCCGGCCTTGGCCTTCGCACTGATCGGCCTGGGCGCGGCCGCCTACGCTCCGGCCAAGTACGGCCTCATCACAGAGATCGTCCCCGCCTCCCGCCTGGTGGTGGCCAACGGCTGGATCGAGGTGACGGTAGTGGGGGCTGCGCTGCTGGGCACCGTCCTCGGAGGCGTGCTGGTGAGCCCCGGGGTGCTGGACAGTGCGCCGGCTGACGCGATGGCTGCCTGGCTGGCATCGGCCACCGCCGGAGCACACCGCACGGCCTACGCCGCATCACTGGGCTTTGTGATCGCCTTGTACCTCCTGGCCTCGGCGTTGAACCTGGGCATCCCCGACAGCGGGGCGCGCTACCCGCGCCCCCCCTCCTCGCCCCTGGCGTTGTGCCGGGATTACCTCCAGTCGCACCGCACCTTGTGGCGCGACCCCGAGGGCGGCCTGTCCCTGGCTGCAACGACCGTGGTGTGGGGCGCGGGCGCCACCTTGCAGTTCGTGGTGCTGCGCTGGGCCACGGAGCTGCTGGGCCTGACGCTCGAGCGCGCAGCCTACCTGCAGGCCGTGGTCGCACTCGGCGTCGCGGCAGGCGCCCTCGCGGCCGGACGCTTCGTGCCGCTGCACCGGGCGAGCCGGATGCTGCCCCTGGGCATCGGCCTGGGGCTGCTCATTCCCTTGATGGCGCAGGTGGACAGCGTGATGCTCGCCTTGCCCCTCCTGGCACTGGCCGGGGCGGCGGGGGGGCTGCTGATCGTGCCCATGAACGCGCTCCTGCAACACCGAGGCGTGACGGTGCTGTCGGCAGGCCGCTCGATTGCGGTGCAGGGCTTCAACGAGAACGCGAGCGTGCTGGCCATGCTCGGCGTCTACGGTCTGCTGCTCGGGTGGGAGGTGCCGATCGTCCCGCTCATGACGGGATTCGGGCTGCTCGTGGCCACCGCGCTCGGATGGCTCACGTGGCGGGGCTCGCGTCCCGTCACACTCCCGGCCGAAGGCGGCCCAGCATCTCCCTGAGCAGGCTGCGCCGGATGGCGCGATCGGTCAGGCCCGGCTCCTCACGCCACCAGCCATGCGCCTGCATGCGCTGGCCGGCCGACACGAAGCGCTCGAGCACCTCCTGGACATCGGCGTCGGTGTAGTTGAGGCTGAAGATGAAGCGGCCCGTCCCGACCCAGCTCAGGCCGATGCCCTCGGCCCGCAGGTAGAACTGGTACATCCAGTTGTAGCGGCTGGGCACCATGTAGGTCATCGTCCAGATCGAAGACAGGTTGGCCACCCTGCAGGGCAGCCCTTCCTGTTCGAAGCGTGCGTTGAAAGCGCTGGCGCGCTCGTTCCAGCGCGCATCGAGCCCTTCGTAGAGGGCCTGCTGCGTCGGCTCGCGCAGGCGCCTGATGAAGGCCGCCATGGCAGCCATCACGTAGGGGTGGGCATTGAAGGTGCCTCGGGCGAAGCAGATGTCGGCCGGCCGCTCTTCGCGGTAACGCTTCATCCAGCGTGCCGGGCCGCACACCACCCCCACCGGCAGACCTCCGCCCAGCGTCTTGCCGTAGGTCACCAGGTCGGCCTGCACGCCGAAGTACTCCTGCGCCCCGCCCGGGGCAAGGCGGAAGCCGACGAAGACCTCGTCGAAGATGAGCGCGATGCCTCGCTCGGTGCAGACCTCGCGCAGCTCCTGCAGCCACCGGGTGTAGGCAGCCCGGTCGAAGCCTGCGCGCCGGCTGCTGTCCACGAGCGAGGAGTCCCCGGGCGCGTTGGCATTGGGATGCAGCGCCTGCAGCGGGTTCACGAGCACGCAGGCGATGTCGCGCCGCGTGCGCAGCACCCTCAGGCTGCGCGGGTCCATGTCGCGCAGCGTGTAGGTCTCGCGCGGGGGCAGCGGGTTGCCCGGGCCCGGCTGCACATCCTCCCACCAGCCGTGGTACGCGCCGCAGAAGCGCACGAGGTGGGTGCGCCGCGTGTGGTACCGCGCCAGCCGGACCGCCTGCATGACGGCCTCGGTGCCGGACATGTGGAAGGAAAACTGGTCATGGCCGCTGATGGCGCGCAGCCCCTCGATCACCTCCAGCACGCAGGGATGGTAGGCCCCGAGCACCGGGCCCAGGCCACGGGCGACCGCCTGGGCCTCCTCGATGCAAGCCTTGTAGAAGTCGTAGCCGAAGAGGTTGACGCCATAGGAGCCGGTGAGGTCGTAGAGGGCGTTGCCATCCAGGTCTTCCACCTGGACACCGGCGGAGGCCGCGAGGAACCCCGCCACGCGCAGCTGCTCGCGCAAGTGGGGGCCGTACTGGTAGGGCACGCGGTAGCTGCCGGTGAACTGCAGGTCTGGCAGCGCCTCGCGCGCACGCGCCGTGCTGACCAGGCTCAGCGCATAGCGCGAGGCGTACTCCCGGGCCAGCTCGGCCAAGCCCTCTCGCCGCTGCTGCACGACCGCTGCCGGGGCGCCGTCGGAGGCCAGGAAGGCCTCTTCGTCGTAGGCGTAGCCCGGCAGCAGCGAGGCGATGCGCTTGGCCAGGCGTGAGTGGCCGGCCAGGGATCGATGCTTGGCCCGCGAGAGCTCGAGGCGCCGCTTGACGCGCGGCCCGCCCCAGGCGAGACCCGCCAGGGA